>MNEG01000084.1:18983-26865 GCA_001917585.1 Candidatus Rokubacteria bacterium 13_1_40CM_68_15
ACGACGCGCCGCCGCGCACCGTCGTCAGACGATCGAGCTGATACGACGCGCCGCCACCGATGTAGTTACTGTACGAACGATTGCGACCGGTGGCCACGCTCTCCTGGTTCACCAGATTGGTGTCGGTGGTCAGCGTGAACGTGTCGAACGCGTTGAGCGTGAGACGCGGCGAAACCTTCCACAGGGCGTCACCGATGAAGCTGTGGGCGTCGAACGCTTGGTTGAGCTCGGGATGTCGCGCGTACAGATCGGCCGTGAAGAAGTAGCCGGCGGCCAGGCGGTACGTCGGCTCGCCGACCTCGAAGGTCACGCCCGGGGTGATCCGCGTGATCAGGTCCCACTCTTTCTTGGTGTTGTCGAGGAAGACGTTGTCGTTGAATTCCTCGCTCACCGTGACGCTGGGCGTGAGCGTCATTGGCGACTTCCGGGGCTGCTGGAGTCCCTGCGGATCCGTCGGCGGGCGCAACAACTGAGCGGACGCTGGCGGCGCCGCCGCGAGAACCGCCAGGGCGGCGACGATCGCCAGAGGCCGAGCACTCAGGCGCCGCGCGAGCACGCCCAGTTCTCTATCACAGGTGGCCCCGCCGGTAAAAGCGTTTCACCGGATTCGCTCAGCGGATATCGAGCCGCTTCAACGCGAGCTGATAGTGGGTGAGCGGCGCCGGTTTCTCGATCACGTCGACCGCGCCCATCTTTTTGACCTGCTCGACCTCGTCCGGAGTCGCGTGACCGGTGATCACGACGACCGGCAGCGACGGACGACGGCGTTTGACCTCGGCCAGGACGTCGAGGCCGTTCATCCCGGGCATCGACACGTCGAGGAACAACGCGTCGGGATCGTGCGGCCCGACCAGCGAGAGCGCCTGCTCTCCAGACGTGGCGATCGTGGCCTGGTGGCCCTCCCGGCCCAGGGACTTGGCGAGGATCTCGGCCACCTGCGGCTCGTCGTCGACGATAAGGATCTTCATACATCCTCCTTTGTAAACTTGACTATGAACTACCGTGAACTTTTTACAAACTTACAAGCGCTCTCCGTCCGCCAACCATGACAACTACTTGTAATGATTGCGTGCGCGAAAGAGGAAACGAATGGCACTGTCCGTGCACTTACGTTCATACGTCTGCGAATTCATCATTCCCAGGGGGTTGTACATGAGTGAGGGGTTGGGCCTCTGCAGCAGCGCCAAGATGCAGCCGATCCGGGAGTTGATCGGGAAGGTGGCCGCTACGAACACCACCGTGTTGCTGCGGGGTGAGAGCGGAGTCGGCAAGGAAGTGGTCGCCCGGGCCATTCACAAGGCGTCGCCTCGCGCTCACCGGCAGTTCTTGAAGGTGAACTGTGCTGCGCTGCCCGGCGAGCTGCTCGAATCGGAGCTCTTCGGTCACGAGAAGGGCGCCTTCACCGGGGCCTACCGGCAGAAGCCCGGAAAGTTCGAGGCGGCCGATCAGGGGACGCTCCTTCTCGACGAGATCGGCGAGATGCCGCAGCGGCTCCAGGCCAAGCTCCTGCACGTGCTCCAGGACGGCGAGTTCTCGCGCGTCGGCGGCGAGAAGATCATCGGCACCGACGTGCGGCTGATCGCCTCCACCAATCGCGACCTCGAGACCGCCATGCGCGCGCACCAGTTCCGGGAGGATCTGTACTACCGCCTGAACGTCATCGAGATCCGCATCCCACCGCTGCGCGAGAGGCGCGAGGAGATCCCTGTCCTGGTCGATCATTTCCTCACCCGGTTCAACTCTCAGTACGGCCGCAAGATCGAGATCCCGGCCGACAGCATGCGAGTCTTCGTCGAATACCACTGGCCGGGCAACATTCGTGAGCTCGAGAACGCCGTGAAGCGCGTCGTCGTGCTCGGCACCCACCGGACCGTCCACCAGGAAATCGCCGCCACTCTCGGCCGCGGCCCGCGGCCGGCCGTGACCACGGCGTCGGTGACGACGATCAATCCCGATCAGATGATCAGTCTCAAGGACATCGCGCGCCAGGCCGCCCGGGACGCCGAACGCGTGGCCATCAAAGAAGTTCTCGACCGCGTGCACTGGAACCGCGCGAAGGCGGCCCGCCTGCTCCAGATCAGCTACAAAGCGCTGCTCTACAAGATCGTTCAGTGCGGGCTCGTCACGCCGGAAGAGAAGCAAGGGGTCGTGCCGGAACCGGCGTCGCGGAACGAAGTCGTCGCGTCCTAACGGCTCATGCGCACGAGCGTACGCTCGCGCACGGCAATCGCGCCGAGGAGGATCAGGTAGCGGAGGACTCTCAACGCAGCCATGCGGTCCTGCAAAGCAACATATGTGCCTGACCTGACCGGCAGCTAAGTCCGCGCCAGCGTCGCCGGTCGGCCGGCGCCTAGGCAAATCTCTTCTGGGTTGCGGTAAACGCTGCCCCCCGCCCGTCGGGTGTCAGATCCGCGTGTTACTCTAGCCCCATGTTCGACATCGGACTTCAGGAGATGCTGGTCATCGGCGTTATTGCGCTCCTGGTCTTCGGGCCGTCCAGGCTGCCCGAGCTGGGACGGATGGTCGGCCGCGCGATGCGCGAGTTCCGCCGCGCCAGCGATGAGTTCCGGAGCACCGTCGAAACCAACCTCAATCTCAATGAGTCCGATCCCGTGATCCACCAGACTCCGTCGACCCCGGAGCCGGCGACAACGATCACGCCGGCAGCGCTGCCCTCCGAGCTGGAGCCGACCTATGCGGACGGTGAAGGCACTGTCGCGGCGGTCGCCCCGGCGGCGGTCGACGTGGGCGAACCGTACTGCGCGCAGCGCGGCTCGCGGCTGTTTCACAGGCGGGAGTGCGCATGGGCGCCGCGGATCAAGGAGGCGGACCGTGTCTATCTGAAGCGTGTCGCCGACGCTCGTGATCAGGGCTTCGTCGAATGCCCGGTCTGTGAGCCGTGGGAGCCCGCCTGAGGCCCACTCTTTTTTTGCTGGACTCCCTCAACACGCGTTGAGTATAGTGGCCGGCGAAACGAGGGGAACCCCACCATGCGGGAACTGACGGACAAGCAGCGCGAGGTGCTTGGCTTCATCCGCGCCTTCACGGCTCGGCACGTCGTCCCACCGACGGTGCGCGAGATCGGCGAGCGGTTCCGCGTCACCCCGCGCGCGGCGTTCGATCACCTCCGTGCGCTCGAGCGCAAGGGAGCACTGCAGCGCCGGCCCAGCGCTCGACGCACCTCGCGCGCGCTCACGCCGACCGAGCCGATCGCCGCGAGCACGTATCGCTCCGTTCCGATTCTCGGCCGTATTGCCGCCGGCGGGCCCCGGCTGGCCGAGGAAGACCGCGAGGGTGATTTGCCGCTGGCCCCGTCGTCGCTGCCCGGGAACGGCGAGGACGTCTTCGCGCTGCGCGTGCGCGGCGACAGCATGATCGGCGCGCACATTTGCGATGGCGACCTGGTGCTCGTCCGGCGGCAGGAGAGTGCGCAGCCGAACGACATCGTCGTCGCCCTGATCGATGCCGAGGGCGGGGAAGGCGAGGCCACCGTCAAGCGCTTCCTGCGGGACGGGTCTCGCGTCGTGCTCAAGCCCGAGAACCCTGCGCTCGCTCCGATCGTCATCGATACCCGGGAGCAGACCGTTCGCATTCTTGGACGAGTGGTCGGTCTGGTCCGCGGTATCGCCTGAGCCACATCGATATAAAGGAGGCCGCCCATGATGCACGCCGCCACGTGCTACGGGTTCTTCGCCAACCGGCGCCGTCGCGCCCTTTTTTTGCTTCCCACTGCTCAACACGTGAGGAGCGCACGCACCGAGCGCGCCGAGATCGTCCGCGAGCTGGCGCGGGGTCTCGCCGCGCTCGGTGCCGTGCTCGCGTGGGGGACGTTGTTCCTGTTACTGGCGGGCTGAGACTTCGAGATCCTTCAACGCGGCCGCGTGCGCTCGTAGATCTTGGCGGTGACGAAGAGGTCGAACAGCTCACCGTCGAGCGCGCCCATGCGTCGCTCGGCGTCGAGGATGTCGAGCGCCTGCTCCATGGGCACGGCCTTCTTGTACGGGCGGTCGGCCGCGGTGAGCGCGTCGTAGATGTCGGCAATCGCCATGATCTTGGACTGCAGCGGGATGTCGGGAGCCTTCATGCCGAGCGGATAACCGGAGCCGTCGAGCTTTTCGTGATGGGCCCGCGCGATCTCGGGGATGCGGCGAAACTCCTTCGTCCACGGGATGCGCTTGAGGAATTCCCACGTGTGGACGACGTGCGAGCGCATCTCGTCCATCTCGGTGTCGGTGAGACTGCCGCGCGGAATCGCGAGGATCGTCGCCTCCTCCGAGGTGATGACCGCCTGGTGGTCGCCCAGATGATCCTCGAAGGTCCGCAGCGCCAGCCCGCGCAGGTGCTCCACCACGTCGTTCGGCAGGACGCTCGGCTCGTTGGCCATGACGATGCGATCGAGATGGTCGTCGAGCTCGGTGAGGAAGGCGGCGAGCTCGGCGTCGATCACCTTGGCCTGGCGATCGAAGCCACGGCGGCCGCGGGCGAGCAGCAGCTCCAGCTTCTTGCCCGTGTACTTGAGCTCGACGCCGCGCTTGATCAGCGCCACGCGCTGGCGAATCCGGTCGAGCTCGCCGGGATAGAGCTTCTTGGCCTTCAGCAAGATGTGCTCGCGCACGCCGACCTTGCCGAAGTCGTGGAGGAGCGCAGCGTACCTCAGCTCCATGATCTCATCGGCCGTGAAGCGGGCGCCGGCGTAGCGCCCTTGCTCGCAGCGGTCGACCGCTTCGGCCAGGCCGACGGTCAGCTCGGAGACGCGAAAGGAGTGGCCGGACGTCGTGGGATCCCGTGCCTCGATCGCGGTGACGGCGGCGCCCACGAAGCCTTCGAAGAGCTGCCGGATGTTCTGGAAGAGGCGACTGTTGGCCAGCGCGACGGCCGCCTGCGAGGCGAGCGATCCGGCCAGCATCTCGTACCGCGCGCTGAAGGGCTGAACGCGTCGCGCGACGTCGTCGGCATCGACGAGTCGGCCGCGCCCGTCGGGCTTGCAGTTGATGAGCTGGAGCACACCGATCGTCTCGCCCTGTGGTGTGCGCATCGGTACGACGAGCATGGACTTCGTCCGATAGCCCGTCTGGTCGTCGAAGGAGCGGTTGATACTGAACGGCGAGCCGTCGGGCGAGATGTAGGCGTCAGCCAGATTGACCGTCGCGCCGGTGAGGGCCACGTGCCCGGCCACGCTCGTGCTCGAGAGCGGCAGCGTGGTGGCCCGGAACGGCACCTCCAGGCTGTCGTTCTGGGTCAGCGCGAAGAACAGGCGGGCGTTGCCATCGCCTTCCTGCTCCACGAGGTACAGCGAGCCGGCGTCGCTGTTCGTGATCTCGCGCGCCTTGGTCAGGATCAGCTCGAGCAGCGTCGCGGGACTCCGTTCCGCGGACAGGCGGATACCGATGGCGTTCAGCTCGCTCAGCTCGCGACCGAGGCGGGCGATCTCCTCGGCGGCGTCGAGGTCCGCGAAGGCGTTGGCCACGGCGCGAGCAAGGATCGCGCGGCCGGGGTAGGCCGGCAGGAGTCCGTACCAGTGCTCGGGCCATGTGCCGGGACGGCGCGGGTCGACCAGACCGATGACGCGCACGTTGGGGCCGGGAGATCGATCGGGACCGTCAGCGTCGGCGAGGAAGACCAGGGGCACCGTCGAGGGTACGACCTCGTCGGGAGCGAGCTTGCGCATGTCGAACTCATCTGCCAGGAGCGAGGCCGCCGCCCCCGCCGCCCCCGCATGCACGGGGTAAAAGACGGTCCGACCCATGAGTTCGAGCGTAGGGCGGGCCCGCCGGCCAAGTCAAGATTACTGGGGACTTGCGCATAATGTCAGCTATGGCGCCTTTCGCCGACTTCACGACGCTATGTGCCCGGCTCGTCAGCACGGCGAGCCGCCTGGGCAAGCGCCGCCTGGTCGCCGAGTACCTGCGCGCCCTGCCGCCGGATGACGTCCCCAATGCGGTTGCATTCCTGACCGGCCGCCCGTTCCCCGTCTCCGACCCCCGTGTGCTCAACGTCCGCGGTCTGCCGGCACCTGGCGGGGCCGCGTCGGGACCCCCGCTCACCCTCGCGGACGTCGTCGCCGCGTTCGCCCAGGTCGCGGAGGCTGCCGGCGCAGGGGCGCGCCGGCTCAAGGAGCAGTGCCTGTCGGCCCTGGCTGTTCGCGCCTCGGATGCGGAGCGTGAAGTCATCGGTCGCATCATCGGCGGCGAGATGCGAACCGGCGTGTCGGATGGCCTCGTGCTCGAGGCCATCGCCGAGGCCGCCGGCGCGGACCTGGCCCGGACGCGGCGCGCCGCCCTCTTCCTCGGCGATCTCGCCACCGTCGCGGCGCTCGCGCTCACCGGGGGCCCCGACGCCCTCGCCGCCGTCACGCCACGCCTGTTCGTGCCCATGCTGCCCATGCTCGCCGAGATCACGTCCGATTTCGGCGAGGTGCTCAGCGCTCACGGTGGCGTCACCGCCCTGGACTTCAAGTACGACGGCGCGCGCATCCAGGTTCACGGGGACGGCCAGCGCGTGGGGATCTGGAGCCGTCGCCTGTCCGACGTGACGGCGAGCCTCCCGGACGTGGTCGACATCGTCCGTCGCGACCTCGCCGGCGCGCCCTTCATCCTCGACGGCGAAGTGGTCGCCCTCGACGCGGCCGGAAGACCGCTGCCCTTCCAGGAGCTGATGCGCCGCTTCCGCCGCGTCCACGACGTCGAAGCGCTCGTGGGCGAGGTACCGCTGGCGCTCCACTTCTTCGACTGCCTCGTGGCCGAGGGGCGCTCGCTCATCGACGAGCCGTCGGAGCGGCGATGGGAGGCATTGAAGAGGGTGACGGGCGGCCGCTATCTGGCCGAGCGCTCGGTGGTGACGACGGTGAGCGAGGCGGATGCGTTTCTCTCTCGCGCGCTGGCCGCCGGCCACGAGGGCGTGATGGCCAAGGACCAGCGCGCGGCCTACGAGCCCGGCGGGCGCGGCAAGCGCTGGTTCAAGCTGAAGGCCGCGGACACGGTCGACTGCGTGATCATCGCAGCCGACCGAGGGTCCGGCCGCCGCGTCGGCTGGCTCTCCAACTATCACCTGGCCGTGCGCGACGGTGAGGGGTGGGCCGACGTCGGCAAGACGTTCAAGGGGCTCACCGACCAGGAATTCACCGCCATGACCGAGCGGTTGTGGGCCCTCGCCGTTGGCGACGACGGCTACACCGTGCGGGTGACTCCCGAGATCGTGGTCGAGGTCGAGTACAACGAGATCCAGAAGAGCCCGACCTATCCGTCGGGGCTCGCCCTGCGCTTCGCCCGCATCGCGCGCATCCGCGACGACAAGGCGCCGGGGCAGGCAACGACGCTCGACGAGCTGCGCCAGCTCTACGAAGGTCAGTTCGAGACGAAGGGACGCGTGTAGAATCGCCGCTCGTGACTGAACGCGCCTCGACCGGTCTTCCCAAGCTCGATGCCATGCTCGGCGGCGGTCTCCTGCCGGGCACCCTGACCGTCTTCTACGGCGCGACCGGGATCGGGAAGACGCACCTCGGGCTCACCTTCGCCGACCACGGGCGGCCGGCCGACGGCGCGCGCGGCGTGATCCTCGACATGAACGGCCGCGGCGACTCTCAGCAGCACGACGAATACGCGCGCCGGCTCTTCCACTGGGATCTCACGCCGTGGACCCACACCGTCACGCCGATGACCGACCCCTATCCGCCGGCGGCGCAGATGGACGCCTTCTACTCGAACACGTTCGCGTGGGTCGGACGGACCCGAGACTTCCAGGTGCCGACCCCCGACGGCAGCTGGGAGTTCGACTGGAACTGGAAGGCGACCTACAACCGCGCGCTCTACACGGTGCGCCCGTTCCTGTACTTTCACTTCGCCGCCGGCACCCGGCGGGTCGTCGTCGATGGCGTGGAGCCGAT
>MNEG01000088.1 GCA_001917585.1 Candidatus Rokubacteria bacterium 13_1_40CM_68_15
CTTCGACCATTCCTTCGATGAGGAGCGCGAGGAATCCGAGCATGCCGGCGAGGCCCCACATCGAGAGCCAGCGTCGTTTCAGCATGAGACCGGCGTTCAGGACGGACAGGACGACGATGCCTACGCCCAGCACGACGACGACGCGTTCGCTCGGGCCCACGGCTAGCTCTTCGGCGTTTGCTGGCCGGCGCCTGCTGCCCCTTCATCGTGGCTACCACGAGCCCGCACGAGCTGACGGAGGGCCAGCCACTCGGCGTACGGATCCTTCGCCGGCTTGGGTCGACGGCCGATCGCCGCGTAGCCGAGGCCGTACAGGACGATCCCGACCCCGACGATTGGAGCAACCACGAAAGCCGCCGTGAGGAGCCACGTCCGTGGATTTTTCATGCCGGGCAGATAGGGCAAACGTCGGACCAAGCGCTGAGGCTGCGGCAGGTGCCTGATAAGGCTCGAGTATCGTTATGGCCATACATACCTGGCAGCAGGATCTCCCCTATCGCATCCCTGGAGAAGCTCCCAGCCCTGTCCAGGTGTCAGCGAAGTTGACGCCTTCGAAGATGAGTAGAAACGGCCCGAGCGCCTGCCCCGCCCGGACCAGGCCGATCGTGGCATCGAGCGAGAGATGCGAGGATTGTGGGCGAAACCCTTTGCGACGTTGTTGGTGGGCGCTACGTCGTCGGTGCCGACTTTCCCCGGCCCAATTCGTAGCGCAGCATACTCGTGAAGAGAAGACGAGCCGTTGAAGTCGGCGTAGCTGCCGACTTCGTGTCGGAGAAGTTGACGGGTCGCCTATCGAAAGATGTACGGAGCTCCCAACACGCTCGTCTTGTCGATACTTTAGCTATCAGGCCGGCTCTTTGCACACTCTCGGCATCACGTTCCAGGGTTGCGGCGGGAACAAGGAAGCTCGGGACGACGACCCGCGCGGCAGCCCGATGATATAGCGCCGTCCGTCGGCAGAGTGCCGCCGGCGGACGGCGCACGCACCCAGAACGAGAGTCCACGCTCTCCAGCGGACCGAACTCCAATGATTCACTCTGCTGGCACTCAGATTGCTCGATTGCTATGACTGTATGATCCAGAGGGTTCGCGCGCATGACAGCTTTTCTGACGCCCTGGAGCGGGCGCTCGACATGGGAGTGACACTCCTACCCGCCGCTCGGTTGGCTCCGATGACCACGCGCGACGGCGACGTGCGCGTCGAGATCGTCGTGGCGACCGCTAGAACGGTCCTCAAGACCCGCTGACGGCTGGTGGGTTCCGGGAATCGTTCGGTGAAGGTCCGGCTACTGCCGGGACCAGGACCGACGTGACCACACGGACATGATCTGACTTCCCGAGCCGTCCGGCGCGCTATCGAGACGATAGATCGTGCTTTTCGTGCCGCCGATCGTGTGCTCGCAGATGAGATACGACGCGCCGTGAATCGAGCACGTGCCGGACGGAGGCAGTGACTTCGTGATCTGATCGGCGATGAGCACGTGCAGCGCGTCGAGGGCCTGCCGGTGCGTCGTCTCCGCCGGACGATTCGCGCAGCGCGACTGCTCACCCTTGGACGCCACACCCTTGCAGCGCTCCACCATCGTCTCGTAGTCACGCTCGAACGCCGACTTCGGCGCGCTCTTTTGACAGGCACTCAGGGCGAGGGCGGCGACGAACATCGCCCCGATCATATGTCGCGTCATCCGACGGCCCTGGAAAGGATCGTTGCCGGCGGCCGTCACCGGCCGTGTGGCGCTCCAAGCATCATCATGAGCCCGATGATCTCCACCGGATCCACCTGCCCGGGCTTCGCCGGCCGTTCAGGCTGACCCGCGGTTCGGGGACGCGCGCCCCCGGCCGTTCGGGTGTCGGCACCGCTTCTGGTGTCCTGCGCACCGACATCAGCCGCCCGCAGGTGTGTCGCCGGCACGGGTTCGTCGCTGCCCAGGAGGACGAACCAGGCGGCCACGAGCAGGAGCAGGGCGAGGATCGTAGCGAGCGCTCTCATTTGGACCTGAGCTCCCTCGGTGCGCCGAGCACGAGCTGCGAGCAGGCGAAGACGGCGATGAGAAGGGCGCGGCGCAGGTCCGCCCAATGCGTGCCCCGGCTGGTGGACCGGCGCACGGTGATCTTCGTGTGCGCGGGCCAGCCCATGTGCTTCACGTTCCTCGGGTCGCCGGTGCGGGAGACGCGCGCCTTGACCGTGTTACCGCCGTGCAGAGTCAAGGGGCCGCCGACGATCTTCCACTCACCGTCGATGCTCGTGAAGCGATCGCCGATGCGCAGCTGCATCGGTAAGATCGTGTGGGCCGGTTCGCGGCCGGCTCGTGGTCGCGACGCCATCCGTTCATCCATCCCGCATTGGCTGATGTAATGGCGCGCGCCGCTCGCCAGCGTGCTCGGGAACGCTGACGAGCGGCGCGGTTGGCTCCCTGACCAAAGATCAGCGAGCGTCGTGTCCATGTGCAAAGACGCGGCCGGATCGTGAAAGTATTACCGTCGCTGTTCTACGAGAGCACGCCGGTCTTGTGGCGCGCGATCAACGCGAAGTCGATCGCGGCGCCGAGCCCCGGCCCGGTCGGGGCATGGACGAACCCCCGCGCGTCGACCTCGATGTCGTTCACGAGCCCGTATTTCTGCGCCCCCGCCGGCAGCAAGACTTCGAAAAACTCACAGTTCTTGATGGCCATGATCACGTGGAGATTGGCAACGTTGTTCAGCGAGTTACCGCCGTGGTGCACCTCGAAGTTCATGTGGAACGCCTCGGCGAGGTGCGCCGTCTTGACCAGCGGAGTGATGCCACCCTTCACCGCCGGATCGCCGCGCAGGAAATCGGTGGCGCCCGCCGTGATCCACGGCGCCAGCGCCGTGAAGCCGCCCGGCGTGTACTCGGTGGCGAGAATCGGGATCGAGAGCTGTTGCTTCAGCTTGACATAGTTCACCAGGTCGTCGTCGGCCAGCGGATCCTCGTACCAGTGGAACTGCAGCTCCTCGATAGCCTTGCCCACGCGGAGCGCCTCCGGATACTGGTACGCCCAGGTGGAGTCGAGCATCACGGTGAAGCCATCGCCCACCTCCCGGCGCACCGCCCGGCACACCTCGATGTCGGTCGCCGGGTCCGTCGGCGGGTGAATCTTGTACGCGGTCCACCCGTCGGCCTTGAAGCGCGCGGCCTCGGCCGCGTACGCCTCCTTCGACGGCAGCACCGCCGAGCTGGCGTACGCCGGCACGCGGTCGCGATACGACCCGAGCAGTCGATGGATGGGCAGGCCCGCCGCCTTGCCCGCGATGTCCCAGAGCGCCACGTCCATGGCCCCGATGGCGCGCAGCGTCGTCTGACGATTCTTCTGCCACATCGCCTGCCACAGCCGCTCGCGCTCCAGAGGGTCCTGGCCCATGACGAGCGGCTTGAGGTAGTGGATCAGCGACTCGGCGTCCAGATGGGCGCCCCGCATGGCGGACCCGAGGAACGCGTGGCCCTGCAGCCCATCGTCGGTGCTGATGGTCACGAGGCCGAGCTGGCTCTTCCCGGCGAACGTGCCGGTGTGGCGCCCGTAGGTCGTGGCCGGGATGTCGCCCCAGGCAAACAGCGTCAGCGTGACGTCGGTGATCTTCATCGTGGTCCCTCCCGAGCCGCCGCGCCGGACGATACCACACGCTCGTCGGCCCCGGGGAAGACTCGAAGGTCCCCGCCCCCCGAAGCCGTTGATTGACTATATAAGAATATTGCTATATAAACTTTACGTTGATATCGGGACCCGTGCCGGCCTCCGACCTTCAGCGCTTCAAGGCAGACTTCTTCAAAGCGCTCGCCCACCCCATCCGCATCCGGCTGCTCGAGCTGCTGCGGGTCCGTGAGCGGAGCGTGCAGGAGCTGCAGGCCGCGCTGGGGCTCGACCAGTCGACCGTCTCCCAGCAGCTCGCCGTCCTGCGGGCCAAACACGTGGTGGGCGCGCGCAAGGAAGGCACGACCGTGCGCTACGCCGTCCGCGACCCGCTGGTCGGCAGCCTGCTCGACCTGGCCCGGCGCATCTTCAACAACCAGCTGACCGGCACGCGGACCATGCTGAGAGAGCTGCAGCGCGAGGCCCGCCGGCCCGGGCGCCGTTGATGCTTCGCCAGCTGCGTGCCGCGCTCCGCGCCGGTGTCGTCACCGAGCCGGGCGTTGCCACCGAGTCCGCTCCGCTCGAGGTCGTGGGGGCTCGGCTGCGCGAGGAAATCCACCGGCGCTTCAAGCGCTCGCTGCACATCCGCCAGGTGGACGCCGGCTCCTGTAACGGCTGCGAGCTCGAGATCTCGGGGCTCACCGGGCCGCACTACGACTTCGAGCGCTTCGGCCTGCACCTGGTCGCTTCGCCGCGGCACGCCGACTGCCTGCTCGTCACCGGTCCGGTCACGCTGAACATGGCCGAGCCGTTGCGCCGGACGTGGGAAGCGACCCCCGATCCCAAGTTCGTGATCGCCGTCGGCGATTGCGGGCGGGACGGCGGCATCTTCCGTGGATCCTACGCCGTCGTCGGCGGCGTGAGCAGCGTCGTGCCGGTCGACGCCATCATCGCTGGCTGCCCACCATCGCCGGCGGCGCTGCTGGCCGGGCTGCTCGCCGCCATAGGCCGCCGACCATGACGGCCCTCGTCTACGTGCTGGCCGTCATCGTCGGCCTCGCGGCCGGCGCCGTCGGCGTCGGCGGCATGCTGGGTATCGGCATGACCTGGCGGCTGCCCGCGCTGCTGCCGCTGGGCGGGGTGAGTCTCGTTCTCGATCCGCTGGCCGGCGTGTTTCTGGCGCTCGTCGGCTTCGCCGCGGTGCCGGCGTCGCTCTACGCCCTCGGCGACACACGACGCACGCCGCGCGGACGCGTGGCCTACCTGCTGTTCGTCGGCGCCATGGCGGTCGTGCCTCTCGCGGCCAACGCGCTCACGTTCCTGCTCGCGTGGGAGCTGATGTCGCTCGCCTCGTACGTGCTCGTCATGCACGACCGCGAATCCCGCGAGGCGATCCGCGCCGGCTGGGTCTACGCGGTGATGACGCACGCGGGCGTCGTGTGCCTGGTCGTCGGCATGCTGCTCCTCGGCACGTGGACGGGCAGCTTCGAAGTCGGCGCCTGGCGGGCCGCGGCGCTGGCGCCCGGCGCTCGCAATCTGGTCTGGACGCTCCTGGCCCTCGGCTTCGCCGTCAAGGCCGGCGTCATTCCGCTCCACGTGTGGCTCCCGCTCGCCCATCCAGCAGCGCCCAGCCACGTCTCGGCCCTGATGTCGGGCGTGATGATCAAGCTCGGTGTCTACGGTCTCATCCGCATCTCGCTCGATTGGCTGGGCGACGGTCCTGCGTGGTGGGGCACGGCGATCCTGCTCGCCGGTGCCGTCTCGGCCGTGGTCGGCGTGCTGTCGGCCATCGTCGATCGCGATCTCAAACGGGTGCTCGCCTTCTCGTCGATCGAGAACATGGGGATCATCCTGATCGGCCTCGGCGCCGGCGTCCTCTACCATGCGGCCGGACTGCCGGCACTGGCGGTGCTCGGCCTGACCGCCGCGCTCTACCACGCGGTCAACCACGCCGCCTTCAAGACGCTCCTCTTCCTCGGCGCCGGCGCCGTCGTCCACGCCACCGGAACGCGTGACATGGACGCGCTCGGCGGCCTCATCAAGCGCATGCCCTGGACCACGGCGTGCTTCCTGACCGGGGCGGTCGCCATCGCGGCGCTGCCACCGCTGAACGGCTTCGTCAGCGAGTGGCTCACGTTCCAGGCGCTCCTGCAGAATCTCCTCATCGAGCGGCCGGGCGTGAATCTCGTTTTCGCGCTGGGCATCGCCGCGCTCGCGCTGACGGGCGGCCTCGCCGTGGCCTGCTTCGTCCGCGTGTTCGGCATCAGCTTCCTCGCCGTGCCGCGCAGCGATGCGTCGGCCCGGGCTCACGAGACGGAAGTGCCGCCGCGCCTGGCGATGACGATGCTCGCGGTCGCTTGCCTGGCCCTCGGGCTCGGCGCGACGGCGGTCGCGCCGGCGCTCGCACGCGTCGGCAGTGAGCTGATCGGCGTCGTCGGGTCGCTCGCGCTCGGCGACGCGCTCACTCTCGACGTCTCGGGCAATTTCGCCAGCCTCTCGGTGCCGGTGGTCGCGGTCGCCCTCACCCTGGCCGGGCTCGGCATCGTCGGCGGCCTTGCCATCACGGGCCGCGGTCGGGTCCGGCGTTACGAGACGTGGAGCTGTGGTCGCATGCTGCAGACGCCGCGCATGGAGTACACGGCCACGGCGTTTGCGAATCCATTCAAGCGCGTGTTCCACTTCTTCTACCGCCCGGTGGAGCAGATCGACATCGCGGCGCATCCCGCCTCACGCTTGTTCGTGCAGAGGATCGAATACGCCAACCCGACGCGCTCGCTGTTCGACGACTGGCTCTATCGCCCGCTCCTCGACAGCGTGCACCGGAGCGTTCGCGTCGTGCGGGTGCTCCAGTCGGGCAGCGCCAATCTCTATCTCGCCTATATCCTGCTCGCCCTGCTCGTGATGCTGGTGTTCGCGTGATCGCGGACCTCGTGGGCGCCGTCGTTCAGCTCGCGCTGGTCAGCCTCGGCTCGCCGCTCCTCATCGGTGTCGTGCGGACACTGAAAGCGCGGCTGGTGGGCCGCCGCGGCCCCAGCCCGTGGCAACCGTACGCCGATCTCCGCAAGCTCCTCGGCAAGGAGCGCGTCGTCTCCACGACGACGTCCTGGATCTTCGCCGTGACGCCGACGATCCTGGCCGCGACCATGCTCGTGAGCGCGCTGATCGTGCCGCTCGTGATCAGCCGCCCGGCCCTCGGCTTCGCCGGCAACGTCATCGTGTTGATGTACCTGTTCCTGATCGGGACGTTCTTCCTCGCCCTCGCCGGCCTGGACGCCGGCAGCGCCTTCGGGGGCATGGGCGGAAGCCGCGAAGTCGCGGTGGCGGCGCTGGCCGAGCCCACCATCGTCCTGGCCGTCTTCGCCCTCGCCATGCGCGCGGGCACGATCAACCTCGGTGGTGTCGTCGAGCGGGTCAGCACCGATCCCTGGGTGGCGCTGGCGCCCGGACATTTGCTTGCCTTCGCCGCGTTCTTCATCGTGATGCTCGCCGAGACGGGCCGCCTGCCCGTGGACAACCCGGCCACCCATCTGGAGCTGACGATGATCCACGAGGCCATGGTGCTCGAATATTCCGGGCCCGATCTCGCCCTCATCGAGTGGGCCGCGGCGATGAAGCTCTTCCTCTTCATGTCCCTGCTCGCGAACCTCTTTTTCCCGTGGGGAGTGCCGACTCACGCGAGCGTCACGACGCTGGCCGTCGGTGCGATCGTCCTGGCCGCCAAGCTCGCCGTGCTGGCCGGGCTCCTGGCCGTGATGGAGACGGGGGTGGCCAAGCTCCGCCTGTTCCGCGTGCCCGAGTTGCTGGCCGGGTCGTTCGCGCTCGCCCTGCTCTCGGTCACGTCGATGTTCCTGCTGCGATGACGTCCGCGCCGATCACGACCGCGACGAACTTCCTGGCCTTCCTCGGACTCGTGTCGACGCTGCTGATCGTCTGGCGACAGAACTGGCCGGGCCGGCGTCGACTCTTCATCGTGCAGTCGCTCCTGCTCGCCGCGCTCGCCGCCATCATCGCCGCCTACGCTCATCGCCCGGAGCTCTTCCTCGTCGCGGCCATCGTCGTGCTCCTCAAGGCGTGGTTGATCCCGCGGATCCTCGGCCGCATGGCGGCCGGAACGCCGCCGCGGCCGGTCACTCCCGGGCGTTCGGCTGGCCTGTCGCTCCTCGCCGCCGGTGGCCTCATCGTGGCCGCCTACGTGATCATGTTGCCCGTCACCACCGTCAGCGAGCTGCCGACCGAGGGCGGCATTCCCCTCACCTTCGCCATGGCGCTGATCGGGTTGTTCGTGACCGTCACCGGCCGTGACGTGCTCGGCCACATCCTCGGTTTCCTGATGTTCGAGAACGGGATCTTCGGTCTGGCCTTGCTCGCCACCTACGGCCTCCCCGGGATCGTCGAGGCCGGGGTCTTCCTCGATGTGCTGGTGGTCGTGCTCATCCTGGAGGGTGTGGTCCTGCAGATCCGCCGCGAGCACGACTCGATCGCGGTCGATCGCCTGCGCGAGCTTCGCGGATGAGCCTCGTCCTCCTGCTGTCGGCTCCTCTCGTCGGCGCCGCGCTACTCGCCGTCGCTCGGGGGACGGTCGCTCGCATCGTGCACGTCCTGGCCACGCTGGTCACCGCGGCGGCGGCCGCCGCCGTCGCTGTCCGCGTCAGCCAGGCCGGCAGCGTCGTCGCCCTGGGCGGTCTCCTCCGCGCCGACGGCCTCTCGGCCTGGATGATCGGCCTCGTCGCCCTCGTCACCGTGCTGGCCGCCGTCGAGGCTCCGCACTCGGTGCCAGCAGCAGCCGCCGGCCGCTTCCGTCCGCTCTTCCACCTGTTCGTCTTCACGATGCTCCTCGCCGTCGGCACCGACGACGTGGGCCTTATGTGGGTGGCGATCGAGGGCACCACGCTCGCGTCCGTCTTCCTCGTGAACCTCGAGCGCTCCCGCGCCTCGCTCGAGGCCGCCTACAAGTACCTGCTGATCTGCTCGGTGGGAGTGGCCATCGCGTTCATCGGCACCGTGCTCGTGTACTTCGCCGACGTCCACCAGCTCGGCCACGAGGCCCACGCGCTGCGGTGGACGACGCTGGT
>MNEG01000027.1 GCA_001917585.1 Candidatus Rokubacteria bacterium 13_1_40CM_68_15
TTGGCGCTCTGGGCCCACGTCGGGTCCGCGGCGAGCGTGAGCGTTGCGGCGGCGCTGGCTTTGAGGAAATCGCGTCGGTCCATGAGGTGTACCTCCCGTGGCTGGCGCGCTCACTGTACCACGCGGGTTGCCGCGCGTTGCGAGCGGTCCGCCTTTCTGCTACCGTCTGCGCGTTGTCGGCGCCCAGGGTGCTCGAAAGAGCCCAGGGAAGGCGGTGCGAGACCGCCGCGACCCCGTCACTGTGATCGGGGACGAAACCCGCAGAAGCCACTGGCCGCGAGGCCGGGAAGGCGCGGGGAGTAGGACGATCCGAGAGCCAGGAGACCTGCCCGGGCGCACACCACGATCACCGGTCTTCGAGGGAGGATCCGGGAGCTGTGCGGCTTTCTCATTTGATTCTCGGCGGCGCCCGCAGCGGCAAGAGTCGCTTTGCCGTCGCCCAGCTCGCGCCCCGCACGCATGTGGTCTTCATCGCCACCGCTCAGGCTGGCGACCGCGACATGGCGCAGCGGATCCGGCGCCACCGCGCCGAACGGCCGTCCCACTGGGAGACCATCGAGGAACCGTACGACCTCGTCGGTGCACTCGCAAAGCTCGACGGTCGGGCGGACGCGGTCCTCGTCGACTGCGTCACCGTCTGGGTGGCCAACCGGCTTCTGCGCGGCGACAGCGACGAGGTGATCCTCGGCCAGGTCGCCGCGCTGGCGGCGTTCATCGGCCGACGCTCCTGCGACGTCATGCTCGTCAGCAACGAGGTCGGCGAGGGAGTCCATCCCGAAACGGTCGATGGCCGCCGCTTTCGCGACCTCCTCGGCCTCGTGAATCAGCGTCTGGCCGCCGCCTGCGAGCAGGTGACGCTCATGGTGGCGGGCCTTCCTCTCCCGATCAAGGCGCCGGTGGTCACGGGCGCTTCGCGGTCCGACGTTGCTCAGCAAGCTCCGTGACGCCATCGCGGCGCCGGCGACGGACGCCGGCGCGACGGCGCAACGTCACCTCGATTTCCTGACGAAGCCGCCGGGCAGCCTCGGTCGTCTCGAGGAGATCGCCGTCAGGCTCGCCATCATCCGGACGGGGACGCCGCGCGTCGAGCAGCCGGCCATCTTCGTGTTCGCCGCGGACCACGGCGTCGTGGCCGAGGGCGTCAGCGCGTATCCCCAGATCGTCACCGCGCAGATGGTGGAGAACTTTCTGGCCGGCGGCGCCGCCATCAACGTGCTGGCGCGGCAGGCCGCCGCCCGCGTCGTCGTCGCGGACTTCGGCGTCGCCAGCCCGCTTCCCCGATCGCCCGGTCTGGTCGACTGCGCGGTCGCGCGCGGAAGCGCGAACATGGCGCGGGGACCGGCGATGACCGCGGCGCAGGCGATCGCGACGATCGAGCGCGGGGCGACGCTGGCCGAAGCGGCGATCGACGACGGTGCCGACCTGCTCGTGACCGGCGAGATGGGCATCGGCAACACGACGGCGGCCAGCGCCATCACCGCCGTGGTGACCGGCGCCGATCCCGCGGCGGTGACGGGCCACGGCACTGGCGTCGACGAGGACGGATGGCGGCGCAAGGTCGAGGTCGTACGTCGCGCGCTGGCCGTCAACCGGCCCGACGCTGGCGACGGTGTCGACGTGCTGGCGCGCGTCGGTGGCTTCGAGATCGGGGGCCTCGCCGGCGTGATCCTGGCCGGGGCCGCTCATCGCGTTCCCGTCGTTCTCGACGGCTTCATCACCGCGGCGGCCGCGCTCGTCGCCACGACGCTGGCCCCGAACGCGCGGCACGCGCTCTTCGCCTCCCATCGGTCGGCCGAGCCCGGCCACGCCATCGCCCTCGCCCATCTCGTCCTCGAGCCGTACCTCGACCTCCGCCTCCGCCTCGGTGAAGGCACCGGGGGTGCGCTCTTCATCCACGTGGCGCGGGCGGCGGCGGCGATCTACAACGAGATGGCCACGTTCAAGTCGGCCGGCGTCAGTGGACCGGTGGAGCCCTGAATGGCGCGCGTCCTCGTCGTCGCCGGGACCGCCAGCGGAGTCGGGAAGACGACGGTGACGCTCGGGTTGCTCGAAGCGTACCGACGCCGCGGGCTCGTCGTGCAAGCGTTCAAGGTCGGCCCCGATTTCATCGATCCGGGCTTTCACGAGCGCGTGACGGGACGGCCGTCCTACAACCTCGATGGCTGGATGTGCGGGCGCGATCACGTCCGGGCGACGGTGGCGCGGCACGCGGCGGACGCCCACCTGGTGATCGTCGAGGGCGTGATGGGCTGCTTCGATGGCGCGGACCCGACGGGCGACGACGGCTCGACCGCCCAGGCCGCGAAGTGGCTCGACGCGCCGGTCGTGCTGGTGATCGACGCGAGCGCCCAGGCGCGTAGCGCGGCGGCAGTGGTGGCCGGCTTCGAGCGCTTCGATCCGGAGCTGCGCGTCGCGGCGGTCGTGGCCAATCGCCTGGGCGGCGAGGCTCACGCACGGCTGATCGGGGACGCGGTGAGGGCGGCGTGTCGGGCCGAGTTCGTCGGCGGGATTGCGCGTGATTCGGCGCTCGAGCTGCCCGAGCGTCACCTCGGGCTCGTCACCGCGATCGAGGGCGTGCTCACCGCCGAGTTTCGACAGTGTCTGGCGACGACGATCGAGCGATCAGTCGATCTCGATCGTCTGCTCGCGGTCGCCTCGCCGCTGTCGAGCGGCGGCTTTGGCGCCGCCATCGAAGGGGGCAGGTATCGGAAGGGGGGCGAAGCCCCCCTCCGAGCGAGAATCGGCGTCGCCCACGACGCTGCGTTTCAGTTCTACTACCGCGAGAATTTCGACCTCCTGCGTGCGGCCGGCGCCGAGCTCGTCTTCTGGAGTCCGCTGGCCGACGGTGACGCTCCGGACGTGGACGGGCTGTACTTCGGGGGCGGCTATCCGGAGCTCCACGCCCGCGCTCTCGCCGACAACGTGGGTGTCGTCAAGGCCATCGCCGAGCGAGCCAGGGCAGGGACGCCGATCTACGCCGAGTGCGGTGGGCTCATGTATCTGGCGGCTCGCCTCGAAGACGCCGACGGGGTGCCCTATCCGATGGTCGGTGTGCTCCCGGCAGCCGTCAGCATGCGCCCCCGTCGGCTCACGCTCGGCTATACCGACGTGCGCTTCGCCGAGGACACGCCGCTGGGGGTTGCGGGCACCGTCGCGCGCGGTCACGAGTTCCACTGCTCGACGCTCGGCGGCGTCTCGCCGCAGGTGAAGCGCGCCTATCGCGTCCGCGGGCGCGACGGCGACGAGCACGCCGAGGGCTTCCTGATCGGCAACGCGCTCCTCAGCTACGTGCATCTGCACTTCGGATCCAATCCGACGCTGGCCGTCAACTTTGTCGCGGCCTGCGCGGCGGCTTCCCAGCACGCGTGCTAGCGCATGCCGTCGTGCTGGTCCTGGCCATCGTCGGAGCCGCCGTATGTCCCGCGTGGGCGTTCACCATCGCAGACATGCGCGGACGAGCGCTCGTGCTGCCGGCGCCGCCGCAGCGGATCATCTCCCTCGTGCCGAGCGTGACCGAGCTGATCTTCGGCCTGGGCGGCCAGGACCGGCTCGTCGGTGTCACCGACTTCTGCGACTGGCCAGTCGAGGCGAAGCGCAAGCCGAGTGTGGGTGGGATGATCTCGCCGAGCCTCGAGACGATCGTCACGCTGCGGCCCGATCTCGTCGTTGCCACCGACTCCGGCAATCGCCAGGAGACCTTCGCTCAGCTCGACCGACTCCGGATTCCCGTCTTTCTGGTTCACGCCAATCGGCTCGCCGAGGTGAGAGATGTCACCGCCCGCCTCGGTGTCCTCACCGGGCGCGAGACGGCCGTCGCACCGCTCGTGGAGCGCTTCGACGCGCGGATCCGCGCGGTGGCCGCCGCCGTCGCCGCGGCACCGCGACCGCGTGTGCTCTACGTCCTGTGGCCCGAGCCCCTCATCGTGCCCGGCCGTGACGCCATCGTCACGGAGCTGATCGGCCTCGCCGGAGGCGAGTCCATCACCGCGAACGAACGCAGCGATTACCCCCGGTACAGCATCGAGGCGGCGGTGGCCCACGCGCCCGAGGTGATCCTCCTCGCTCGTCACGGGACCGGGTCGGGGCCGATGGCGCGCGACAAGTGGGACCGGCTCGTGAGCGTGCCGGCGGTCAAGGCCGGCCGCGTCCACGCCGTGGACGGCAACCTGATGCATCGCTATGGCCCGCGCCTGGCCGATGGCGTCGAGCAGCTCGCACGCGCGATCCATCCGGAGGCGTTCCGGTGATCGAGCGGCGGCGTCTCGTCCTGGTCCTGGCGTCCCTCGCGGGGGCGCTCGCCGTTGCCGTGGTGGCGGCCACCTTTCTCGGCAGCGCGCGCCTCTCACCCGGCGAGGTCCTCGCGGTGCTCACCGGCCGCGCCGATGCGTCCGGAACCGAGAGCGTGGTGATCTGGGGTGTGCGTCTGCCGCGCATCGCGGCCGCGGCGCTCGCCGGCGGCGCGCTCGCCGTCGCCGGCGCGGGTTTCCAGGCGCTGACGCGGAACCCACTCGCCGAGCCGTCCGTGCTCGGCGTGTCGAGTGGCGCCGCGCTCGGTGTCGTCGTCGCCCAGCTCATGGGCCCAGCCGGTGGCGTCACCGATGCCCTGCGCTTGACGGTCTTCGGGTTCGCGGGCGCGGTGACCGCCGGCGTGGTCGTTTACCTCATCGCCGCGACGGGCGCGGGACTGCCCGTGCAGACGCTGCTGCTGGCCGGTGTCATCGTCGGCATGTTCTTCGCCGCGGCCATCACCGTCGTCACCTCGCTGGTCGACATCAATCGCCTGGGCGGCATCGTGCACTGGCTCCTCGGCAACGTGAGCGCGATCCCGCCGCGGGCGCTGGCGGTGTTCGCGATGCTGGGAATGGTCGGCTTCTGGCTCATCGCGGGACAGGCTCGCCAGCTCAACGTGCTGGCGCTCGGCGAGGAGGCGGCGCTTCAGCTCGGCGTCAACGCCGAACGGCTGAAGCTGCGCGTGTTCGTCGGGTCAGCGCTCCTCACCGCCTGTGTTGTCGCCTTCGCCGGACCGATCGGGTTCGTCGGCCTGATCGTGCCGCACAGCTTGCGGATGGTCGTCGGTCCCGACCACCGCCTCCTGGTGCCCGCCGCCCTGGTGGGGGGTGCGATCTTCCTGCTCGTCGCCGATACGCTGGCCCGCAACGTCGTGGCCCCGGCCGAGCTGTCGGTGGGCGTCCTCACCTCGCTGTGCGGGGCGCCGTTTTTCATCTATCTCCTGCGGACCCGCTACCGAGGTGGTCTGTGAGGCCGCTCGTCGTCGTCCAGGACGTGGATTTCGCGTATCCCGGCGCGCCGGCCGGCCGCCTGGCGCTCGCCCACGTGGCGTTGACCGTCGAGACCGGCGAGATCGTGGGCGTGATCGGGCCGAACAGCGCCGGCAAGACGACGATCATTCGGCTGCTGACCAAGGTCGTGACACCGTTGCGCGGCACCATCGTGTTCGACGGCGCCTCGCTGGCGGGCTGGAGCCGCTGGGAGCTCGCCCGCCACGTGGCCGTCGTGCCCCAGGACATGCCGGCGGCGTTGCCGTTCACGGTCGAGCAGCTCGTGCTCATGGGGCGATATCCGCACGCGCCCCGCCGCTTCTTCGAGACGCCCGCGGACCTGGCCGCAGCGCGGGCCGCGATGGCGGAGACCGGCGTCACCGAGTTGGCGCGAGTGCCGGTCCAGACTCTGAGCGGTGGCGAGCGACAGCGTGTGATGGTCGCCCGCGCGCTCGCCCAGGAGCCGCGCCTGCTCATCCTCGACGAGCCGACCGCGCACCTCGACCTGCGCTATCAGGCCGAGTGCATCGGGCTGCTGCGACGGATCAATCGCGAGCGTGGGACCACCGTGGTCCTCGTCTCCCACGATCTGAACCTTGCCGCCGAGGTGTGCGATCGCCTTGTCCTGCTCTCCGCCGGCCGGGTGGTGCGCGTCGGCTCGCCGTCCGACGTCCTCGACGCCGGTCGACTGAGCGCCGTCTACGGTTGCGACGTGATGGTGACATCGAGCGCGGTGACCGGCCGCCCGCTCGTGCAGGTGCGGTGGCCGGAGCCCGCGGCCAGAGGGGGTGAGACCAGGATTCGCGTGTGACCACCGCCCGAGGTTGAGGGAAGCCGGTGAGGCCCCGAGGCCGAGACCGGCACGGTCGCGCCACTGTGAGTGGGGAGCGCCGTCCCGTTCCGCGAATCGCGGAGCCACTGTCCACCGACACGCCTGGCGGGTCGGAGATGGGAAGGCGAGGACGGACGTGATGATCCACGAGTCAGGAGACCTGGCCCCGGGCTGCTTCCACCCTTTCGCAGAAGAAGGAGTGAAGCCGTGAGCAAGGGTCTCCCCGTCGTGATGATCGTGGCGATTGTTGGATCGAGTGCGTTCCTTCCCGTGTCGGCGCAAGAGACGCGGCAGGTGGATCCGGTGGTCGTGACGGCGACGAAGATCGCGGAGCCCCGGTCGCAGGTGGGGGCGACCGTGACCGTGATCACCGAAGAAGAGCTGAAGACCTACAACTACCTGACGGTGGACGATGCGCTCAGGCAGGTTCCTGGTCTGGAGGTCCAGCGCTCGGGCAGCGCCGGCAAGGCCAGCCAGGTCCGCATCCGGGGAACCGGTACGCAGCAAGTCCAGGTGCTGATCGATGGTGTGCGCGTGAAGAGTCCCACCGCGGGGACGTTCGACTTCTCGGATCTGGGCCTCGATCAGATCGCGCGGATCGAGGTCGTCCGCGGTCCGCAGTCGACGCTGCACGGCGCCGACGCCATCGGCGGCGTCATCCAGATCATCACGAAGCGGGGAGAGGGGCCGTTCTCGGCCTACGCCGGGACTGAAGTCGGCAACCACGACACGCTGCGCGAGCGCGTCGGCTTCAGCGGCAGCTACAAGATCTTCGACTATTCTTTCGGCGCCTCGTGGTTCGAGAGTAACGGCCAGTTCCCCAATGACGGCACCGAGCAGCGCGGGATCACGTCTCGCGTGGGCGTCACGCTGCCCGCTGATGGCCACATCGGACTGGCCTTCCGCTACAACCGCACGGCGACCGATCTCCCCTTCGACGGCTCGACGCCGGTACCGTTCAGTCCGTTCTACGTCCTCGATCGTGACTCACGCCAGCAGAGCGAGACCACGACGTTGAGCCTGCAATGGGACCAGAAGCCGGTCGAGTGGTTCGAGGTTCACGCGCGGGTCAGCGGGTTCTGGAACCAGCTCGGCTTCCAAGATCCGTTCACGCTGTCCGATGCTCGGATTCCCTTCAACTTCGACTTCACCGATACGAGATCTCAGATCGACACGAGCCGCCGCGAAGTGGAGTTGCTCGGCGCGTTCCACTTCCCGAAATGGAACACGCTGACCGTCGGGATCGAGCACGACTACGAGTACGGCCGCAACACGTCGTCCGGCTTCAGCGGTCCCGGCCCCGCGAGCAGATTCTCGAAGCAGATCGACAACCTCGCGTACTTCCTCCAGGACGAAGTCCGGCTCGTCGACCGGGTCATCGTGTCGGCCGGCCGGCGCCACGACGACCACTCGGCGTTCGGCGGCGCCACCACGAGCCGGTTCGGCCTCGTCGTCCTCGTTCCCGAGACCGACACGCGCGTCCGTGGCTCCTGGGGTGAAGGCTTCCGGGCGCCGACCATCAACGATCTGTTCTTTCCCGGCTTCGCCAACCCGAACCTCAAACCCGAGCGGAGCGAGAGCTGGGAGGCCGGCGTCGACCAGAACATCTTCAAGAAGCGCGTACGGCTGGGCGCGACGTACTTCGAGAACAAGTTCGACGATCTCATCCAGTTCGTGCAGGTCGGTGGTCTGTTCCGGCCTGAGAACGTGGCCAAGGCGTGGACGCAAGGCGAGGAAGTCACGGTCGAGATCGAGCCGCTCGACAAGCTGCTGTTCAACGCCAACTACACCCACGTGGAGACCAAGGATTTCAGCACCCGGCGGGAGCTGCGTCGCGTGCCGCACCACGTCGGGAACATCGGAGTCACCTGGACGCCCGTCCCCCCGCTGAGCCTCTTCACGCAGGTGAACATCGTGTCGAGCCAGTTCGATCTCGCGTTCGATCCGGTGACGTTCATCACGACCCCCGTTCGGAACGCCGGGTATTACCGGATCGATCTGGGCGGGACCTACAACATCATGCCCAAGCGCGGTAGCTTCCCGGCTCTCGATTTCACGGCCCGCATCAACAACGTTACCGACCAGCGCTACATGGAAGTCTTCGGCTTTCCCAATCTCGGGCTCAACGCGCTCGTCGGATTGCAGGCGCGGTACTGACGGTCTGGCGATGACGATCGCCGGCGTCCGCGTCGACATCGATCGCGAAGGCGTCGTCGTGCGGGCGGCCGGGCCGCTGACGACGGTATCGTCGGGCGTCGTCGGCGGAGGCCTTGGTCGGGCCTCCGCGATCGTCAATGTTCACGCGGCCAAGAACTTTCTCGGTGAGCACGTCGACCGCGTGCTCGCCGAGTTCGTGGCGCGCCGGTCGATCCAGGCGCCCTGGGTCGGGCTGCTGACCGGCGCCTCGACTGAGAAGGCCGAGGTCGCGGTCGAAAAGATCGACGGGACCACGGCCATGGCGATCGTCACCGTAGGCCTGAGTCACCCGGCCAGCGCGGGGCGTAGCGCGGTGGCCGCGTGGCTGCCCTCCACGATCAACACCATCCTCGTCGTCGATGCCGCCGCCGCGCCGGGTGCGCTCGTCAATCTCGTGATGACGGTGACCGAAGCCAAGGTCATGGCGCTGGCCGAGGCCGGCGTTCGCACGCCCGATGGGGATCCGGCCAGCGGCACCTCGACGGACGCGATCGTCGTCGCCGCCACCGACGGCGGCCGGCGGTTCGATTTCGGTGGACCAGTGAGCGAGCTCGGGTGGGCAGCGGCGCGTGCGGCCAAGAGCGCGCTGTCCGCCGGGATCGTCCGCTGGTTGCGGGAACACTCGTGAGGCGACTCCCGCTCGCGAGCATCGGTGTCTCCGCGGTGGCGCACGTCGTCGCCGTGATGCTCCTGGTCCTGCTCGTGGAGCGCATCACCTCGCTGCCGGGACTGTTCATCGACCTGACGACCCACGCGACCGAGCCAGGCGACGCCTCAGGAGGTGGTGAATCGTCCCGCGAGACGACGCTGCCAGGAATCCGGCCCCGGCGATCATCGGCGCCGGCAGCGCGCTCGGCTGGCCCGGGTGCATCGGCTGCCCCCGCGACGGTGGCGAAAGCCGCACCTCCTCCGGCGCTGCCCGCGATGGACGCGCCCGAAATCTCGCACCCCGGGGAGTCCGTTCGTGTCGAGAGCCGAATCCCCGACGTTCCATCCGCTGACGGCTCACCGTTATCCGATGTCCCGTCGGCGTCAAACCCAGCTCTGTCGCCGAAGGCTGGCGCGTCGGTGAGCGGCGCGGCATCGGGGAACGCGACTCAGTCGGCGGGCATCGCGGCGTCCCCGGAGACTTCGGCAAGGGGAACGGGACGGTCCAGCGGGAGCGAAGAATCCGTGACGCTCGCCGAGGGCGCGTCGGGCGGCAGCAGTGTCGGCGCAAGGGCTGGACAGGAACTCGCCTTCGCCACACCGGGAGCTGGCGCTGGCGGCGGACCGGGCGGGGGCGCGCCGCCCGCGGAATATGCGGAGTACCTCGCGCAGCTGCGCCAGCGCATCCAGGAGGCGCTTCGCTATCCGCTGCCGGCACGCCGGCGTGGGCTCAGCGGCACCGTGCACCTCGAAGTGACCATCCGACCCGACGGCGCCATCGCCGCCGTGACCATCGTCGAATCGTCGTCCCACGCGGCCCTCGACGACGCGGCGCTTGAGGCGGTGCGCAGCCTGCGCCCGATGCCGTTCCCCACGGGCGTGCCCCCTCGCCGGCTGTACGTGCGCGTGCCCGTGATCTTCAAGCTTCCGTAGTTCCCGGAGGCGCTAGAATGGCGGCCATTCTGCAGTCCCTCGAGGGAGGAGGCCGCCATGGCGGAGACAGCTCGAGCCGCCACCAGCGAGCGCGAGCTCGACGGCACGACCACGGAATACGATGACGTCCCCGTCACCGGCGACCACATCGAACGGCTCTTGCGCGAGCTCTTCACCGAGCACTGGGCGCAGATCACCGTGGGACCCATCATCCAGGGCGCCGCGTGGGAGATCCGATTCGGCCAGGCGCCGACGCTGACGATGCTCGACGGCTATCTCACCGCCGACACCGGTCCGTGGCATTTCCATCTCTGCGTGGGAGAGACGCGCGCGGGCGGCCGCGACGACCTCGCCCACGTCCGGCGCGTGGCTCGCGCCGCGTTCTTCCAAACGACCGGGGGCAGCTGCACGCCGCTGAGCTGCGGGCTCAGGCTGTGGAACGGTCGGGGCGAGCAGATGATCACGGTCTTCTTTCCGAATCCGTACTACGACGACGCGTCCGAGCGATTGTCCGCGCCCGACTTCACGCGAACGGGCCTGTGGGAGGACTTCCGGCGACGCTATCGCGCATGACGGCGCCGTGTCTCATGGTGCAGGGCACCGCGTCCGGCGTCGGCAAGACGCTGCTCACCGCGGCGCTCTGCCGGATCTTTTCGCGTCGGGGCTACCGCGTCGCGCCGTTCAAGGCGCAGAACATGGCGCTGAACGCCGCGGTCACCGCCGACGGGCGCGAGATCGGCCGGGCCCAGGCCGCCCAGGCCGACGCCGCCGGCGTGGAGCCCACCGTCGACATGAACCCGATCCTCATGAAGCCCGAGGGGGACGACCGCTCACAGATCGTGGTGCGCGGCGTGCCGCTCGGGCGTCTCACGTTCGAGGAGTACGGCGCACATCGCGACGAGTTGCTCGGCGTCGTCGCCGAGAGCCTCGCTCGACTGCGCGGGGCCCACGACCTGGTCATCATCGAAGGGGCGGGTAGCCCGGCCGAGATCAATCTCTCGGCCGGGGACATCGTCAACATGCGCATCGCGCGGCTCGCCGATGCCCCCGTCCTCCTCGTGGGCGACATCGACCGCGGTGGCGTCTTCGCGGCGTTCGTCGGCACGCTCGCCCTGCTCCAGCCCGACGACCGGGCGCGGGTGGCCGGCTTCGTCGTCAACAAGTTCCGCGGCAACCTCGCGCTGCTGGCGCCCGGGCTTCACACGCTGCACGAGCGCACCGGCGTTCCAGTCCTCGGGGTCGTGCCGTATCTCGAGCGCGGGCTCGTCCCGGCGGAAGACTCACTCGATCTCGACGACACGGCGCCGCCACCCGGCGACGAGCGCCTCGCCATCGTGGTCGTGAGACCGCCACGGATCGCGAACTTCGACGACCTCGAGCCGCTGGCCCGCGAGCCGGGCGTGCACGTCCGGTTCGCCACCTCGCCGTCCCATCTCGTCGGCGCCGACCTGCTCATCGTGCCGGGAAGCAAGAGCACGATGGCGGATCTGGCGTGGCTCCGCGAGCGCGGCGTCGCCGACGCCCTGATCTCCGCCGTACGAGCGGGGACGCCGCTGATCGGCCTCTGCGGCGGGTATCAGATGTTGGGCCACGCGCTGGAAGATCCCGACGGCGTGGAGTCGTCGGTGACCGTGGCGCCGGGGCTCGGACTCTTGCCTGTGACGACGACGTTCGTCGGAACGAAGCGAACGGTGCGCGTGCGCGGGCGCGTCATCGCCGACGTCGGACCGCTCGCGGCCGCTCGGGGTCAAGCCATCGAGGGCTACGAGATCCACATGGGAAGGACGCGCGTCGAGGGCGCCGCCGCTCCGTTCGGGATCCTCGACCGCGGGGGCGTCCCCTGCGGCGACCGCGACGGCGCGCTCGCCTTCGATGGTGCGGTGGTCGGCACCTACGTGCATGGCATCTTTGCCAACGACGGGCTGCGCCGCGCGCTGCTCCGCTGGGTGGCGGCGCGAAAGGGCGTGGCCTCCGATCCGCGCTGGGGCGATGGCGAAAGCGCGACGGCGCGCTACGACCGTCTGGCCGACGCGGTCGCCGCCGCCCTCGATCTGAAAACCATCGCCGCACTCGCGGGCCTCTGAGCGGTTCGGCGGCCGTCGTCCTGCTCGCGCTGGCGCTCGACGCCGCGGTCGGCGATCCGCCGAGCTCCATGCATCCGGTCGCCGGAATGGGCGTGCTCCTCGGTGCCGGGCAGCGACGCTTCGCGCGCGGCTCGCGGCTCCGCTTGCGCGTTGCCGGCGCTCTCCTCGTCCTCGGTGTTGCCCTTGCGGCTGGCATGGCTGGTTGGGTGATCAGCGGGCTCGCTGCCACGCTCGGGCTGGCCGGGCTCGTCATCGAAGCTGTCGCTCTCAAGCTGATGTTCGCGGTGCGTGGCCTCGCGCAAGCCGCGTTGACCGTTGCCGGCGATCTCGAGGTCGGAGACATCGCGTCCGCACGCCGCGGAGTCGGCACGGATCTGGTCAGCCGGCCGACCTTCGGGCTCGATCCGTCCGGCGTCGCCTCGGCGGCGATCGAGTCAACCGCCGAAAACCTCACCGACTCGGTTCTCGCCCCGCTGCTCTTCTATGCGGTCTTCGGTCTCGCCGGGGCCGCAGCCTATCGCGCCGTGAACACCGCCGATGCGATGATCGGCTACCGGGACGGCGTGCTCGAGGACTTCGGAAAAGTCGCCGCCCGACTGGACGACGTGCTCAATCTCGTTCCGGCGAGACTCGCCGCGGTGCTGGTCGTCGTGGCCGCGGTCGTGACGCACGCCAGTCCTGCCGGCGCGTTGACGACGATGTGGCGTGAGCACGCACGGACGGCGAGCCCGAACGCCGGCTGGACGATGGCGGCGATGGCCGGCGCGCTCGGAGTGACACTCATGAAGGTCGATCACTACCGTCTCGGTGACGGCCGAGCGCCCACGGCCCATGACGTCAGGCGCAGCGTGCGCGTCATGCTGGCCGGGGCTGCCTTGAGTGGAGGCCTCATCGCGTTGGTGCTCGGCATATTACTTTGAGATTCGCCTACTTGATGATCACTCTCTGAGAGTTATCACGATGCTCTCTTTGCCCGGCGTGGAGCTCGGCGTGCTCGGGCGAGACGAAGCGCTGGCGAGACGAGGTCGAGGCGTGATCGCCGCGAGCCCTAGGACGGCGCGCCACGCTCGCGGCGACCGTGAAGCACGCGCGCGCGACGTGCGCGCATTTTCTTCGCGTGTTGTGATGTCGTCGGTATCATGAGGCGGTCGCCGCCGCCGCGCGGCGATTTCTGTCTGGCCGACGCGAGGCCGAGAGGTGATGGGGCGAAACGTGACTGGTTTGGTTGACGCCGTGACGGCGCCGCAGCGATGCCGGCTACCAGCGACACACGGCTCTTGAGGCGGCGCCCGGCGCGCCGGGCAAGCCGTGCCGGGTCTACGCTCGTCGGTCTGGGCTTCTTGACGATTCTCACGGTCGCATTCTTCGGGGGCGTCGTGGCGGGCCGGCACTTTCCCCGAATGCTGCCGTCAATGGGCGCCGTCACAGTCCCCAAGGAGCCACGGCGGGGGACCGAGGGGCGGTTGGCCGATCGCGCCAGGTTGGTGGAGCCCGCGCCTGTGCTGACCTTTTATCAAGAGCTGACGGCTCCGCTCACATCGCCCCCGCCGACGTCGAAGCCCAGACCGGACGGCGGCAAGGCCTTCGCCGTCAAGTCGGAAGCCGTAAAGGGGACCACGCCGTCCGACAAGGACGGCATTCCCGCGGCGCGAAGCCAGCAAACCGCTGCGTCTCCACCGAGCCACGCAGGACCGGCGACACCGGAGCACACGGCGCCCGCTACGACAGACCACGCGCCGCCCACTCCGACGGACCGCGTCGAGCTTCCGGCGCCCTCGCCAGCCGCGAGCCCCGAGCCGCGGGTCACGCGCTACACCGTCCAGGTCGGAGCGTTCAGGCTCCGTGAACAGGCCGAGGCGATCCGGGCCCGCCTCGCCGCCGCCGGTCACGACGCGTTCGTCGCCGACCTCGACAGCCCGGTCGCGACGCGCTATCGCGTGCGCGTCGGCTCGTACGGAAGCCGGGACGAAGCACGGCGTGCGGCCGAACGCCTCACGGCCACCGAGCGCCTCGCAACCTATGTCACCATCCGATAAATCCGAGACGCGCCTGGGGCGTGTGCTGATCACCGAGGCCGAGCTCGATGCGCGCATCCACGATCTCGGCCAGGCGATCGCGCGCGACTACGCCAAGGAAGGCGAGACGGAGCGGCCGATCCTCGTGGGAGTGCTGCAAGGCGCCTTCCTCTTCATGGCCGACCTGATCCGCAGCATTCCGATGGACGTGAGCACGGATTTCATCAGCCTTGCCAGCTACGGCGCCGGCACCAGTCCGTCCGGTGTGGTCAGGCTGCAGTCCGACCTCTCCGTCTCGATCGAGCGCCGGCCCGTGCTCATCGTCGAAGACATCGTGGACACCGGCCTCACGATGTCGTACCTCAAGCGCGCCCTCAGCGCACGCCACCCGCGAAGCCTTCGCGTGTGCGTCCTGCTCGACAAGATCGAACGCAGGCAGGTCGAGCTCGACGTCGACTACATCGGATTCACGATCCCGAACGTCTTCGTGGTGGGATATGGCATGGACTGGAACGGCCGTTATCGCAATTTGCCGTACGTCGCCGCCCTGGACGACAGCGGAGGACGCTGATGTCGGCGGCGCGGCGCGTCACAGTGCAGCTGGTGCTATAATCACCCCGAAATGAATCAAGTCTACAAAAACCTCGCCCTCTGGATGGTCATCGGCCTCATCGTGATACTTCTTTTCACGGTCTTCCAGGGGGCGCAGCAAAGCGGGCAGGAGCAGCCGAACTTTTCCGAATTCCTTCGAGCGGTGGAGCAGAACCGCGTCGAGTCCGTGGTGATCCGGGGCAATCACGTCACCTACAGCCTGAAGGACAGCCCGCAGACCCAGCGGACCTACATCGTCGATTATCCCGACCTGATCAAGATGCTGCGCGACCGCGGCGTGCGCATCGCCGTGAAGCCGCCGGACTCCAATCCATGGTACGCCATCTTCCTACAGTGGGTCCCCATGCTCCTCTTCATCGGCGTGTGGATCTTCTTCATGCGCCAGATGCAGGGCGGCGTCGCGAAGGCGCTGTCCTTCGGCAAGGCGCGTGCACGACTGATCTCGGAGAAGCAGAACAAGGTGACGGTCCAGGACGTGGCCGGCGTCGACGAGGCCAAGGAAGAGGTGCGCGAGATCATCGATTTCCTCAAGGACACGCAGAAGTTCCAGAAGCTCGGCGGCAAGATCCCCAAGGGCGTGCTGCTCGTCGGGCCTCCCGGCACCGGCAAGACGCTCCTGGCCAAGGCCATCGCGGGCGAAGCCAACGTTCCCTTCTTTTCGATCTCGGGATCGGACTTCGTCGAGATGTTCGTCGGCGTCGGCGCCTCCCGTGTGCGTGACCTCTTCGAACAGGGTAAGAAGCACGCGCCGTGCATCATCTTCATGGATGAGATCGACGCCGTTGGACGCCACCGCGGCGCCGGCCTGGGCGGCGGTCACGACGAGCGCGAGCAGACGCTGAACCAGCTGCTCGTGGAGATGGACGGGTTCGAGACCAACGAGGGCGTGATCCTCATCGCCGCCACCAACCGCCCCGACGTCCTCGATCCCGCGCTGCTCCGGCCTGGTCGCTTCGATCGCCAGGTGGTCGTACCCCGGCCCGACGTCAAGGGCCGCGAGGAGATCCTGCGTGTGCACGCGCGGAGGATCCCGCTCGCTCCCGACGTCGACCTCAAAGTCCTGGCCCGCGGCACGCCGGGCTTCTCGGGGGCCGACCTCGCCAACCTCGTCAACGAAGCCGCCTTGCTGGCGGCCCGGCAGAACAAGAAGTTCGTCGAGATGCTCGACTTCGAGAACGCCAAGGACAAGGTCCTGATGGGCGTCGAGCGGCGCTCGATGATCATCAGCGATACCGAGAAGCGGACGATCGCCTACCACGAAGCCGGTCACACCCTGGTCGCCGACTTCCTGCCCGGGACCGATCCCGTCCACAAGGTGACGATCATCCCGCGCGGCCGCGCGCTCGGCCTCACCC
>MNEG01000014.1 GCA_001917585.1 Candidatus Rokubacteria bacterium 13_1_40CM_68_15
GTGTCGTGACGAACGTCCTGCCCGGGATGCAGGCGGCGTTCGTCGACATCGGCCTCCACAAGGACGCGTTCCTCTACGCCGGAGACTACACGGCCAACGTCGGGGACAGCGGTGACGAGCTCGCGGCGGCCGAGGACGCCGTCGACGGCGACCACCCGGACGGCGTGGACGACGCCGATGACGCCGACGAGGTGCCACGACGTGAGCCGCGGCAGCCCATCGAAGACGTGCTGCGCAAGGGCCAGGAGGTCCTCGTCCAGGTCGCCAAGGAGCCGCTGGGGACCAAGGGCGCGCGGATCACCTCGTTCATCTCGCTGCCGGGCCGGTATCTCGTCTACATGCCGCAGGCACACCACATCGGCGTCTCCCGCCGAATCCACGACGAAGCTGAGCGCGACCGGCTCCGCGCCGCCGTACGGGCGCTCAATCCGCCGTCAGGTGGCTTCATCGTGCGCACCAACGGCGAAGGGCGCGGCGAGGCGGAGTTCGGCGCCGACGTCGAGTTCCTGAGCCGGCTGTGGGCCCAGGTGCGCAGCCGCTACGAGAACGTCAAGGGGCCCGCCGTTCTGCACGAGGAGGGGGATCTCACGTTCCGCGTCGTGCGCGATCTGCTCTCGCCGGAAGTGGACGAGTTCCTGGTCGACAGCCGGGAGGTGTACGACAAGTGCCTGCGGTACGTGGAGGCGCTGGTCCCGGGGATGGCCGAGCGCGTCAAGCTCTACGAGAGCAAGACGCCGATCTTCGAAGCGCTCGGCATCGAGAAGGAGATCGAGAAGGCGCTGCGTCGCCGCGTGTGGCTGAAGTCCGGCGGCTACATCGTGATCGACCACACCGAGGCACTCGTCTCCATCGACGTCAACACCGGCAAATACGTGGGCAAGCGCGACTTCGAACAGACCGTCCTCAAGATCAACCTGGAGGCGGTCGGGGAAGTCGTCCGCCAGATTCGGCTCCGCGACCTCGGCGGCATCATCATCATCGACTTCATCGACATGGAGGTGCCCGAGCACCGCGAGCAGGTGTACAAGCAACTCAAGAAGGCATTGGCCGAGGACAAGGCCCGGACCAACGTGCTCGAGATCTCCGAGCTGGGGCTCGTCGAGATGACACGCAAGCGGGTGCGCCAGGATCTGCGCTCGCTGTTGACCGTCCGCTGCCCGACGTGCGCGGCGAGTGGGGTCACGAAGTCCGAGGTGACCATCGCCGGTGAGATCTTCCGCGCCGTCCGGGTCCAGCGCGCGGAGTCGGAGGGGCGTGAGATCGTGGTGCGCGCCCATCCCGACGTCGTCAGCTATCTGGACGGCGACGGCCGCGAGGCGTTGACCAAGCTCGCGGCCAGTCTCGACATCAAGATCACCGTGAACCAGACCGGCCCGCAGTCGCCGCGCGAGGAGTATCAGCTCCAGGTCCGCTGAACACACCTCCCGCGCGCCTCTCCCGTCGCGACGGCGCATGGGTTGCCTCTGTTCGACCACGAGCCCGGAATGATGATCGCGTTCCGGCGTTTCCATCCACACGCCGCGGCCTGCTTGCGAGGCGGGGTACGGGTCTCTCAGAGACGCCCCACGCGCCGTCGCGGCGCGCAGGAGGTGCGCAGGCGGTGCGGCGCCCGTGGCGCACAGTCGCCGTCGGCGCTGGAATCCTGAGCGCTTCGGCGTGGTAGCATCCGGGCCGGTCATGGCTCGCACGTCGCCGTCGCGCGTCTCGACTGGCAAGGTGCTACGCGAGCTGCGCGCGGCCGCCCGCAGGGGTGATCGGGCCGCGCTCACCGTCGCTCTCGACCTGATGCGGACGCTGGCGCTCTCGCCGCGCTACTGGGAGCGCTATCTGGGCCTCCTCCGCAACCCGCTCGCGCGTCTCGTCGACCTGCTCGTGATCAAGCAGGGCGAGCGCATCGCTCACCAGAAGGGCTGGAAGCTCCCCCGGCCGTCGCCACGCAAGCCGCCGCCCAAGGCCAAGAAGGGCAAGAAGGCCACGCGCGGCCGCGTCACGGTGACGAGTTCCGAGCAACAGCCCTCGCTCTTCGATCTCTGAGCCCCGGCCCGATCGTTTGACAGGCCGCCCGGGTGGCCTGAGAATACCCCCTGAGGGTACCTGGATGCTGGACGACGCCACCAAGACGAAGACGCTGGGTCGATTGCGCCGCATCGAAGGGCAGGTCCAGGGTCTCCAGCGGATGATCGGCAACGACGCCGACTGCGTGGACATCCTCCTCCAGATCTCCGCGGTGCAGGGTGCGCTCGAGCAGGTGCAGAAGCTGCTGCTCGGCCGCCACATCGAATCGTGCGTCGCCGACGCCTTCCGCGCCGGTGGCCGGAGCGAGCGCCAGCGTAAGATCGACGAGCTGCTCGACGTGTTCACGCGCTTCGGAGCCAAGTGATGGCGAACGCCGCCGAGCGCCTCACCCTCCCCGTGCGCGGCATGCACTGCGCGGCCTGCGTCGGAAACGTGGAGCGCGCGCTGACGTCCGTGCCCGGCGTGGACGAGGCCACCGTGAACCTGGCCACCGAGAAGGCAACGATTGCCTTCGACCCCACACGGACCGACGTCCACGCGCTGCAAGACGCGGTGGCGCGCGCCGGTTACCAGCTGGTGGAGCCCCGCGCCGCGGCCGCGCTGACGCCCGACCGTGAACAGGCCGCGCGGGCGGACGAGCAACGGCGGGCCCGTTTGAAGTTCGTCGTGGGCGCGATCCTGTCGGTGCCCATCGTGGTCGGCAGCATGGTCGAGATGTTTCCCTGGGCGCCGGCCTGGCTGCGCAATCCCTGGCTCCTGTGGGCGCTGGCCACGCCGGTGCAGTTCTGGGTGGGCTCCGAGTTCCACGCGGGGTTCCTGCGCGATCTTCGCCACCGGACCGCCAGCATGTCGACGCTCGTGTCGATCGGCACCAACGCCGCGTACGTCTTCAGTCTCGCCGTGACGCTGTGGCCGCACGTGTTCATGCCGGCCGGTGCGATGACCTACTACGAGACCGGCGCCGTCGTCATCACACTCGTGGTGCTCGGCCGCTGGCTGGAGGCGCGGGCGCGCGGGCGGACGTCGGAGGCGATTCGCCGGCTCGTGAGCCTGGCCCCACGCACGGCGCGCGTCGTCCGCGACGGGCGCGAGCTCGACGTGCCGACGGCTGAGGTCAGCGTGGGCGACCTCGTCCGTATCCGCCCCGGCGAGCGCATCCCGGTCGACGGCGCCGTCGTCGAGGGCGCGTCGACCGTCGACGAGTCGATGCTCACTGGCGAGAGCCTGCCGGTCGAGAAAACAGCCGAGTCCAGAGTCGTCGCGGGCGCCGTGAATCACACCGGCACGCTGCTCTTCCGCGCCACGCACGTGGGCAGCGAGACGACGCTGGCACGCATCGTCCGGCTCGTCGAAGAAGCGCAGGGCTCGCGCGCCCCGATTCAGCGGCTGGCCGACCGCGTCGCCGCGGTCTTCGTGCCCGTCGTGCTCGTCATCGCCGGCGCCACGTTTCTCGCCTGGCTCGTGTTCGGGCCCGAGCCGCGATTCCCGCTCGCGCTGACGACGGCGGTGGCCGTGCTCGTGATCGCATGTCCTTGCGCGATGGGCCTGGCCACGCCGACCGCGATCATGGTCGGGACCGGCAAGGGTGCAGAGCACGGCATCCTCATCAAGAGCGCCATCGCCCTGGAGGTGCTCCACCGGGTGGACACGATCGTCTTCGACAAGACCGGCACGCTCACCGTGGGGCGACCCGAGGTGACTGACGTGGTGACCATTGCCGGCGTCAGTGAAGACGACGCGCTGGCGCTGGCCGCCGGGGCGGAGCAGGCATCCGAGCACCCGCTGGGCGAGGCGATCGTCCGCCTCGCCAAGGAGCGTGGACTCGCGTTGCCGCCCGTCGGCGAGTTCACCGCCGTGCCCGGTCAGGGCATCGACGCGATGGCGCCGGACGGACGGATCCTGCTCGGTAATCTGACGATGATGAACGCACGCGGGATCGCCGTGAGCATGCTGGCCGATCGCGCCAGCGCGCTGCAAGCGCAGGGCAAGACGGTGGTGTATCTGGCCTTCGCCGGCCGGCTGCTCGCCGTCATCGCGGCTGCCGACGTGCTCAAGCCCGACGCCGCCGTCACCATCCGCCGCCAGCGCGAGATGGGCCTCGCAGTCGTGATGCTCACCGGAGACAACCGCCGCACCGCCGAGGCCATCGCCCGACAGGCCGGGATCGAACGCGTGCTCGCGGAAGTGCTGCCGGAGGACAAGGCCGCCCAGATCAAGCGGCTTCAGGGTGAAGGGCATCGTGTCGCGATGGTCGGGGATGGCATCAACGACGCCCCGGCGCTCACCCAGGCCGACGTCGGGATCGTGATGGGCTCGGGCACCGACGTCGCGATCGAAGCCGCCGACGTCACGTTGATGCGCAGCGACTTGGCGGCCGTGGTGGTCGCGCTCGAGCTTTCACGCCGCACGATCCAGATCGTCAAACAAAATCTGGGATGGGCATTCGGCTACAACGTCCTGCTCATCCCGGTCGCCGCCGGCGTGCTCTACCCGCTGGCCGGTGTGCTGTTGTCGCCGATCCTGGCCGGCGCGGCCATGGCCTTCTCGTCGGTGTCGGTCGTCACCAGTAGTCTTCGCCTGAAGCGATGGCAACCTCCCCCCGTAGTGCGAGCCGAGGGGCGCCGCGCGACGAGGCGAGACCTTCAGTGACCGAGATGCGAGCCGAGGGGCGCCGCGCGACGAGGCGAGACCTTCAGTGACCGAGATGCGAGCCGAGGGGCGCCGCGCGACGAGGCGAGACCTTCAGTGACCGAGATGCGAGCCGAGGGGCGCCGCGCGACGAGGCGAGGCCTGTGAAGGAGGCAACCGATGGCTGTTGACCCGGTCTGCAAGATGAGCGTCGAGCCCGCCAAGGCGGCGGCGCAATCCAACTACAAGGGCCAGACCTATTACTTCTGCGCCGCGGGCTGCAAGCAGAAGTTCGACCGCGAGCCCGAGAAGTACCTCGCCGGCGGCAAGAGCGACATGGCGGGTAGTGCGAGGTGACTGGCGTTCGACCTGGATGAGGGTGCCAGTGATCCGGGGCGTCGTCGCGACGCGAGCGGTGAAATGGGGCGCTCGATGATCGAGCCAGCCGTGCTTCGAGGTCGCGCGCGTTACGAGCGCACCATGGAGGGCTGGACCGACGACGCCGACGGCGACGCGCTGGCCCACACGGTGCGTCTGGCCGACCCCGAGCGGCAGATCGAGTTTCGGGCGGTGACGACGACGTCCCCGACCTACGAGATTCGTCATGCGCACTGCCGGGTCCTTGGTGGCGACGTGGCGGCGGTCGGGGAGGGAATCGCTTCACTGACGGGGGCCCGGATGGTCGCCGGTTTCACGCGTCGTGTCGCCGAGGCGGTCGGCAGCGGCACCGGCGCCGCCTTCGTCGTCGACGCGGCGATCGAGGTCGCCCGCCTGGCCCGCCAGGTGACCAAGCTCCCTCGCGCCCAGGCGGAACGGGCGGCCAGCGGCGACGCGCTGGACTGCTGGCAGCTCGACACCACTGGCTGGATCGACCTGCCGGATTCGTGCTTCACCTATAGCGCGGCCGGCCGCTCGCTCTTCGGCACGCGGCCGATCGCGACGCCGATGCATCCCGATCTCTACAGTCCACGCCCGGGCCAGCAGCGCGTCTTCGCGCGGAGGAAGCTGGCGCGGCTCGCCCGTCTCGACGGCCGCCTCCTGCTCTTCCACTCGATGCACGACAACGCGCATGGCTTCGAGATCACCTACGAGCTCGACGCGGCCACGGGGCGCGTGCTGCGGGCGGAGCACGTCACGCCGAAGCTCCCGTACATGGGGATCTGCTCCGAGCCACAGCGCAAGATCGCCGCGCTCGTCGGTGAGATCGCCGATGACGGCCTGCGCAAGCGCCTCGCGCCCCTGATCGGCGGCGCCGCCGGCTGTGCGCAGCTCTACGACCTCACCGCAGATGTCCTGAAGCTACTGGCCCCGTAACGTCGCGTCGAGGTGCGTGTCGAGATAGAGATCTTCGGTGAAGCCCGACAGCCCGACGCTCGCCGGCGTTCGCCCCGCGAGGGCTGCGCGCGGCGCCAGTCCGACCAGCTCACCGCGCTGGATCGCGATCCCGTGACGCTCGGCTTCGCGCGCGACCGTATCGAAGGCGACCGGAATCGGAGTCACTCGATAGTCGAGGAGGTTCATCGACACCTGGACGACGCCGCGGCTCGTGAGCGGCACCGCCAGCGCCTGGACGGCCGGCAGCCCACCGCTCGCCTCGCGGACGGCTCGCGCGATGGCGCGCGCCACGTCGAGCTTCGTCGACTCGAGCCAGACGTTGTAGGCGACGAGGACGTCGCGGGCGCCCACGAGGATGGCGCCGCGACGCGGGTCGAACCGCGCCGGTCCGGCGTCGGGCTCTCCGTCCGGTGTCGCCAGGCGCGCGGCGAGGGCTTCGTAGCCACCGCGCCGGACGTCGGGAAGGCGGCGGTGCTGCTCCCGGATCGCGGCGTGGCCGTAGAAATAGACGGGAACGTCGTGCCGCTCCGCGAGCGCGCGGCCCACGTTGCGGGCAAGGGCCACCACGTGGTCCATCGTGATGCCGTCCAGCGGGACGAACGGCAGCACGTCGAGGGCGCCGATCCGCGGATGGCTGCCGCGATGGTTGCGAAGGTCGACCGCGGCCAGCACGTCGGCGGCGAGCGCGAGCGCGGCCGTCCGCACGACGTCCGGCCCGCCGAGAAACGAGAAGACCGATCGGTGGTGATCGGGATCCGTGTGGACGTTCGCGAGGCGGGCGCCGGCGTGGCAGATGGTCGCGGCGAGCCGCTCCACGATGGCCGGATCGCGCCCCTCGCTCACGTTGGGAACGCACTCGACCACGACGGGCTCGCGACCCACGGCGGTATACTACTCGGCGCGTCATGAGTTGCCTACCTGTCGGCAAGCTGCGCGCGTCGTTTCTCCAGGGCCTCTTCGATCGTCATCCCGTGAAGGACGAGCGAGTGCTGATGGGACCGCGCGTGGGCGAGGACGCTGCCGTCATCGATCTCGGCGCCCGTTGCCTCGTCGCGACCGCCGATCCAATCACGTTCGCCAGCGACGACGCCGCGTGGTACGCGTTGCAGGTCAACGCCAACGACATCGCCGTGCGGGGTGCGCGCCCGCGCTGGTTCCTGGCCACGCTCTTGCTGCCGGAGGCGGCCACCACCGAGGCCTCCGTCACGACGATGTTCGAGCAGCTCGCCCAGGCATGCGAGGAGCTTGGCGTGGCGCTGGTCGGTGGCCACACCGAAGTCACGCATGGTCTCGATCGTCCGATCGTGGCCGGGACCATGCTGGGCGAGGTCGAGAAGGAGCGACTGGTGACGACCGGCGGCGCCCAGGTCGGCGATGCGATCGTCATGACCAAGGGCATTCCGCTCGAGGGCGCGGCGATCATCGCCCGCGAGCACGAGGCCGCGCTGCTCGAGCGCGGCGTCCGTCCCGCCGTCATTCGCAAGGCGAAGCATTTCCTCCGCACGCCTGGAATCAGCGTGCTGCCGGAGGCCGAGATCGCCTGCGAGCTGGCCCGCGTGCATTCGATGCACGACCCGACCGAAGGCGGCTTGGCGGGGGCCCTCTGGGAGCTGGCGGAAGCCGCCGGTGTTGGCCTGCGCATCGACGCCGATCGCATCGTGAAGTTGCCCGAGGGCGTCGAGCTCTGCCGGGCCTTCGGGCTCGACCCGCTGGGCACCCTGGCCTCCGGCTGCCTGCTGATGACGCTGGCGCCGGCGGACGCCGGTATCGTCATCCATGCGCTGGCCCGCGAATCGATCGATTGTCACTACATCGGGCAGGTGGTTCCCAAGGCCAAGGGCGTTATGCTGATCGAAGGGAACGCCGAGCGTCCTCTGCCGGTCTTCTCTCAGGACGAGATCACGCGACTCTTCGCGGGAGGTTGAGCGTGCCTCAGATCGGTTACTCCCGGCGTCCGGTGGCGCTCGGCCGGGCAGGCCTCGTCGCCTCTGCCCATCCGCTGGCCAGCCTGACTGGCGTGGACGTGCTGAAGTCGGGCGGCAGCGTGGCCGATGCCGCCGTCGCGGTCAACGCGGTGCTCGCCGTCACGCAGCCGAACAACTGCGGCGTGGGCGGCGACCTCTTCTGCCTCTACTACGACGCGGCCACGCAGCGGGTTCACTTCCTGAATGGCGCCGGGCGGTCCGGCTCCCGCGCCGGCCTCGACGAGCTGAACCGCCGCGGGCTCTCGTCACTTCCAACGCTGGGACCCGCGACGGTGAGCGTGCCCGGCTGCACCCGTGCGTGGGCGATGCTGCTCGAACGCTTCGGAACGCGGTCGCTCTGGGAGCTGCTGCGGCCGGCGATCCACTACGCCGAGCATGGCTTCCCGATGACTTCGATCGTGAGCCAGGCCATCGCGGAGCTGGCGCCGGCGAATCCTGACCCCGAGTGGCAGCGTATCTTCAGACCGGACGGACGCGTGCCGGCGCTCGGCGAGGTCTTCTGTCAACCGGATCTCGCCCGCTCGCTGCGTGACCTCGCCGCTGACGGCCCCGACATCTTCTATACCGGCTGCGTCGGACAGGCGATCGCGAGCCGCCTGGAGAGCGATGGGTTCCTGACGTCCCAGGATCTCGCTGCCCACAGCGGCGAGTGGGGCGAGCCGATCACCACGACGTATCGCGGCCACACCATTTACCAGACGCCGCCGCCGACACAGGGCCTGGCCGCGCTGCTCACGTTCAATCTGCTCGAGGGCTTCCCCCCGGCGCGTCATGCCCTCCACTCCGTGGAGCATCTGCACCTGCTCATCGAGATGGTGAAGCTGGCCTATGCCGATCGCGACCGGTGGATCGGGGATCCTGCGCACGCGCGTGTTCCGGTAGCGTCGCTGCTCGACAAGGAGTATGCGGCCGAGCGCCGCAAGGACTTCGACGCCAAGAAAGCGGGAACGTATCGGGCGGGCGAGCCGGAGGGGGATACCACGGGGTTCGTCATCGCCGACGGCCGCGGCAACATGATCACCGTCATCCAGAGCCTCTTCAGCGCCTTCGGGTCCGGTGTGGTGCCCCCCGGCACTGGCGTCGTGCTGCAGAACCGCGGCCGCCACTTCTCGCTGGAGCCAGGGCATCCGAGCGTCTTCGCCGCGCGCAAGCGCCCGTTCCACACCCTGATCACGTCGATCGTGACGCGTGACGAGCGGCCGGTGGTGGGCGTCTCGACGATGGGCGGCAACGGCCAGGCGATGTTCCACGCCCAGGTCCTCACCAACGTGCTGGACTACGGCCTCGACATGCAAGAGGCTATCGAGCGGCCCCGCTTCCTGATCGGCGCGTTCCTGCCCGGTGAGGTGGCGGACACGCTTCACATCGAGAGCCGGGTCGGCCCGCGCGTGCTCAGCGGTCTGGCGAAGAAAGGTCACAACGTGAAGGCGGCGCCCGAGTTGTTCTACAAGGCCGGCCACGCCCAGGGCGTCGCCCTGCGTGAAGGCACGCTCATGGGCGGCGCCGATCCTCGCGGCGACGGCGTCGCGCTCGGGTTCTGATGCGGAGCGTGACGCTCACCGTTCTGCTCGGGCTCCTGCTGGCCGGCACCGGTGACGTCATGGCCGCCGACTGGGGCGGTGTGATCCCCGGAGAGAGCACGAAGGAGTCGGTTCGTGCCCGCCACGGCGAGCCGACACGCGCGGCGACACAGAAGATCGACAGGTACGACAGCGTGCAGTGGGTGTACGAGGGTGAGCAGGCGCCGACCGGCATGTTTCGCATGACGATCGATTTCGGACTCGCCGCCCCGACCGGCTTCCGCGGCGACGTCGTGCGCTCGTTCAAGCTGGAACCCCACCCCGGCATTTTCAACCGCCCGGCGATCATCGACGGCTGGGGGCGCCCCTCCGGCGCCGCGCCGGCCGGCCAGACGCCGGCGTTCTTCTACGAGTCCGGACTGCTCGTTTATTTCGACAAGGACGGCTGGGAGGTGCAGGCGATGGTGTTCACGCCGCCCCAGCCCGCCGGGAGCCAAGCCGCGCCGCAGCGCTGACGAGGCCACGCCTCGGGATGGCGATCCAGTCCGGCCGGTGGTTGGCTTCGTAAACGATCTCGTAAGCGGCCTTCTCCACCTCGAACACGGCCAGCGCGCGCCGGAAGGCCGTCTGGCTCGCCGGCGTGAAGCCGGCGTCGGCGGTGACCGCGCGGTAGCCGCCGAGAAACGCTTCGACGGCCTCGTGCTGCCACCCCTCGAGCCACGCCTGCCCGCCGACGGGCTGGGCGCTGGCGGCCGCATATGCGAGCGAGCGCAGGATACCCGCGACGTCGCGAAGCGGCGTGTGCTTGAGCCGCCGCTCGGCGAGCGGACGGAGCGGCTCGCCCTCGAAATCGATGATCACCCAGTCGCCGTCGGCGCGACGGAGCGTCTGACCGAAGTGCAGATCGCCGTGGTGGCGGATCTTCTGCAGACTCCGGAGCCCGGCCAACGCCTCGGTGAGATCGGGCAGGGGCGGCGCGCCCCGCGGATCGTCGAGGGCAGCGCGCGCGCGATCGAGCTGATCGCGGACGGCGCCGTCCCACGCGGCGAGGTCGGCGTCGCTGATCGGCTCCGGCGCGAAGTCGGGGTGATCCGTCCCGCTGGCGAGTGCGCGGTGGAGGTGGCCCGTCACCTCACCGAGGCGCCTGAGCGCGTCCAGCGCGGGCCGCCCCGCGCGCAGCTCGTCGAGCAGCCATTCCCAGCCGTCGCGAGCACCCGGGATGAGCTCGTGCACGACGGCCAGCGTCGCCGCGCCGCCGTCGCGACGCCGGTACTCGAGCTGCCCGAAGAGGCGTGGCGCATGAGCAAAGCGCGTGTGCTCGGTGAGGAACCGGGTGACCTCGGCCTCGGGATTGACGCCGTCCGCGAGGCGCCGGAAGGTCTTCATGATCGCGACGTCGCCGAAGACGATCGAGGTGTTGCTCTGCTCGCCGCCGACGCGGTGGACGGCGAGGCCCGGGGCCAATGACGCCGGGAAGGCGGCCGTGGGAACCGCGTCCAGAACGCCGGACTCCCCCTCGACGTGCCGGCCGTCGGCGATGACGTCGAGAACGGCCCGACAGAACACCGGATCGTCGAAGCCGTCGGCGATCTCGACGGCCGCCGCCCGGGCCACTCGGCCCAGCGCCACGACGTAGCGATCGACGGCGCCGCCGTCGAGACCGACGCCGACGATCGCGAGCGCCGCCGACGCCAGGGGCACCACGTCCTCGATCGTGATGGCCTCGATCCGCCGCGTCTTCGTCGCGAACCAGCGCTGGTGGCCGAGCCACTCGGCGAGGCGCTCAGATGGCGGCGTCTTCGATGCCATAGCGCTGTGGTCGGCGGTCACGCGGCTCCAGTCGAAACCAGTAAAAGCCATGCGGCCCCAGGGACAGGAAGTACGGCTGCTCGCCCACCGGAGGGAAGCGCGTTCCGCCGAGCAGCTCCATCGGCACTGCGCCACGGTAGCGTGCGAGGTCGAGGCTCACCGGTTGCGAGCGCCCCGACAGATTCGCGACGACGAGAATGGTGTCGTCGCCGTGCTCGCGGATGAAGGCCAGCACGCTCGGGTTGACGGGGTGGAGAAACTCGATCGTGCCCCGCCCAAAGGCACGGCTGCGCTTTCTGACCGCGATCAGCCGCTTCATCGTGTTGAGCAGCGAGGTCGGCTGCTTGGTCTGGGCCTCGACGTTCACCGCCTGGTAACCGTAGACCGGGTCGGCGATGACGGGCAGGTAGAGGCGGCCCTCGTCAGCCGTCGAGAAGCCGGCGTTGCGGTCCCGCGTCCACTGCATCGGCGTGCGCACGCCGTCCCGGTCGCCCAGGTAGATGTTGTCGCCCATGCCGATCTCGTCCCCGTAGTAGATGACGGGGCTGCCCGGCAGCGTGAAGAGCAGGCAGTTGAGAAGCTCGATGCGCCGTCGGTCGTTGTCCATCAGGGGCGCCAGGCGCCGGCGGATGCCCAGGTTGAGCTTGGCCTGGGGATCCTGCGCGTAGGCGTAGTACATGTAATCGCGCTCCTCGCTCGTCACCATCTCGAGCGTGAGCTCGTCGTGGTTGCGCAGGAAGATGCACCACTGGCAGGTCGGGGGGATCGGCGGCGTGTGCGTGTAGATGTCGACCAGCGGCAGCCGCTCTTCCCGCCTGATCGACATGTAGATGCGCGGCATCAGCGGGAAGTGGAAGGCCATGTGGAACTCATCGCCGTCGCCGAAGTAGGGCCGCACGTCCTCCGGCCACTGATTGGCCTCGGCCAGGAGCACGCGGTCGCCGCCGTACTCACGGTCGATGACACGCCGGAACTCCTTGAGGATGGTGTGGGTCTCCGGCAGGTTCTCGCAGATCGTTCCCTCGCGCTCGATCAGATAGGGCACCGCGTCGCAGCGGAAGCCGTCGAGGCCGCGATCGAGCCAGAAGCGCATCACGTCGAGCATGGCCTTGCGCACGGCGGGGTTGTCGTAGTTGAGATCGGGCTGGTGCGAGAAGAAGCGGTGCCAGTAGTACTCGTGCCGCACCGGGTCGTGGGTCCAGTTCGATTTCTCGGTGTCCATGAAGATGATGCGCGCGTCCTCGTAGCGACGGTCGGTGGGGCTCCAGACGTAGTGGTCGCCGTAGGCGCCCGTCGGCTCCGCCCGAGAGGATTGGAACCACGGATGCTGGTCGGACGTGTGATTCATGACCAGATCGGCGATGACGCGCAGGCCGCGGGCGTGGGCGGCGTCGAGAAAATTCTGAAAGTCCCGGACGGTGCCATAGCCGGGATGGATGCCGTAGAAGTCCGCGATATCGTAGCCGTCGTCGCGCAGCGGCGACGGGTACATGGGCAGGATCCACAAGCAGTCGACGCCGAGGTCGCGCAGGTAGTCCAGACGCTGGGTCAGCCCCGCAAAGTCTCCGACACCGTTCCCGTCGGCGTCGCTGAACGCCTTGACGTGAACCTCGTAGAAGATGGCGTCCTTGTACCAGTCGTTCGGCATCGTCCCTGGCTCCAAATCTTACATCGCGGGTCACCTTGCCGACGGCAGGAGGGAGGCCTACGCTGCGGACGGATGACGGACCACCGCGGATATCGAACGATGACGGTCGCGCTGGTCGTCGTCGCCTGGTTGATCGCGGCCATCGCTTTCGGTGCGACGGGGGTCATTCAATTCCTGAGGCCGCCGGCACCGCAGATCGTGCTGCTGGGCCTCACCGCCCTCGTCGTTCTCCTCGCCCTCGCGCTGCCCGGCGTGCGGTCCTGGGTGTTGACCGTCGATGAACGCCTGCTGGTCGGCGTCCACCTCACCCGCTTCGTCGGCGTGTACTTCCTGGTGCTCTACGGCCGGGGAGAGCTGCCGTTCGAGTTTGCGGTCCTCGGTGGATGGGGGGACATCATCGTGGCGACGTTGGCGCTGGCGCTCATCGTGCGGTGTCGCGCCACGAGCACCGGCGGATGGTGGGTGTATTCGATCTGGAATCTCATCGGACTGGGCGACATCGTCTTCGTCGTGGCGACCGCGGCGCGGCTCGCCCTCACGGCGCCGGAGTCGATGCGGGCGCTCCTCCGTCTGCCGCTCAGCCTGTTGCTGACATGGCTCGTACCGCTCGTCATCGCGAGTCACGTTCTGCTCGGGGTTCGCCTCCTGCGGAGTCGGCCGGCGGGCCGTCGTTGCGGCGACGAGGCGCGCGTGCAAGAAGTTTGAAGAGGGGGGAACGCGTCAGCGGTGGAGCGAGAAGATCGCGGCCGGCTCGCGGTGAGGATCCAGCGTGATGCGGCCGCCGCGGCCCCGCCATTGCTGCCAGGTGTCGGTCAGGCGCTCGTGCATGCGATACAGCTGATCGTCGCCGATACCGAGCTCGCCGGCCGGCAGCTCCACCCACGCCGAGTGTGTGCTGAACGGGTCGAGGTTCACGGCGACGAAGATCACGTCGTTCTTCTCGGGCGTCATCTTTCCGTAGAAGAGAATGTTCGGGTCGTCGGACGGGTAGAAGCGTAGATTCGTGTAGAGTTGGAGGGCCGGGTGCTCTCGCCGGAGGCGATTCATCGTCACGACGAGGTCGTTGATGTTCCCCGGTGCGTTCCAGTCCCGAACCTTCAGCTCGTACTTCTCGGAATTCAGATACTCTTCGGAGCCCTCGGCGTGGGGCACGTTCTCGCAGAGCTCGTAGCCGGAATACATCCCGTAGACCGACGACAGCGTCGCCGCCATGACCAGCCGCATGCGGAACGCGGGCCGACCGCCCTTGACCAGCGTCGCGTGCAGGATGTCCGGCGTGTTCGGCCAGAGGTTACCGCGGAAATAGTCGCTCACCGGCGGGGAGGTGATCTCCTCGAAATACTCGATCAGCTCCTGCTTGTGATTCCGCCACGTGAAATACGTGTACGACTGCGTGAAGCCGACCTTGGCGAGGACCTTCATCATCTTCGGGCGGGTGAACGCCTCGGCCAGGAACACGACCTCAGGGTGGTCGTCCTTCACCGCCCGGATGAGCCACTCCCAGAACCTGACCGGCTTGGTATGGGGGTTGTCCACGCGGAACGTCGTCACGCCGTGAGCGATCCAGAAGTCGACGATGCGCTTCATCTCGTCCCAGAGCGGCCGCGGGTCCTCACCGTGGAAGTTCACCGGGTAGACGTCCTGATACTTCTTCGGCGGGTTCTCGGCGTACTTGATGGTGCCGTCCGGCCGCTTGAAGAACCACTCGGGATGCTCCCGAACGTAGGGGTGATCCGGCGAGCACTGGATGGCGAAGTCGAGCGCGACCTCGAGTCCGAGCTGGTGCGCCCGGTCGACGAACCGATCGAAGTCGGCCAACGTTCCGAGGTCGGGATTCACCGCCGTGTGACCGCCGGCCTCGCCACCGATGGCCCACACGCTCCCGGGATCGCCGGGCTGCGCGGTCAGCGTGTTGTTGCGGCCCTTGCGGTGGGCCAGGCCGACGGGGTGGATCGGGGGCAGGTACACGACGTCGAAGCCGAGCGAGGCCGCCCGCTCCAGCATCGCCTCGGCGTCTTTGAAGGTGCCGTGGCGGCCGGGCACGCCGGAGCGCGGGAAGAACTCGTACCAGGCGGCAAAGCGCGCCCGCTCCGGGTCGGCGACGACGTCGAACTCGCGCTCGGCCCACGTGGCATCGCTGCGATCGAGATGGCGGCTCATCAGGGCGCCGAGTCGTTCCTCACGCGCGGCGGCGAGGGCGCCGGCCTGGCGATCGCCGCTGGCGAGACGACCGGCGTAGTCCCGCAGCGCCATTGCGTCGTTGCCGCTCGCCCGGTCGGCGGCGGCGCGCACGAGATCGGCGCCTTCCAGCAGCTCGCTCGCGACGTCCTGGCCCGCCTCCACGCGCTTGGTGAGGTCGACCAGCCACGAGCGGAATGGATCGGTCATCGCCTCGATGGTGAACTGCCAGCGGTCGACGGCGTTGAGCGTGAACCGGCCCCGCCAGCGATCGTTGTCCACGAAGCTCATCGGCGTTTCTCGCCAGGCGGTTTCTCGCGCCCGCCGGTACTTCAGGAAGGCTACGATGACGTCGTGGCCTTCCTTGAAGATGTCGGCTTCAACCTCGAGAACGGCGCCGACTTCGCGCTTGACGGCATAGCGGCCGCCGTCGACGGTCGGTGTGACGTTTTCGATGATGACGGTACGCCGAAGATCGCTCCCCACTCAGATCTCCCGAGTTATTTCACCGCTCGGCTCGTCGCCCGAGCGCGCCTCGCCTCGCACGGCCATCTCCGGACAATTTCAGCGCTCGCCTCGTGGCGCCGCGCCCCTCGGCTCGCACGGCCATCTCCGGACAATTTCACCGCTCGCCTCGTGGCGCCGCGCCCCTCGGCTCGCACGGCCATCTCCGGACAATTTCACCGCTCGCCTCGTGGCGCGGCGCCCCTCGGCTCGCACTACCATCTCTCCACCAGGTAGGGCTTCTGTCGCTCGAACGCGGCGCCGACGGCCTCGAGCGCGGCCTCGGTAGCGGCGGCGTCGGCCTCGCGCGTTGCGACCACGAAGGCGGCGGTGCGCCCCAGGTAGAGCGGGACCAGGGAGCGCAGCAGGTGCTCGCGGTGAACGACGCTGTAGTGATGGCCCAGCGCGAAATCGTACACCGCGCGCGCCCACAGCTCGTCGGGGAATCGGAAGCGGGCGGCGTCACCCACGTCGAGGCTCAGGATGTCGCCGAGGGTCTCGGGCGCCAGGATGTGCTCCCAGATCCCGGCGAGATCCCGCATGCCGAGGCGGAAAGCGCCGACCAGGCGGTCGACGTCGATGTCGATGGGCTCCGTCCTCGGCGTCGTCGTCGTGCCGATGGCCGGCACCGGTTCGCTGCCCCGCACCTGACGCCAGAGGTCGGCGTGCCGATCCATGAGCGCGAAGACGCCACCCAGCGTCTGGGCCACCATGGTGGGCAGGTCCGTCGTTCGCGTCCGCGACTCCACGCGCCGAGGTCCCAACCACGCCTCCCACACGGCGAAGCCATCGGCGATGGCGGTCCCGATGACCCACAGGTCAGCAAGATCGCGGCCGGTCCACCTCCAGCCCGGGTGAAGGAGGAGATGCTCGGCGAGCCGCCCCGACATGGCGAGCGCGCCGGCGAGCGGCTGCCGCAGGCGGCGGCCGTAGAGCGCGCGGACGAGGGGCGCGAGGAGGAGATTGGTGATGGTGCCGTCGTATCGGTGACGCGCGTAGGCGGGCAGCACGAGATCGGCCTTGTCCTCCCACACGGGCCGGGCGAGACGCTCGAGCCACTCGTCAGTCACGGATGTCACGTCGGCCTCGAGCAGGACGATCGCACGTGCGCCGAGGCGTCGCGTCGTCTGAAGCGCGAGCCGAAGCGCGACGCCTCGCCCGGGCACGCCGTGGAACGGCACGGCGGTGAGCTCGATCAGTGGCGACTCGTGACGCGTCAGCGTGGCAGGCAGGCCCAGCGCGGCCAGGCGCTCGGTGGTCCCATCGGAGGATCCGGCGTCGGCGTTCACGATCGCCAGCGGAACGTCAGGAAAGGAACGGCTCAATCCGCGGTAGCCCGTCTGGGCGACGGCTGGCACCGTCGCCACGTTGTTGTACGTGAGCAGCGCGAGAACGATCGGGCGAGACCCGAGTCTCTGGACGTCGGCGTCCACGGTCGCGACGCTGGCCACCGGATCCGCCTGGATCGCCACGTCGGTCATGGTACCTGGGCGCGCGAGGTGGGCTCGGACCGAGGGCGGCCTGCCCGCAGAACCCGAGGCTTCATTCCGTCAGGTGGGCGAGGAGCGCGAGCGACTCCATCAGGTGACGGGTGACGAGAAACGCCCGGCGCACGTGCTCGCGGCCGGCCGCGCCCATCCGCGCGATGAGCTCCGGGTTGTTGAGCAGATGACGGAGGCGGAAGGCCGCGCCTTCGACGGAGTGGACGACGTAGCCGGTCACGTCGTTGATCACCTGCTGGCTGAGGCCGCCGCCGACACCGGCGATGACGGGCTTGCCCTTCCACATCGCCTCGGCCGCCGCCAGCTGGAAGCCAACCCGCACCGACTTCTGCAGCACGATCGTGGCCGCGCGCTGCAGCGCATTGATCTGCAGGTGGGCCTCTGGCGGCAGCTCGAGCACGACGATGTCGGGATCGTGATGCGCGGCCTGGCGCAGATCGGCCAGCACCTCCAGGCTCTCGCGATCGTCACCGGCGGTGCCGGCCAGGACCAGGCGGACATCGTAATGCTTCTTGACGAGCCGGTACGCGTTCACCACGCCGAGGGGATCCTGAGCGCGGGTGAAGGCACCGACCTGGAGGAGCAGTGCCTTGTCCTGCGCCACGCGCAGCGCCCCGAGGATGGTCGTGACGTCGCGCGGCCCGATCTCCCGGTTCTTTTCCGAGAGCGGGTCGATGGCCGGATGGATCACGTACTGCGGCACGCTCAGCCGCCGGCCGAACTCCGGCAACGAGAAGACGGCCGCGTCGTACTGGTTGATGATCTGCCGGAAGAAGGACCACACGCGGCGTTGCGCCCGCGAGGCGTCGAAGTGGCAGCGCCAGACCCAGCGCCCGTCGCCGCGATGGCCCACCAGCGGAGCGGGCTGGACGTCGTGGACGATGACCATGTCGGCGTCGAGGCGCAGCTTCTTGGCGTTGATCCGGTTCATCTCGACGTAGTGGGCCAGGGCCTCGTCGGCCAGCACACGCTCGGCACCCTCCAGCGCCGCCCGCAAGGCGGCGGTGGTGGCGTAAAAGGTCGCATCGCCGCCCGTGATCTCCCAGCGCGTGTCGACGCCGAGGTCCTGGAAGAGCGGCACCGCCGTGGTCAGCATCTCGGCGGGGCCTTCGCCGAAGCGGCCGCCGGAGAGGTGCAGTATCCGTCGGTCGCGCACGCGTTCGGTCAGGCGCAGGATGATGTCCACCACCCCGGGCGGCGCCACGTGACGGTAATCGTCGAGCCTGATCATGCGGCGTGTGCTTCCAATGCCTGGTCCACCAGGCTGAGCACGCGGGCGCGCACGCGCTCGAGGCTCGTCATGAAGGTGTCGATGCGCTCGATGCGCTGAGCCAGGGCGGCGAGGCCCAACGACGTGCGCATCCATTCGACGAAATCGCCGGAAGGCCGGCCGAGCCGGGCGCGCGCCTCCACCATGTGGAAGTAGATCGCGCTGGCGTCGACGCCGGCCAGTCCGTCGCGGAACTCCGCGAGCGTGGTGGCGCGAGGCCCCAGCTCGACCGTGACGATGTGCGACTGCTGGAAGTGAAAGACACCGCCCGGCTCGGCCCTCGGCACCGTGGTCAGCCCGCGGAGATGATCGTGGACGATCGTCACCAGCTCCTCGCGTAGATTTTCGAGATCGCGGAACTCGAAGGGATCGACGACGGCCAGTCGCTCGGCCAGCGCCTGATCGCGGACTTCCACCGCCGCCCACCGGGCGAAGTCGTTGCCGTACGCCGTCGTCAGCGGGCGATGCCGCAGGAAGTACCCGTGCGTGTGGTAGAAGATCGAGCCGGCCGGCACGTCCTCCAGGCGGTCCATCAGCTCGCGCTCGTCTAGAGCGTGCCGGTCCAGCGCCTGTCGAAGCTCCACGCAACCGATGAACACGAACGGATTGAGGGCAGTCGCCATCAGGCCGTCCGGATCAGCAGCGCCACCGGGAAATCCGCCAGCGCGTCGGCCACCGGGAGCTCACCGTCGTTCACGCTCACCGTCGCCCCGGTGAAGACGTTGTTGAACCGACCGGTGAGGCCAGCGCCCATCGCCACTCGCGTGTCCTCCCAGTACGAGGGCCCGAGCGGCGGCGTCTCCACGCCGCGACGGGCGAGGAACCGCGGCACGACGACGATGGCCGCGTCATCGGGCGCCACGCGGGCGAAGGCGCACACGTGGTCGGCGAGTCCCCCGGAGGCCTCGAGGGGTGCGTAGTCGCCTCGCTGGAAGAGGGTCGCGTGGCCACGTCGCGCGGCAAGCGCTTCGCGAATCACGTAGAGCTTGACGCGACCGTCCTCCCACCACTTCACGAGATCGCGGGCCAGTCCGCCTCGTTCGAGACGGAGCCGGCTCTGGGTGGCGAGGCCGTCGAGCAGGCGCTCGCGCAGCGCCCAGTCCACGGGCCGGCGGTTGTCGGGGTCGACCAGGCTCAGGTCCCACAGCTCGCTGCCCTGATAGAAATCGGGAACGCCGGGTGCGGTGATCTTGATCAGCGTCTGGGCCAGCGAGTTGAGCGTCCCGAACCAGGCGACGCGGGCCGCGAAGGGCGCAAGATCTCGCAGGAACTCACGCGAGCGGCGGGACTCTAGAATGGCGTCGACGAAGGCCGTCACCGCCTCGTCGTACTTCGGATGCGGGTTGATCCAGCTCGTGTGGAGCTTCGCCTCGTGCATCGCCTTGAGCGCGTACTGGCGCAGTCGCTCGGCCGAGATGGGCCAGGCGCCGACGAGCGTCTGGTAGAGCAGGTATTCCTCGTTCGGCCCGGGAGCGGGCGTCCCGTCCACGATGATGCGGTGCCGGCGGTTCAGTCGCTGCCAGCGTGATACGCGCCGGCGCCACTCCTGCGGGATCTCGCTCAGCACGTTGATGCGGGCGCGGACGTCCTCGCTGCGCTTGGTGTCGTGAGTCGAGGTGGCGGTGAGGCTGTCCGGACACTCCTTCTGGCGGGCCGCCATCGCGGCGTGGAACTCGTTGAGCGGCGTGCCGAACCGCGCGGGGTCGCCGCCGACGTCGTTGAGTGAGATGAGCCGGTGATAGCGATAGAGCGCGGTGTCCTCGTAGCCCTTGGCGGTTACCGGTCCCGTCGTCTGCTGGAACCGCATCACCCAGTCGAGGCGCTCGCGCCGATGCTCGGCGTCCGCCCACGCTGGGAAGCGCCGCATCAGGAGGTCCTGGATCCAGTCGAAGACCGACACGTCGGTCGCGGCGGCGCGGCGCTTGGCCAGGGTGACGGCCCGCGTGATGTACTCCTGATCACGCTCGGTCGGAATCACGGGGCCGTCGCTCGATCCCAGCGGCAGTCCGTCGCGCACGGGCGCATCGCCCACGTAGGTCCGGTAGATGGGGAACGCGGCGATGATCTCGCGTACGGCCCGGGTGAGGCTGCCCAGCGTGAAGTCGCGCGTCGACCGGTGCCGCTCCGAGATGATGTTCAGGCGGTGGGCGAGCATGGCGATCTCGGATGCCATCACCGTTTCCATGATGAGGCGCTTGGAGTCGTACACGATCTCGGCGAAGGTGGCCGCCTCGTGGGTGAGCCGCCGGTACAGCTGGTCCAGGGCCCGGGCCTGCGTGCGGTCGACGAAGATTCCGTTGAGCAGATTCAGTGTCTCGTAGCCGGTCGTGCCCGCGACGTCCCACGCCGCGGGCCATCGTTCGCCTGGGGCCAGGATCTTCTCCGCCACCACGTACACGGGCCCACTCAGCTCTTGTAGGCGCCGGAAGTACTCGGCGGGCGCGTAGAGGCCATCGGGATGGTCGATGCGGAGCCCGGTGACGATGCCCTCGCGAAGCAGCCGGGCCACCAGCACGTGGGCCTCGGCGAACACGTCGGCGCGTTCCATGCGGATGGCGGCGAGCTGGTCCACGTCGAAGAACCGCCGATAGTTGATCTCCTCGCTGGAGACGCGCCAGAAGGCGACGCGATACGCTTGATCGCCCAGCAGGGCGTCGAGCAGCTCGAAGCTCTGCGGATCACCGGGTGTGCCGTTGAGGAGCCGGACGTTCTCTTCGATGAAGGCGCGCACCCTCGACGAGCTCTCGAGCAGCGCGGCCAGGCGCTGGCGGCCGAGGTCGCGGTGACGCCGCCGCGCCGCCAGCGCCTCGCGATCGCTCTCGGGCCGGATCGGCAGCGTGACGAACCACGTGGTCACCGCCTTCAGCTCGACGAGCGCGGGATCGTCGGAGCCGAGCGCGTCGTGGAGCTCCTCGATGCGGTGGCTCAGGATGCGGCCGTACGACGAGGGCGACACCGGCAGCAGGTTCTCGTGGTAGCGGATCACGAAGGTGCCGTCGTGCTGCTCCAGCCGGAGCTCGCCCCGCTCCAGGACGGCGCCGTAGTGATCGCCCAGGATCGGCAACAGCACCTTGCCGGCGAGCTCCCGCTTCACCGGTGTCCAGTCGATGTCGAAGTACGGCGCATGGGCGGCGCTCGGCCCGAACTCCAGCACGTCGAGCCACCACTCGTTGCGATGGCCTGCGATGCCCATGTGGTTCGGCACGACGTCGATGAGCAGCTCGACGCCGTGGCGGGCCACCGCCTCGGCGAGCCGGACAAAGCCGGGCTCTCCCCCCAGCGCCTCGCGGAACCGGGCGTGATCGGAGACGTCGTAGCCGTGCGGTGAGTCGGGCGCACTCGTCTCGAAGACGGGCGACGTGTAGCAGTGACTGATGCCGAGCGAGGCCAGGTAGGGCACCAGGCGGGCGGCGTCGTCGAAGCTCAGATGCGGGCCGAGCTGCAGTCGGTAGGTCGCGAGCGGTGGAGTCATGCCCGCGCCTTGTCCGACAGCTCGAACCCGAGCGTCTCGGCCAGCGGTCGCAGGAGCGCGCGCGCGTGGGGCCGCTCGTGCCAGAGGTCGAAGAACTCGTTTTGCGTGCGCCAGAGGCCGAAGCGAACTCCCAGCCGCTGGAGCCCGATGATCAGCGCGATGGCCGCGGCCGCCCGCTCGGCCGTCGGCGCCGCGCCCAGATTCTGCAGCGCGCGCGCCGTCGCGCCCCGCATGGCGAAGCGAATCGGGGTCAGGTCGAGCGTGATGCCGAGCATCTGGGCCTCGTCGGCCAGCTCGAAGGCGCGCTCGGTGATGGCGCCGGTCTCGACCGTTCGCTGGAGGTCGCCGATGATCGCCTTCTCGATCACGTGCTTGGCCGTCAGGCGGAAGACCTCCGGAATCGGCGCCTCGGCCTGGCGGAGATAACGCATGAGCTTGCGACTCTCTTCCCAGATGCGCTGGTACGTCTCTTCGTGCTTGTCCTGCATGGCCTGGATGACCTGGCCAAGCACGCGGCGGCGCTGCTCGATGAAGAGGTGGGGCAGCCCGTAGATCTCGCGCGGGAAGTATTCGTCGAGCCCGCGCACCATGTCGGCCATGCTGTGCTGCGCGTAGCGGCGGAGCAGGTCGGCTCGCATCGTGCCGTAGGCGGCCTGGTCCTCCCACACCCGGATGCCGCACGAGAAGTCGTGGCCGCCGAAATGGACGACGGCGTACATCGCGTCCCGCGTGTCGCCCGTCATCTCCGATGTCGTCCGCACGTGGCCGATCCGCATGGCGGTGCCGTAGTACGCCTCGCGCGTCTCCTCGACCCGATCGACTCGCCAGGCGTAGACACGCCCCTCGTCGGGCTGCTCCGAGAGCAGTCCGGTGATGGCGTTGTGGGCGATCACGCGCCGCCAGTCCACCACCGCCGGCTGGATGAGCCGCCGATAGACCTCGCCGCCGTCGCCGTACTCACGGACGTTGCTGGGCGCGGCCTCCAGACGGCGGACGAACTCCGGCTCCAGCGCGCCGCCGCCGAGATCGCGCAGGTACTGGATGGCCATCGCGGCGTACTTGAGGATCTGCACGGGCTCCAGCGCGGAGAGCTCGTCGAAGAACCAGCCGCACGAGGTGTACATGAGCATTCGGTTGCGCTGCATCTCGAGCAGGCGCCGCACCTCGACGTGGGCGGCGTCGTCGAGCCCTGCACGCTGGTGACGCGCCAGCCAGGCGTGCAACCGCTGGGGCGTCCGCTCGAGCACGACGTCGATGTAGCTGTCGCGCGCCTCCCACGGGTCCTTCAGCCAGGCCGAGGCGCGCGCCTCGTAGAAGAGATCGATCTGGTCACGCAGCCAGTCGAGCGACTCGCGGAGCGGTGCCCGCCAGCGCTGGTGCCAGTCGCCGCGCAGGTGGCAGCCGCAATCGCGGCGCCAGCGCTCGACACCGTGGGCGCAGCTCCACGACGTGGCCTGGCGGATCTGGGCCTCGTACCGTGGTGGATGAGCGGCGAGAAACGCACCGTAGTTCGTCAGGGTGGCGAACTTTTCCGCCTCGATCTGCTGGACGGCGGCGGCCAGCGCCATGTCGCCGAAGCGCTTGTGATGGCCGTAGGACTCGCCGTCGGTCGCGCAGTGAACTAGCTGGGCCCCGTCGCGCGAGGTCGAGAAGGCGCTGCGGAGCCGCTCCACGAGGAACTCGCCGCGCTCGAGCGCGTTCTCGAAGGCGATCGCGCGCGAGATCGGGCCATCGTAGAAGAAGAGCGCGAGGCTGAGATTGCGCGGGCCGCGCCAGAGGTAAGGGCGGCTGGGATCGACCCGGTCGTGTACCTCTTCCCACCCCTCGCTGCCGACGCGCCGGATGCGCCAGGCCTGATGGGGCGCCAGGATCGTGAACTTCACTCCGGCCTCGGCCAGAGCCTCCAGCGATTCGTCGTCGGCGGCCGTCTCGGGCAGCCACATGCCTTCCGGCTCGCGGCCAAAGCGGTGACGGAAGTCGGCGAGTCCCCAGCGCACCTGCGTGACCTTGTCGCGCCGCGTGGCCAGCGGCAGGATCATGTGGTTGTAGATCTGCGCGATGGCGTTGCCGTGGCCGTTGCGCGCCTGGGCCGAGAGGCGATCGGCGTCGAGCACCCGCGCGTACACGTCAGGGGCGTGGCGCTCGAGCCACGTCATCAGCGTCGGACCGACGTTGAAGGAGATTTTCTCGAAGTTGTTGACGATGTCCAGGATGCGGTTGGCGCTGTCGACGCGGCGGGCCGCGGTGTTGGGGGCGTAGCACTCCGACGTCACCCGCTCGTTCCAGTCGTGATAGGGCGCCGCGGAGTCCTGGACCTCGACCGCTTCCAGCCACGGGTTCTCGCGGGGCGGCTGGTAGAAGTGCCCGTGGATCGCGATGCCGCGATCGGCCATCAGGCCTCGTCGAGGCCGAGGAGGAACTCGCGCCGACCGCCGCGCGGCATCACGACGATGCCCGACCCATCCACGTGCCAGCGCCGCCGGTCGGTGTCGGGATCGAGGCCGATCTCGCTGCCTGCGGGCACGATGTTGAAGCGATCGACAACGGCGCGCCGGATGTGGGCGCCCTTGCCGACCGTGGTGTGGTCCATGATGATCGAGTCCTCGATGACGGCGCCCTCGTTCACCCACACGCTCCGGCCGAGGATCGAGTTGCGAATGGTGGCGCGCTTCACCAGTGAGCCCTCGGCGACGTGAGCGTTGTCGACGTCGGAACCGAGGAAGCGCGCGGGGGGGCCCGGATAGGCGCCGGTACGGATCGGCCAGTCGTGGTTGTCGAGGTCGAGGCGCGGCGACTCCCCCAGCAAGTCCATGTGCGCCTGCCAGTACGTCTCGATCGTCCCCACGTCGCGCCAGTAGCCGGGCTCCTCGTACGGCTT
>MNEG01000073.1 GCA_001917585.1 Candidatus Rokubacteria bacterium 13_1_40CM_68_15
GGCCATGATCCAGATCCTCAAGCAGAAGCCCGTGGCCGTGTGGCCGAAGGACTACGCGCTGAGCAAGTTCGTCTTCCCGCGCCCCAAGGCCTGATCCTGGACCCCGTCCTCGTCGTCCAGGCGGTGGTCAGCGGCCTGCTCTTCGGCGGCGTCTACAGCCTGATGGCGATCGGTCTCACGCTGATCTTCGGGGTGATGCGCGTGGTGAACTTCGCCCACGGCGACCTCATGGTGTGGGCGATGTACCTGGCCTGGCTCGGCGCCACCCGGTTCGGCGTCGACCCCTACGTCGGATTCGTGGGCGCCGCCGCAATCCTCTTCGTCGCCGGCTTCGCGATCCAGCGCCAGCTCGTCGATCGCATCGTCGACGCGCCGCACGAGATGCAGATCTTGCTGATGCTCGGCGTCGCCCTCGTGCTCGAGAACACCGCGCTGGTCGCCTTCGGTCCCGAGCCGCAGCGCGTCCGCACGCCGCTCACGCAGGCCGCGCTGTGGCTCGGCCCGGTCTTCGTGGACGTGGGCCGGTTGGTGACGTTCGCGGTGGCCATCGCGCTGACGCTGGCGCTCTCGCTCTTTCTCTACCGCAGCGACATCGGCCGCCAGATGCGGGCCGTCGCCGACAACGGGTACGGCGCGCAAGTCATCGGAACGGACGTGCGGCGGATCTCGGCGCTCGCCTTCGCCGTGGGCGCCGCCTGCGTGGGAGCGGCCGGCGCGCTGGTCGCGCCCTTGCTGCCCTTCCAGCCGCCGACCGGGCTCCAGCTCTCGGTGACGTCCTTCAACATCGTCATCATCGGCGGAATGGGGAGCCTGCTCGGCGCGTTCATGGGCGGCTTGCTCGTCTCGGTCGCGGAGTCGCTGGGCGCCGTGTTCCTCAACCCGTCGATGAAGGAGCTGGTGAGCTTCGCGCTCCTCGTCGTCATCCTGCTCGTCCGGCCGGCCGGCCTCTTCGGCAGGCGCGCCATCTGAGGTACCTGCCGGCGCTGGCCGTCGTCGTGCTGCTGGCACTGCCGATGGTGCTCAGCTCCTACCTGGTCACGGTCTTCGTCCTGATCTTCTTCTACGCCTACCTCGGTCAAGCCTGGAACATCGTCGGAGGCTACGCGGGACAGCTCTCGGCGGGCCACGCCGCCTTCGTCGGCGTCGGCGCCTACGCCGCGGCCGTGCTGTCGCTCTCCGCCGGGCTCACGCCGTGGGTCGGCATGTTCGTCGGGGGCACGGTGGCCGCGGTGCTCGGCGGCTTCATCGGCTTTCTCGGGTTCCGGTTCGGCCTGCGCGGGTTCTACTTCGTCCTGCTCACGGTCGCCTTCGCCGAGATGTGTCGCATCGTCGCCAACAATCTGGAATGGATCGGCGGCGCCGTCGGGCTCTACATCACGTTCACGGGCAACCCGTGGCAATTCCAGTTCCAGGACAGTCGCGCGTACTACTACATTGCGCTCGGCCTGATGGTTGCCGCCACGGCCGTGGCCGCGGCCATCGAGCGCCGCCGCTTCGGCGTGTACCTGTCCGCCATCCGCGAGGACGAAGGCGCTGCCGAGGCCGTGGGCGTGCCGACGTTCCGCTACAAGATGTTCGCGATGATCGTCTCGTCGTTTCTCACCGGCGTCGGCGGGACGTTCTACGCGTTCTACCTGTTCTCGCTCCAACCGAACACGGTCTTCGGCATCCCTCTCTCGGTCGAGATCATCATCCGCCCGATCGTCGGCGGCGCCGGCACGCTCTTCGGGCCGATCGTGGGATCCTTCATCCTCAGCCCGCTCGCCGAGCTGACGCGCTTCTACTTCGCGGCCGGCGGCGGCTGGGCCGGCGTCCACCTGATCGTGTACGGCGTCCTCCTCGTCGTCGTCGTCCTCTTCTTTCCCCAGGGGGCCGTGCCGTGGCTTCGGCGCCTGCTGAGAACGCAGGCCTGACCGCGTGCTCGACGTCTCCGGCCTCGACAAGCACTTCGGCGGTCTTCACGCCGTGAAGAACCTGTCGTTCACGGTGGGCGAGCGTGAGATCGTCGGGCTCATCGGGCCGAACGGCGCGGGAAAGACGACGGTCTTCGGCCTCCTGTCGGGATTCCTCCGTCCCGACGCCGGCCAGGTGATCTTCCGGGGCCGGTCCATCACCGGACTTCCGCCCCATCGGGTCAACGCGCTCGGCCTGGCTCGCACCTTCCAGATCGTCCGGCCGTTCCCCCATCTCACCGTGCTGCGTAACGTCACGGTCGGTGCGCTGGGCCGTCACGCCGCGCCGGCCGCGGCGACCCAGCGGGCGCTCGCCGTGCTGAACGAGGTCGGCCTGGCCGCCAAGCGCGACCAGCCGGCGGCGAGCCTGACGCTGGCCGAGCGCAAGCGGCTCGAGCTGGCGCGGGCGCTCGCCACGGAACCGACGCTCTTGCTTCTGGACGAAGTCATGGCCGGGCTCAACGCGACGGAGACCGAGCGGATCGTCGATCTGGTGGGCGCGATCAACCGCCGCGGCGTGGCGGTGCTGCTGATCGAGCACGTGATGCGCGCGGTGATGTCGCTGTCGCAGCGCATCGTCGTGCTCAACTACGGCGAGCTGATCGCCGAGGGACGTCCGGAGGCGGTGGCCAACGATCCGCGCGTCATCGAGGCCTACCTTGGCACTGCTTCGGCTTGACGACGTCGAGGTCGCCTACGGCGACATGGTCGCCGTGCGCGGCGTGTCGATGACCGTCGGGACTGGCGAGCTGGTCGCCATCATCGGCTCGAACGGCGCGGGCAAGACCACGACGCTGCGGGCCATCAGCGGCCTCCTCAGGCCTCGGCGCGGGCGGATCGAGTTCGACGGCGCCCGCATCGACGGCCTCACCTCCTCGGACGTCGTGGGCCGGGGGATCGCCCATGTACCGGAGGGCCGCCAACTCTTTCCCACCATGAGCGTTCTCGAGAACCTGGAGCTGGGGGCCCGCACCCCCGCCGCCCGCGCCGCGCGCGACGGCACGCTGAAGTCGGTGTTCGACCTGTTCCCGCGCCTGGGTGAACGCCGGCGGCAGCTCGCCGGCTCGCTGTCCGGGGGAGAACAGCAAATGTGCGCTATCGGCCGGGCGCTGATGGCGCTGCCCCGGCTGCTCATGCTAGATGAGCCCAGCCTGGGACTCGCTCCTGTGATGGTCGGGGCAATCTTTGATAATCTGGCCCGGGTCAACCGCGACGGCACGACCGTCCTGCTGGTCGAGCAGAACGTGTTGCGGGCGCTCCGGCTGTGTCACCGGGCGTACGTGCTCGAAAACGGGACCATCGCGCTCGAAGGCCCGCGAGATCGACTGCTGGCCGACGAGGGAATCAAGAGGGCGTACCTTGGGCGGTAATTCGGCGCTGACGACGAGCGTGATCGTGGCCCTGGCGGCCGGCGTGGTCGCTCTCGGTGCCTGGGCGCTGTGGCTCCGGCTCCGCGCGCAGCGCCTCGGCCAGGAGCTGGCGGAGGCGACCGAGCAGCTCTCTCGCGTGCAGAAGCTGGGGGCTCTCGGCGAGATGGCCGCCTCGTTCGCCCACGCGTTCAACGACGTGCTCACGCCCATCATCGGTCGCACCCAGCTACTCACCCAGCGCATCACCGATCCCCAGCTCCGTGAGTGGCTGAGCACGATCGAGCGCGCGGCGCTGGGTGGAGCGCAGACGGTCAAGCGGATCCAGGATTTCATGAGGATGCGCCGCGACGAGGCGTCGGTTCCCGTGGACCTCGGCGTGGTCGTGAAGCAGGCGCTGGCGGCCACCGGAACCCGCCAGCGCCCCAGCGTGCGCATCGAGGCGGATCTAGCCCCGGTGCCCTCGATCTCCGGCGATCCGCTCGGCCTGCGCGAGGCGTTCGGCCACCTGATCGTCAACGCCGTCGAGTCCGTTCCCGAGAAGGGCATCGTGCGGGTCGCCACCCGGGTCGAGGACGGCCAGGCGGTGGTCGCCATCAGCGACACGGGGACGGGAATGACGCCGGCGACGCAGGTACGCATGTTCGAGCCGTTCTTCACCACGAAGCCGGGCGCCACCGGCCTCGGCATGTGCCTTGCCCACGGCATCGTGTCCCGTCACGGTGGCCAGATCGAAGTCGATTCCGGCCTCGGCCGCGGCACGACCGTGCGGGTGACGTTCCCCTCGGAAGGCCTGACCCGCGCCCGGCAAGTCGCGCCGTCGCGCGTGACCGTCGGCCCCACCAGCAGCCCCGCGCGCTGCCTCGTGGTCGACGACGACGCCCAGGTGCGCGACATGATCCGCGACATCCTCTCCAACGCCGGGCACAAGGTGGTCGTGGCCCACGACGGCGCCGACGGTGTCGAGCGCTTCAAGGCCGACAGTAGCTTCGACGTGATCATCACCGACCTCGCCATGCCCAAGCTCAACGGCCTGCAGCTCGCGCGCGTGTGCAAGACATTGCGACCGAACGTCCCGGTCGTGATGCTCACCGGATGGGGTGTGCTCCTCACCGAGGAGGAGCTGTCGGAGCACGGCGTCGACGAGGTTCTGTCGAAGCCCGTGCGGATGGATCAGGTGATCAATACCATCTCGGCGGTGCGGGCGCGGACGTCGGGAGTGGAGCGGTGACGAACCCGATCATCACCGAGGCCGTCCGCGCCCTGATCGACCGGCGTGACCTCACGCGCATCGAGGCGGCGGCCGCGATGGAGGCGATCATGTCGGGGGCTGCCACCAACGCCCAGATCGCCGCGTTCCTGACGGCGCTGCGCATGAAGGGCGAGACCGTCGAGGAGCTGATCGGCTTTGCCCAGGTGATGCGGCAGAAGGCCGTGCGCGTGCGCACGCGCGGCGAGGAAGTGGCCGCCTTGACCGGGACCGACCGCGAGATGCTGATTGACACGTGTGGCACCGGCGGCGATGCTGCCGGCACGTTCAACGTCTCTACGGCCACCGCCTTCGTGGTGGCAGGCGCCGGCTTGAAGGTGGCCAAGCACGGCAACCGGTCGGTGTCGTCGCTCTGCGGCTCGGCCGACGTCGTCGAGACGCTCGGCATCAACCTCGACCTGACGCCGGCGAAGGTGGCCCGCTGCGTGGACGAGGTCGGCATCGGCTTCCTCTACGCGCCGCTGCTCCACACCGCCATGAAGCACGTGATGGCGGCCCGCCGGGAGATGGGAATCCGCACCGTCTTCAACGTGCTGGGTCCGCTCACCAACCCCGCCGGCGCCAACGCCCAGGTCATCGGCGTCTACTCGCCGGTGCTCACCGAGCCGCTGGCCCGTGTGCTCGCCGAGCTGGGGACGGTACGGGCGTTCGTCGTCCATGGGGCCGACGGCCTGGACGAGATCTCCAACACCGGGGAGAGCCGCGTGAGCGAGGTCCGGGAAGGCGTCGTGCGGTCGTTCACCGTGTGCCCTGACGATTTCGGCATGCCGCGGGCCGTGATCACCGACCTCCAGGGTGGCGACCGCGAGCAGAACGCGCAGCTCATCCGCGGGCTGCTCGACGGCGAGGTGGGGCCCAGGCGGGACATCGTCCTCATGAACTCGGCGGCCGCGCTGGTCGCCGGGGCGAAGGCCCGCGATCTCAAGGACGGCGTGTCGCGGGCCACGGACGCCATCGACTCGGGAGCCGCCCGGAGCAAGCTGGAGGCGCTGGTCACCCTCAGCCAGAAGCTCGCTCAGGAAAAGTAGGGAAAAAGAAAGCCGCGCCCACAGGGGCGTATGGGCGCGGCTCGGGAAGGCGACCGGTCGAGCGCCGCGGGCCGGGGGTTATGTGGGGTCCGGCTCCGCAACCGACCGCCTCCGTGCTCCTTCTCTAGAGCAAGAGCCGTACCGCTCAGGACTACCGAAAAACCGCGGGATTCCGGGCGGGCGTGCAACGAATTACCATACCGTGAGCGCAAGTTTCCCGTTTCTGGAGGGTCATCCCCATGCGCATCGAAACGCGGGCCGTGCACGCCGGGCGGAGCGTGGACCCTGCCACGGGCGCGGTCGTGAGCGCCATCCACCCCTCGACCACCTTCGAGCGCGACGTTGACGGTGGCTACGCTCGCGGGCACCTGTATGCCCGGAACAGCAACCCGAACCGTGATGCGCTCGAGCACTGCCTGGCCGACCTCGAGGGGGGTCTCGCGGCGGCGGCGTTCGGCTCGGGCACGGCGGCCACCATGGCCGTGTTCCAGGCACTCGCGCCTGGCGATCACGTCATCGCGCCGCACGACCTCTACTCCGGCACCGCTCGGTTCCTCGCCGATCACATGGCCCGCTGGGGGCTCGACGCGACGTTCGTGGACGTCATGCGGCCGGACGAGGTGCAGGCCGCATTGCGCCCGACGACCCGCCTGGTGTGGATCGAGACGCCGTCCAACCCGATGTTGCGCGTCACCGATATCGCGCGGGTGGCGGCGGTCGCTCGCGCCGCCGGCGCCGTCAGCGTGTGCGACAACACGATCGCTACGCCGATCCTCCAGTTGCCACTGGCGCTCGGCGCCGATCTCGTCCACCACGCCACCACGAAGTACCTGAGCGGCCACAGCGACGTCATGGGCGGCGCCATCGTCGCCCGGAGCGTGGGCGGCATCTTCGAGCGGATCCGGAAGTTCCAGGCGAGCGGGGGGGCCATCCCGTCACCGTTCGATTGCTGGCTCGTGCTCCGCTCGATCCGGAGCCTGCCCTACCGGGTGCGTGCGCACTCCGATCACGCGCTCCGCGTCGCGCAGTTCCTGGCCGAGCACGATCGTGTCACCGCGGTCCACTATCCCGGCTTGCCGCACCATCCCGGCTACGACGTGGCGGCCCGGCAGATGCGCGGCTGTGGAGGCGTCCTGTCCGTCGAGATCGAGGGCGGCCGCGACGCCGCCATGAAAGTGGCGGCCAGGGTGCGGCTCTTCACGCGGGCGACGAGCTACGGCGGGGCTGACAGCTACATCGAGCACCGCGCGTCGATCGAAGGCGCCGGGACGCGCACGCCGGAGGGATTGCTCCGCCTCAGCATCGGACTGGAGCATCCGGACGATCTGATCGAGGACCTGGCGCAGGCGCTGGCGTAACGCAGCAGGACGAGACAGTTCAGCCCCGGAGCTTGTGCAGCAGTCTTGCCGTAACGGCGTGACGCGATCCCGCCACGCTTAGCGGTACACCAGCACGGGTATCCTGCTATGGGTCAACACTTTGTGCGTTTCGCTGCCGATCACGAGACCTTGGACGCCCTTCCTGCCGTGGGATGCCATCACGATGAGATCGCATCCTTTCTCCTCGGCGGCCCTGATGATCGCTTCATACGGCTGGTCGCTGGTCGCAAAAGCCGTGTCACACGGCACGCCTGCGCTCATCGCCGCCTTCTCAACCACCGCCAGGTATTGCCGCGCGTGAGCTTTGGAATCCTCTTCGAACTGTTCCTTAGTGTCTTCGAGCATCTCCGTGCGGTAGGTGAACAAATGATATTTGGGGATCACGTGAAAACCGGTGACCGCGGCATTGATGCTCTTGGCGAACTGCGTGCCCTTTTGAATCGCAGCTTCGGACAACCGGGAGCCATCGGTCGGCAGGAGAAGATGCTTGAACATGTTTTCCTCCTCTCTGTTGGGCAGATCGGGGTCAGCTGCGCGAAGAACTTCCTCCTTCCCTCAAGACGTTTCGTCTGAGAAGTATGCTGCTCGTCGATCCAGACAAGCTGCGGAGAGGTGCAGCCCTATGCCGTTGTATTTGCGTTCGAGGGCAGCTGACTGAGTCATCGGGCGAGAGCGCGGACACGATTCTGGCGAGGCTCGCTTGGCCGGGCGCCGTTGGCCCGCCAGAGTGGGGTACGACTCCGGCCCATGGAACCGAGAGAGGTTCGCTGCTGCCGCCCCCTTTCGTTCCGGACGGTCGACTATAGCGCGCCGGTGCCTGCGGCGCTAGACACTCCCGCCCGCTTCAGTCGCCTTAGGACTTCTTCCGGTTCTTCAGCGCTTCAGGGTTCAGCGCGCGGGATGGCATCTTGCCGTCCAGATACGCGACGATGTTCTCGACCGCCTGTTTGAAGAAGATGTCGTACGCGTCGCTCGTGACGTAGCCGATGTGCGGGGTCAGCACGACGTTGTCGAGCCCGAGCAGGGGATGGTTGCCGGGGAGCGGCTCCACGTCGAAGACGTCGAGCGCGGCGCCGGCGATGCGGTGATCACGAAGCGTCTTGACCAGGGCGGACTCGTCCACGATCGGGCCTCGCGCGGTGTTGACGAGGTAGGCGGTCGGCTTCATGAGGGCCAGGTGGCGCGCGGTGATGAGACCGCGCGTCAGGTCGCTGAGCCGCGTGTGCACGGTCACCACGTCGCTCTCGGACATGAGCTGCTCGAGCGGCACGTACGTTGCGCCCGCGGCCGTCGCGCGATCGGCGGTGAGCGTCGGCCCCCACGCCAGCACCTTCATGCCCAGGAACGTGCCGAAGGCGGCGATCTTTCCACCGATGCGCCCGAGGCCCACGACGCCCAGCGTCTTCCCGGCAAGATCGATCCCCACCGTGGTCTGCCAGCGGCCCGTCCGCATCGCGCGATCTTCCTGGGGCAGGTGGCGCACGACGGCCAGGATCATGCCGATGGTGTGCTCGATCGCCGAGACGCCGGACCCGCCGGTCTCGACGACGAGCACGCCGCGGCGCGTGGCGGCCGGAACATCGACGTGACCGGAGTTTCGACCGGTGATCGCGAGCAAGTCGAGGGCCGGCAGTCGGTCGAGCACCGATCCCGGGAAGCGCGTGCGCTCCCGGATCGGGATCACGATGCGGTACGGCTGCAGCCGCGCGAGCAGCGCATCCTCCGAAGTCACGGCGTCCTTGAAGAAATCCACGTCCACGCGGCCGCGGAGATGTTCCCAGTACGGCAGCTTCCGTACGACGTCCTGATAATCCTCGAGAACTGCCGCGCGGGGATTCGTCACCAGTTGACCTCGCGGGCCAGCGAGACCTCGAACCGTGTGGTCGTTCCCACGACGCGAAGGCGCAGATCGGATCCGTCGCCGGGCGTCGGCACGCGCCCGCGATGGACGCCGGGCTCATTGGTCGGCTCGAGCGTGGCCAGTACGGGAGTGCCGTCGGCACGCGTCCCGACGAGCGTGACGTCGGCGCCGGTCACGGGACGATTGGTCTCATCGATCAGGCGGACGAAATACGCGGTCTCGTTGTTGCGGAGCCGCCGCGTCTGGACGTCCACGTTCACGCCCTTCACCTTGGCGCGGAAGCGCTCCGCCGTCGCTCCGGCCGGCAACGCATTGGCCTCGTCGCTGTCGGCAGGGCGGCGCGCGGCGGCGCCCGGCGCCGGGTCGGTCGGCCGCGCAGACCGCTCGCCGCGCGACGTGCTGCTGGCCGGCCGCTTGCTCTGGGAGGGCGACGGCAGGTCGGCCATCGGCGGCGGGCCGGAAACGCGTCCCAACAGATTCGTGACACGATTCTCGACGACCGAGAGCTTCTCGTCCATCTCGAGCTGGGTCTGATGCAGGGCATCGCGGAGCCGTGCGATCTCGCGCGCCTGCTCGTCGAGCGCCGCCGTCGGCACGGCGGCCGGCGGCGGGGCCGGCGCCGCGGCCGCCGGCTGGGACCGCGGCACCGTGCGCGCGGGCAGCGCGACCACGGCCAGGAGCGCGGCGCCCGCGAAGCACACGGCGGCCACCGCGTGGCCGATGCGCGTCATGGCGAGTCGCCGCGCTTCGTCGTCGTCGACGTCGATCTCCCTGCTGCCAAAGCCGTAACGGATGACGAGCAGGCACATCAGGAAGGCCCCCACGCTGGTGAGGACGATGATGCCGGGAAGTGCGAATCGCGCAAGTCCTGCCATTGCTCTCCTCTCACCTACGGGTAAGGGCGAGGGTACACTTCCTCGTATGGAATCGCGAACTTTCGGGAAGACCGGCCTGACCGTGCCGGTCATCGGGATGGGGACGTGGCAGAGCTACGACGTCCGCGATCCGGCCGAGGTCCAGCCCGTGACCGACGCCGTCCTCGAGCGCGGCGCCACCTTCGTCGACACGTCGCCGATGTACGGCGCGGCCGAGCACGTCCTGGCCCGGACGCTCGGCGCGCGGCGGCGCGGCGTGATCGTCGCGACCAAGGTCTGGGCCGGCTCCGCGCGCGAGGCCCGCGAGCAGATCCGCCGCGCGCTTCAGTGGTACGGCGGCGTGATCGACCTCTACCAGATCCACAACCTCGAGGCGTGGGAGACCCACCTGCCGTACCTCGAGGAGCTCAAGGCGCAGGGCAAGATCCGCGCGATCGGGATCACGCACTGGAGCTCGTCGCACTTCGCTCGGATGGCGACGATCGTCGAGACGGGACGCATCGAGGCGATCCAGATTCCGTACAACCCGCGCGAGCGCGAGGTCGAAGCCGAGCTGCTGCCGCTCGCCGGGGGTCGCGGCCTCGGCGTCGTCCTCATGCGTCCGCTCGAGAAGGGCGCCCTCGCGAGGACGGCGCCGCCCGCGCGCGAGCTGGGCTTCCTGGCCGACTACGGCATCCGGACGTGGGCCCAGGCGCTGCTGAACTGGGGCGTGAGCGATCCCCGCGTGAGCGTGACCATCCCCGCCACCCGCGACGTCAAGCACGCGATCGACAACTGCGAGGTGGGCGACGCGCGACGCTTCGATGCCGCTGCGCGCGATCGCGTCGCCGCGCTGGCCGCACGATGGCCGTAGGAGCCGAGCGACCCGAGCGGGCCGCTGTGCGAGCCGCAGGGCGTCCGGGGCTGGGGCCCCGAGCCCGAGGCGCGCGGACTTTGGAATTCCGCCAGTCGCGAGGCCATACGACATGATCGTCCGGGTCGGGACGTCGGGCTACAACTACAACGAGTGGAAGGGCTCGTTCTATCCCGCGGACTTGCCAGGGAGCAGGATGCTGGCCTTCTACGCCGAGCGCTTCGACACCGTCGAGATCAACGCCACCTTCTACCGGATGCCGACACCGAAGACGCTGGCGGGTTGGGCGGCGGGCACGCCCGCCCCCTTCGTTTTCGCGCTGAAGGCCCCGCAGCGCATCACGCACTTCGCGCGGCTGCGCAACGTCGACGAGCCGGTGCGCTATTTCGTGGACGCGGCGCAGACGCTCGGGGCCAAGCTCGGTCCGATCCTCTTCCAGCTGCCCCCGAACTTCGCGCGCGACCTCGCCCGCCTCGCCGACCTGCTGGCGCTGCTGCCGCCCGGCCTGCGCTGCGCGATGGAGTTCAGGCACGACTCGTGGTTCGACGACGACGTGTACGAGCGCCTGCGCGGCCGCAACGTGGCGCTCTGCATCGCCGACACCGAGAAGGGGACGACGCCCCTCGTCGCCACCGCCGACTTCGGCTATCTACGCCTGCGCGACGAGGGGTATGGCGACGACGAGCTGAGCCGCTGGGTCGACGCCATCCACGCCCAGCCCTGGCAGGGCGCGTGGGTCTACTTCAAGCACGAGGAGTCCGGAACGGGCCCCGCGTTCGCCAGGCGGCTACTAGACGAGCTAGGACGCTGAGAACGCCACGAAGCATGGGTTCCCCGGGGAACCGGTCCAGGGACGCGGCGGGACCAGCGCAAGTCGTGCAGATGATCGCTTTGTGTCGGGCCGCGCGCAGCGTCTTGGAGTTGCGGAACCTGACGTGCAACAAACACGTGGCCCGGCGACAGCGCGAGCAGAGCCCACCGTCGTACGACGGAAACCTCTCGGAGCAAACGTGACACTGCCAGAGGAGCGAGTCGGCAACGCTGAGGTTCTTCATAGACGTTCCTCCTCCCTCTTCTTCGATATTCGCCTGAGTGCCCTCTCCAAATCAAATCCGGCGCCAAGCACCGGGGCCATCGGATCCTTCATCTCGCTGAATCGCCTGGGCACCGTCTTCATCGTGAAGCGCTTGGGATCGAGCCTCGCCGTGACCTCGTCCCACCTCAACGGGCAGGAGACCGGCGCGCCGGGAAGGGGACGCACCGCGAACGGCGCGACGATCGTCTGGCCGGGGCCGTTCTGGCCGAAGTCGACGTAGACCTTGCCGCCGCGCTCGTGGAGCGGCCGTGCCACGGTGGCGATCTTCGGCTCGCGGCTGACGGCCATCGTCGCGATGATCTCGGCAAACGCGCGCGCCTCCTCGTAGGAATACCGCGCGCCGAGCCCGACGAGGACGTGGAGTCCCGTCTTGCCCGATGTCTTCACATAGCTCGGCACGCCGATCTCGTCCAGGATGCCGCGCACCGTCTGGGCGATCCGGACGACGTGAGTGAAGGGCGCCCCCTTCGGATCGAGATCGAGGACGGCCCAGTCCGGGCGGTCGAGCGAGCCGGCCCGCGACGCCCACAGGTGGATCGGGATCGTGCCGAGGTTCGCCAGGTAGCGGAGCGTCTCGACGTCATCGGCCACCACGTAATCGATGTCGCGCGGCGGCGTGGTCGAGCGGATCCGGACGGTCCGCACCCAGTCGGGAACGAAGTCGGGTGTGTCCTTCTGAAAGAACGACTTGCCGGCGATGCCATCGGGATAGCGCACCAGCACCAGCGGTCGATCCTTGAGATAGGGCAGCATCAGCGGTGCGATCGTCTCGTAATAGGCGACCAGATCGCCCTTCGTGTAGCCGTCCTCGGGCCAGAAGACCTTGTCGGCGCGGGTGATCTTCACGCGCCCCGGCGCGTCGTTCTTCGTCTGCGGCGTCCTGGCGGCCTGGCCCGTCGGCATGGCGACCTCACGCTTGCAATCCTGCGGCCTTTTGTCGTCGCGGAGCCCGAGGAAGGCGGGATGGCGGAGGCCACCGTCGTCCGTCCACTCCGTGAAGCGCACCTCGGCGACCAGCCTCGGCTCGACCCAGTGATGACCGCGGCCCGTCGGCGTGCCGACGTCGAACGGTGAGCGCGCGCGCTCGAGCGGCTTGAGGCGGTCCCAGATGCGCTTCAGCGACTTGGCGTCGAAGCCCGTGCCGACCTTGGAGACGTACACGAGGCGCTCGCCCTCGTAGACGCCGAGATGGAGGGCGCCGAAGTAGGAGCGGCCACCTTGAGGATCGGTGTAGCCACCGATCACGAACTCCTGCCGGCGCTGGCACTTGATCTTGAGCCAGTCGCGCGAGCGGCCGCTTCGATACGGCCCGTCGGCCTTCTTGGCGATGATGCCCTCGAGGTGCCTGGCGTCGCAGGCGTGAAAGAACTCCTCACCGCGCTCCTCGACGTGAGCGCTGTAGGCGAGCACGCCGTGGCCCCGGGGGATCAGGAGCTCCAGGAGCTGCTTGCGCTCGCGCAGCGGCACGTCCCGGAGATCGTAGCCGTCGAGCTCGAGACAGTCGAAGAACGCGGCGCTCACGGGAACCTGCCGGCGACCGACCGCGACGTCGCCGGCCTGCGACAATCCCATGCGGCCTTGCAGGCGCTGGAACGAGCTGCGGCCGTGCTCGTCGAAGGCGACGACCTCGCCGTCGAGCACGAAGCGCGCGACGGGCAGTGCGGCCAGCGCCTCGACGATCTCGGGATAGCGCCCGGTGAAGTCCTGGCCGCTGCGGCCATAGAGCCGTACGCGCTTGCCGGCACGCTCGGCCAGGACGCGCACGCCGTCGTACTTGATCTCGAAGAGCCACTCGCGGCCGGAGAACGGCTGATCGACGAGCGTGGCCAGCATCACGGGCTGCCTGGCCGCGTCCACGTGCCGCCGCGGCGCGCCCAGCGACTCCAGCCGATCGCGCAACGTATCGGTGCTCACCGCAATACGTTGTGGGCCGAAAGGTTCGCGAAGCGAGTCGTCACCGGTGGTACTCTCTGCCCATACTATGCCTCCACATTCCATCGGCTCCGGGACGATCTCCTTCGGGCTGGTCTCGATCCCCGTGCGGCTGTACACGGCGACGTCGCCGCAGAACGTGTCGTTCAACCTCTTGCACGCCAAGTGCGGCTCGCGCATCCGCCAGCAGACGTTCTGTCCCGTGTGCAACACGACGGTGGACCGGAACGAGCTGGTGCGGGGCTACGAGTTCGCCAAGGACCAGTACGTCCGGATCGCCGACGACGAGCTGAAGAAGCTGGAGGGCGAGGCATCCCAGGTGATCGACATCACCGAGTTCGTCCCGCTCGCACAGGTCGACCCCATCTACTTCGAGCGCACCTATTACGTCGGTCCCGACAAGGGCGGTGAGAAGGCCTACCGCCTGCTCGCTGACGCGCTCGCCCAGAGCGAGCGGGTGGCCCTGGCCAAGTTCGTCATGCGCGGCAAGGAGAGCCTGGTGCTCATCCGTTCCGCGCAGGGCGGCCTCATGCTCCACACCATGTACTTTGCCGACGAGGTGCGCGACTTCGGCGAGGTCGACAAGGGAGCGTCGGCCAAGGTGCGCGAGAACGAGCTCAAGCTCGCGCTCCAGCTCGTCGAGGGCCTGGCCGCGGACGAGTTCGATCCCCGCCGCTACGAGGACGAGTACCGCCAGCGCGTGCAGGACCTGATCCAGAAGAAGGTCGAAGGTCAGGAAGTGACGACGGCGGCGCCCGCCCCGCCGCGCGCCCAGGTCATCGATCTGATGGAGGCGTTGAAGGAAAGCCTGGCCAAGCGAGTTCCGTCCGGCGAGCGCAAGCCTCCGGCCAAGGCCGCGCCCAAGCGCGCCGAGGCGGCGCCAGCGCCGGCGCGGGCCACCGCCGCGAAGAAGGCTCAGGGCGGCAAGAAATAGCTGTGGCGCGAGCCGTCTGGCTCGTCTTCCTCGTCCTGCTCATCGCCGTCGTCGTCGCCATTCCCTTCGGCATCCGCCAGCGCTACGAGGGCTTCTCGGTTCCCTCGGCGTCGATGGTGCCCACACTGCTACCCGGCGATTACATCCTCGTCGACAAGTCGGTGCGCGATCCCGCGCGAGGCGATCTGATCGTCTTCGTCGACGCGGCCGACGCCACCCAACTCCTGGTCAAGCGCGTGGTCGGCCTGGGCGGTGAGGACGTACACCTGGCCGGACGGCAGGTGTTCGTCGACTGCGCTCCGGCGACGTCCGGCTGCCAGGCACTGGCCGAGCCCTACGCCGACTTCACCGACAAGCCGGTCGCGCCCGACAAGTCCGGGATGTGGCACGTGCCGGCCGGCCGCTTCTTCGTGATGGCCGACAACCGCAACGCGGGTGAGGACAGCCGTCACTACGGCACCGTGCGCTGGCAACAGATCACGGGCCGGCCCTTCCTGATCTACTGGTCGTCCGACCCCGCCGGCGGCATTCGCTGGAGCCGCGTCGGGTCGCGAATTCATTAGAAGCGGCCCGCAAAACTCGAAGCAGCCCGGCAAACTCCCGGCGCCCTCGAACGGGCGTGTTAATATTCCCCCCCGTCACCGGTTCGCGCCGTCCATCTTCCTAGCCGAGGAGGACCTGTCGATGCGCCTCTGGATGTGCCTCGTACTCCTGATCACCGTCCTCATGACCCCGGTGGCTCCGGCGCTCGCCGCCGACAAGCTGGTGGTGTGGTGGAACAAGGGCTACTACCCCGAAGAAGACGCGGCGATGCAGAAGATCGTCAAGGACTTCGAGGCCAAGCACAAGGTCGAGGTCGATCTCTCCTTCACCGCACAGGAAGATCTCGTCAAGAAGGAGACGGCCGCGCTCATCGCCGGCCGCGGTGGCGACGTGATGTTCTGCTTCTACAACGACTGGCAGATCGTGCCCAAATTCGGCTGGGACGACAAGCTGGCCGACATGTCCGACGTGATCAAGACGCTCGAGCCCCGTTACAACAAGAAGATGCTCGAGGTCGCCTACGTCATGAACAACCGCCTCAAGAAGCGCGCGTACTACGGCGTGCCCATCGAGGCTCAGACCATGCACATCCACTACTGGCGCGACCTCCTCAAGGAGGCGGGGCTGGAGGACGATCCGGCCAAGATCCCGATGAAGTGGGACGACTACTGGGGCCACTGGAAGAAGGCCCAGGACGCTCTCCGTAAGAAGGACGCGGCCAAGTACGGCAAGCTCTACGGCGTCGGGATGACGGAATCGACGCGTGCCACCGACACGCTCTACAACTTCGAGATGGCGCTGCTGTCGTACAACGGCGAGCTGCTCGACAAGAACGGCAAGATCGTGGCCGGCGATCCCAAGAATCGCGAGGCCATCATCAAGACGCTGAAGTGGTTCAGCGACCTGTTCACGTCCGGCTACGTGCCGCCCGACGCGACGAACTGGACCGACGGCGACAACAACGCCGGCTTCCACAGCAAGAGCATCGTGATGACGCCGAATCCGTCGCAGTCGATCCCGGCCGCCCAGTTCTTCAACAAGGAGGATCCGCAGAAGGACAACTACTTCAACAAGATGGGGACGATCGAGTGGCCGGACGGTCCCGACGGCAAGAAGGCGCGCTATCTCTCGGCGGTGAAGACCATCGTCGTCCCCAAGTACAGCAAGCACCAGCCGCTGGCCAAGGAGTTCATCAAGTTCGTGCTCGAGCCGGAACGCTTCATGGAGTACATCAAGGCCGCCAACGGCCGCTGGTTCCCGGCCTTCACCGACCTGGCCCACGACCCCTTCTGGCGGACGGGCCACAAGGGCCCCCGGGGCGAGAAGGACAACCACATCCCGGTGGCGACGACGATCTTCCTCGAGCGCGACAACAAGGTCTTCGAGCACTACAAGCACCCGGCCTACTCGGTGGTCTACGACGAGAATCTGTGGGGCAAGGCCATGGCGCGCATCGCCATCGAGAAGTGGACGGTGGAGAAGGCCACCGACGAGGCGATCGAGCGCATGAAGGCGATCTTCGCCCAGTACAAGTAGCCGGCGATGACTCCCGCGATGCGTGAAGGGGTGCTCGCCGCCCCTTCACGCGTCCGCCTCTCGCCCTTCCGGTCCCGGACGCTGCAGGGCCTGCTCTTCACTGCGCCGCTGCTCGGGCTCTTCGCGGCGTTCGTCATCTACCCCATGGTCTTCGGCCTGTGGTACGCGGCTGACCTCGACAGCTACCGGGGCATCTTCAGCGATCCGGTCTTCCAGCAAACCGTCGTCAACACGCTCTGGTACGTCGGCGTCGCCGTCAACGTGAAGCTGTTCCTGGCCCTGCTCTTATCGGGCATGCTCGACTACCGCTATCGCGTGGTGAAGATCCTCAGCGCGCTCTTCCTGATCCCGTGGGCGATCCCCGCGCTGCCCGGGATCCTCTCGTTCCGCTGGATGCTCAACTCCCAGTGGGGCATCTTCAACCACCTGCTGACCAAGTTCGGCCTGCCCTCGGTGCCGTGGCTCGCCCAGCACGACACGGCGTTCGGCGCCGTGATGATCTTCCACATCTGGAAGTACCTGCCGTTCTGGACCATCATCTTCCTGGCCGGCCGCCGCGCCATTCCCAACGAGCTCTACGAGGCCGCCGCCATCGACGGCGCCGGCGTGCTGCAGAACTTCATGTACGTGACGTTTCCGCTCCTGCGCAGCCTCTACCTGATCTGCACGCTGCTCTCCATGGTCTTCACGCTCGGCGACTTCACGGTGCCGTGGCTGATGACGGGCGGCGCTCCCGGCGATTCCACGCACGTGCTGGCCACGCTGGCCTATCGCTACACGTTCGCCATGGGGCGGCTCGAGTGGGGCCTGGCCACCTTCGCGGTGGCGATGCCGGTGACGCTGGTCTTCATCTTCGTGCTCATGCGATGGGTCAAGATATGAAGACGTTCATCAGCGTCGTGGCCGTCGTCATTCTCGTCTGGACGTTCTTCCCCGTGTACTACATGGTGCTGCTCTCGTTCACGCCCACCAACGACCTGTTTCAGCCCGGCCTCTACGTGGAGCACCCCACGCTGAGGAACTACGTCTACACGATGGGCCAGGACAATCCCTTCGTCCGCTACTTCTGGACCCAGCTCGGAACGAGCCTCATCGTGTCGGTGTGGACGATGGTGGGGGTGGGGGCGGTGGCCGCGCTCGGATCGTTCGCGATGGCGCGCATGAAGTTCCGGTTCCGCGGCTACGTCTCGGGCATGACGCTCTTCACCTACGTGATTCCGTCGTCGTTCCTGGCCATTCCCTTCTTCAAGATGATGGGAGACTATGACCTCATCGACACCAAGCTCGCCCTCGTGCTGGCCATGATCACGTTCGCCTCGCCTTACGCGCTGTGGGTCCTCTCCGACTACGCCCGCTCGCTGCCCCCCGAGATCGAAGAGGCCGGCGCGCTCGACGGCGCGGGCACGCTCCAGACGTTCTTCCACCTCTATCTGCCGCTGATCGTGCCGCCGCTGATCGCCATCGGCACCTACGCCTTCCTCTACGCCTGGAACGAATACCTCTACGCGCTCCTGCTGCTCACCGGCGAGCGGAACATCCCGCTGCCAGTCGCGATGTCGAACTTCCTCACCACCGACAACGCGCCCTGGAATCTCCTCATGGCCGTGTCCACCGTGTACTCGATCCCGCCCGTGGTCCTCTACTACTGCTTCAAGCGTTACCTCGTGAGCGGCCTCGTGAGCGGGGCGGTGTCCGGCTCATGACGGCGCCGGCCAGCCTCCACGGCCACGCCGCGCTCGTCACCGGCGCCGGCCGCAACATCGGCCGCGCCATCGCGCTGGCGCTGGCGGCGCGCGGCTGTGACGTCGTGGTGAACACCGCCCGCCGGGGCGTCGACGCCGAGGCGGTGGCCGCCGAGGCCCGCAAGCACGGCGTGCGCGCGGTCGTCGCCCTCGGCGACGTGGGCCGACGGGACGACGTGAGAGCGATCGTCAAGGCCGCCGGCGAGATCGGGGTCGTCGACATCGTCGTCAACAACGCCGCCATCCGTCCGAAGGCGCCGTTCCTCGAGATGACGGACGAGGAGTGGCAGCGCGTCATGGACGTCGATCTCAACTCCGCGTACTACATGGCCAGGGCGTTCGTGCCCGGGATGGTGGCGCGCGGCTGGGGCCGCATCGTGAACATCACCGGCATGAACGCGATGCAAGGCACCCACGATGGGCGCGCGCACGTCGCCGCCGCCAAGCACGGGCTCTGGGGACTCACGAAGGCGCTGGCCCGCGAGCTCGGGCCGAAGGGCGTCACGGTGAACGCGATCTCGCCCGGGCCGATCCTCGGCGAGCAAGCAGAGCACGCGGCCTACATCAGCAGCCAGCTCGGCAAGATCCCCCTGGGGCGGCTCGGGACGCCCGACGACATCGCGCGTCTCACCGCCTTCCTCGCCTCCGACGACGGCGGCTTCGTCTCCGGCCAGATGATCGGCGTCAACGGCGCCGCCGCGACCTGAACGCGCGTACGTGAGGATCGGCGACGACCGAGAACGAAGTGAGGCGACGTCACTTGGAGCCGCCTGAGGAGCTTCGATGATCGACTACAAGGAGTACCAGCACCTGCTGTTCGAGCGGCGCCCCAACGGCGTGTTGCTCATCACGCTCAACCGGCCCGAAGTCCTCAACGCCACCAACGATCGGCTGCACTGGGAGCTCACCCAGCTCTGGTTGACGATCGATCGCGACAAGGACACGCGGGTGGCGGTGGTGACGGGCGCCGGCCGGGCCTTCTCGGCGGGCGGCGACATGGACATGGTGGAGCGAAACGCGACCGATCCCCGGCGACTGGCCAACACCATCCGGGAGGCGTCGGACATCGTCTACAACATGATCAACCTGGACAAGCCCGTCATCTCGGCGATCAACGGCGTCGCCGTGGGGGCGGGGCTGGTCGTCGCGCTGATGGCCGACATCAGCATCATGTCGGAGACGGCGCGCTTCACCGACGGCCACACCAAGCTCGGCGTGGTGGCCGGCGACCATGCGGCCATCCTCTGGCCGCTCCTGTGCGGCATGGCCAAGGCCAAGTACTACCTGCTGACGTCCGACTTCATCGACGGCAAGGAGGCCGAGCGTATCGGCCTCGTCAGCTTGTGCGTGCCGGCCGCGGAGCTCATGCCCAAGGCCTTCGAGGTTGCCGACAAGCTGGCGAAGGGCAGCCAGCAGGCCATCCGCTGGACGAAGAAGAGCCTCAACAACTGGCTGCGCATGGCGGGCCCGATCTTCGACCAGTCCATTGCGCTGGAGATGCTCACGTTCATGGAGGAGGACGTCCGGGAGGGCATGAAGGCCATCCGGGAGAAGCGGCCACCGCGCTTCCCGTCCGCCCAATGACCGTGGTTCTCGGCGCCCGGAGTACAATGGAACGAGACGCCGGTTTCCATGCCCAGGACGCCTCTCGAGCCTCGATTCACCGTCGAGTACCTGTCGATCCTCGACAGCGACGGCAACCTCGATTCCGCTCTCGAGCCCGACCTCTCCGCCAGTGAGCTGAAGCGGCTCTACCGCGCCATGCTCCTCGGGCGCCGCCTCGACGAGCGGATGGTTCGTCTCCAGCGCCAGGGCCGCATCGGCACGTTCGCGCCGATCAAGGGTCAGGAAGCGTCGCAGCTGGGCTCGGTCTGTACGCTGCGCCCGACGGACTGGATGGTGCCGTCGTTTCGCGAGACTGCGGCCATGCTCTGGCGGGGATGGCCGATCGAGAAGCTCCTGATGACGTTCGCCGGACAGCTCGAGGGAACGCAGCCGGCGCCCGACCAGCACGACCTGCCCATCACCATTCCCGTCGCCACGCAGCTGCCCCACGCCGTCGGGCTCGCCTATGCCGCCCAGTACCGTGGCGACGACGTGGTCGTCATGGCGTACTTCGGCGACGGCGCGACGTCGGAGGGCGACTTCCACGAGGCCCTGAACTTTGCCGGCGTCTGGCACGTGCCGGTGGTCTTCGTCTGCCAGAACAACCAGTGGGCGATCTCGGTGCCGCTCAAGAAGCAGACCCACTCCCGGACGATCGCGCAGAAGGCGCTCGCGTACGGCCTGCCCGGCCTCCAGGTGGACGGCAACGACGTGCTGGCCGTGTACGCGGCGAGCAAGGAGGCGGTCGACCGCGCGCGCGAGGGCGGCGGTCCGACGCTGATCGAATGCGTGACGTACCGCCTCGGCGTGCACACCACGGCCGACGACCCCACGAAGTACCGCTCCGAGGAGGAAGTGCGCGAGTGGGAGCGCAAGGATCCACTCACGCGCTTCGTCGAGTACCTGCGCAAGAAGAACCTGCTGGAAGAGGGCCTCGAGCAGCAGGTGGACGCCGAGATCGCGGCCGCCGTCAAGCGCTTCGAGGCGATGGCGCCGCCCGACGTCCTGACGATGTTCGATCACGCGTACGCGGAGAAGCCCCCGGAGCTGCTGGCGCAGCGCGACGAGCTGGCCGGGCGGCTGCGCGGCCCCGACGACGCCGGGTCCGCGCCCGAGCCGCCGTCGTCGCCGCCCATGCGCGGTCAGCGGAAGACGAGCCGATGGCAAAACTGAACATGGTCAAGGCGCTGAACCTGGCGCTGCTCCAGGAGATGGAGCGGGACGAGGACGTCGTCGTCATCGGCGAGGACGTCGGGGTGGACGGCGGCGTCTTCCGCGTGACCGAAGATCTCCATCGCAAGTTCGGTGGCAAGCGGGTGATCGACAGCCCGCTGGCCGAGTCCGCCATCATCGGCACGTCGGTGGGGATGGCGCTCTACGGGCTCAAGCCCGTCTGCGAGATCCAGTTCTCCGGCTTCGCCTTCCAGTGCTTCCACCAGATCGAGAATCACGCCGCCCGTTATCGCATGCGCACGCAGGGGCGGTTCCACTGCCAGATGGTCGTGCGGATGCCCTACGGCGGAGGGGTGCGCGCGCTCGAGCACCACTCGGAATCCGAGGAGCAGTTCTACGCCCACATCCCTGGCCTGAAGATGGTCATCCCGTCGGGGCCGCGCAATGCACGCGGCTTGCTCGTGGGGGCGCTCCGCGATCCCGACCCCGTGATCTTCTTCGAGCACAAGGCGCTCTACCACGCGGCCAAGGAAGACGTGCCGGACGAGATCGAGGCGCTGCCGCTCGGGCGGGCCGACGTCGTGCGCCACGGGCGGGACCTGACGATCATCGCCTACGGCGCGATGGTACGCGTGGCGCGCGAGGCCGCCGACACGCTGGCCAGCGAGGACGGCGCCGAGTGCGAGGTGATCGATCTGCTGACGGTGTCGCCGCTCGACCGGGAGACGATCGTGGCGTCGGTTCAGAAGACCGGGCGGGCGCTCGTCGTGCACGAGGCGCCCAAGAGCTTCGGCCCCGGCGCCGAGATCGCCGCCTCGATCGTGGAGGGCGCGTTCCTCTCGCTGGAGGCGCCCATCCGTCGCGTCACCGCCTACGACGTTCCCTTCGTCGGCTTCGCCCGCGAGCGCGCCACCGTGCCCGACGTCGGGCGCGTCCTCGCGGCGGCGCGCGAGACGCTCGCGTACTGATCGCGTCGTGCGGCGGGCCGCGGTCCTCGCCGTCCTCGGTCTTCTGATCACGGTCGCTCCCGCCCGTTCCGATCCGGCGCCGCGGCTGCGCGTCGTCACGTTCAATCTCTTCCACGGCGGACCCGGATCGGGGCTCTGGGGCGACGACAGGCGCCTGGAAGAGCGCCTGGCCCTCGCCTTGCGCGGGTTGCGTGCGCTCGATCCCGACATCGTCGCGCTCCAGGAAGCGTCCACGGGGTGGGGGCGCGGCAACGTGGCCGCGCGCGTGGCCGCCGGCCTCGGCTTCAACTACGTCTTCGCGCCGGCCACGCCACGTGTCTTGCCGGTGCTCGGCCGCATCGCCACCTGGGTGATGAACTTCAGCGAAGGCTCGGCGGTCGTCAGCCGGTTTCCCATCGTCACCCACGAGGTGACGGATCTTCCGCGGTGCGTGAAGTTCCTCGACCCTCGGATCATGCTGCACGCCGAGGTCGACGCACCGTGGGGCCGTGTCGGCATCGTCTCGGCGCACACGGCGCGCGCCGACTGTCAGCTCGAGCGCATCGTCGACATCGTGCAGGGCTGGCCGGCCGATCGCCCGGCCGTCGTCATGGGCGATCTCAACACCGGCGAGACTGCGCCCGGGCTCGGCGTCTTCAGCCGCGCCGGCATGATCGACGCGTTCCGCGCCGCCAACCCCGACGGTGACGGGGCGACCACGTGGCAGAACGTCGTGGGCCCGGCACGCACGGCGAGGCGACGGGTGGACTACGTCTTCTTGCGGTCGGCGAACGGACGGCAGTGGCGCGTGGTGTCGAGCCGTATCGTCCTCGACGAGCCCGAGCGCGGCACCGACGGCGCCACGCTGTGGCCGTCCGACCACTATGGCGTGCTCGCCGATCTCGAGCTGGCGCCGGTACAATGACGGCGATGGCCCGCGACTTCCGGCTTCCCGATCTTGGCGAGGGGCTGACCGAGGCCGAGATCGTCAAGGTGCTCGTCCACGAGGGCGAGGACGTCCGCGAGGACGCGCCCCTCCTGGAGGTCGAGACGGACAAGGCGCAGGTCGAGATCCCATCCCCGATGAGCGGCCGCGTGGAGAAGGTTCACGTGCAAGCGGGCCAGACGGTGAAGGTGGGACAGGTCCTCGTGTCGTTCGGCGAGGCCGGAGCGCCGCCCGGGACGAAGCCCGTGGCCGCCGACGGTCGCGCTCGACAGGTGCCGACGCCGTCGTCGGGCGCGCGCGTGACCGAGGGTCCGGTGCCGGCGACGCCGGCCACGCGACGTCTCGCCCGCGAGCTGGGCGTCGACCTGCGCACGGTTGCCGGAAGCGGATCTGGCGGGCGTGTCACCGACGACGATGTCCGCGGCGCTGCATCAGCCTCGAAGGCGCCTGCCGCCGCGTCCACGCGCGCCGCCGCCGCTCCGGAACGCCACGAGCCGGCACGACCCGCCATAGAACGCGGCCCCGCCAAGCCGCTCGCCAGCGTCGGCTTGCAGGCGCCGCCGCTGCCCAGTTTCGAGCAGTGGGGCCCCATCGAGCGCCAGCCGCTCTCGCACCTGCGCCGGACGATCGCCGAGCGGATGACGCTGTCGGCGACGGTGATCCCACACGTCACCCACTTCGACAAGGCGGACATCACCGATCTCGACGCGCTGATCCGCCGCAATCTCGAGGCGGCCCGCGCCCAGGGCGTGACCCTCACGCTGACGAGCTTCCTGATGAAGGCGGCGGCGCTCGCGCTCAGGGCTCACCCGCAGTTCAACGCGAGCCTCGATCCCGCGGCTGGCGAGCTGATCGTGAAGCGCTACTGCCACCTCGGCGTGGCGGTGGCGACCGAGCGTGGACTCATCGTGCCCGTCATCCGGGACGTGGACCGGAAGCCCCTGCTCGAGATCCAGCGCGAGCTCGGCGCGCTGGCTCAGCGTGTGCGGGATGGCAAGGCCACGCTCGACGACCTGAAGGGCGGCACCTTCACGATCACGAACATCGGCGCTCTCGGCGGCACCGGCGCTATCCCGATCATCAACTACCCCGAGGTGGCGATCCTCGGCGTGGCACGCGGGCGGGAAGAGGCCGTCGTCCGTGACGGGCAGATCGCGCCGCGTCTGCTGCTGCCGCTGTCGCTGACCTTCGACCACCGCGTGGCCGACGGCGCCGACGGCGCGCGCTTCGCCTCCGATATCGTCCGCCGCCTCGAACGCCCCGACCAGCTCCTGCTGGAGCTGTAAGGACCGAGTCGATGCAGATCATCAAGCAAGACGAGAAGAGGACCTTTTACTCGATGTTCCTGCCCCGACTCGAGGCGTGGCCCGACCGGCTGGACATCGACTCGGGGTGCTTCGGACTGCTCCTCGCATACGACGCGCGCAGTGGTGCCGAGGAGGCCCTCCGCGCTCTCGCCGAGCGAACTCTCGCTCAGGGCCTGGTGTATCTCTGCGCGTGGGGGCCGGACTGCAAACGGGTTCACGACCTTTTCGAGCGCGCAATCGTGGCTCGCGAGGAGGAGCGAGGCGACGACGATACTGTGATGACGACGTGGCACGAGGATGAGTCGCTGGAAGAGGCGGCGTGGTACTTCGCCCACGTGGCGTCGCCGTCTCCCGGTTATGCCGAGCGCTGCCGTGCGATGGTGGTTGCCGCCGTAGGGAACCAGGAATGGCTGGCAACGCTGAGCTCAGGCGTGATGGCTCCGGCGTGACGCCAGGAGCCTGATCGGCATGGTCATGGGCGATCTCGTCCGCGAAGTGGACGTCGCCGTCGTCGGTGGCGGCCCCGGCGGCTACACCGCGGCGTTTCGCTGCGCCGAGCTCGGGCTCGAGACGGTCGTGGTGGACGCGGCCAAGCGGCTCGGCGGCGCCTGCCTGTTCGAAGGGTGCATCCCGTCCAAGGCACTGCTGCACGTCGCCGCTGTGCTCGGCGAGGCCGAGCGCGCCAGGGACTTCGGCGTGGACTTCGGGGAGCCGCGAATCTCGCTGGACGCACTGAGCAAATGGAAGAGCGAGCGTGTCGTCGGCAAGCTCGCTCGCGGGCTCGCCGGCGTGGCCAAGGCGAAGAACGTCGACGTCGTCGGCGGTCGCGCCGTCTTCGAGGACTCCCGGCGCCTGCGCGTCGAGGGCGACGAGCCGCAGGTGGTCGTCTTCAAGCACGCGATCATCGCGACGGGCTCGGCGCCCAGCCCGCTGCCGGGGCTGACGCTGCAGAGCGAGCGGATCATGGACTCGACCGCCGCGCTCGAGGTGCCCGACGTCCCGGATCGGCTGCTCGTCGTCGGTGGGGGCTACATCGGCCTCGAGCTGGGACAGGTGTACGCGGCGCTCGGCAGCAAAGTCCGCGTGGTGGAGATGGCGGACGGACTGCTCCCGGGCGTGGATCGCGATCTCGTCCAGCCGCTCGCGCGTCGCTGCGAGAAGCTGTTCACGAGCATCCTCTTGAAAACCAGGGTGTCGAGCCTCGGCGAGACGGGCCGTGGCATCGAGGTCCGGCTGGGCGACGAGACGCTGCTGTTCGACCGCGTGCTGGTTGCCGTGGGCCGGCGCGCGCAAACGCAGGGGCTGGGCCTCGAGACGACCCGCGTGCGAACGAACGAGCGAGGCGTCATCGCCGTCGATGATCGTTGTCGCACCGACGATCAGCGGATCTACAGTGTCGGTGACGTCACCGGCGAGCCCATGCTTGCCCATCGCGCCATGCGGCAGGGGAGGGTCGCCGCCGAGGCGATCTCAGGGAGGGCCGTGGCGTTCGACAATGTCGCGGTGCCGGCCGTCGTCTTCACCGATCCCGAAGTCGCGTGGTGCGGGCTCACGGAGGCCGAGGCCCAGCGGACGAGCCGCCCGGTGAAGATCGCGAAGTTCCAGTGGGCGGCCTCCGGGCGCGCGGCCACCCTCGGGCGCTCGGATGGCCTCACGAAGGTCCTGGCCGATCCCGACTCGGGGCGCGTCGTCGGCGTCGGGATCGTCGGCCCCGGCGCTGGAGAGCTGATCGCAGAAGCGGCGCTGGCGATCGAGGCCGCACTCACCGTGGAGGATCTCGCGGCGACCATCCACACGCATCCGACGCTCGCCGAGACCTTGATGGAGGCGGCGGAGCACCTGCTGCACTGAGAGGCTCTATGGATCTTTCGCCCGCCGATCTCGTTGCCCTCATGCGCAGCGATGCGCCTCACGCCGTCCTCGACGTCCGCGAGCGCGGCGCCTACGAGCGCGGCCACATCTTCCGGAGCACGTCGCTGCCTCGACGGCTGCTCGAGTTCCGTCTCCCGGGCCTCGTCACCGCGTTCGCGACGCCGATCGTCCTCCTGGACGACGACGGCCGGCTGGCCCAGCTGGCCGCTCCGACGCTCGGGATGCTCCGCTACACCGACGTGCGCACGCTCGCCGGTGGACTCCCGGCGTGGCGAGCCGCCGGGCTGCGGACGGTGCAGGGGATCAACGTCCCGAGCAAGGTGTTCGGCGAGCGCGCGCTCCACGAGGCCAAGACGCCTCAGATCTCGGCCCACGAGCTGGCCGCACGGATCGCCAGGGGCGAGGAGATGGTGATCGTGGATTCGCGCACGTTCGAAGAGTACGCGCGCGGCTGCGTGCCGGGGGCGATCAGCGTGCCGGGCGGCGAGCTCGTCCTGCGCATCGGGGATCTGGTGCCCCATCCCACCACGCCGATCGTCGTGCACTGTGGCGGACGAACGCGCTCCTACATCGGGGCCGAGTCGCTCCGGCGCATGCGTCTGCCCAATCCGATCGTGGCGCTCGAGAACGGCACCATGGGCTGGGACCTTGCCGGTCTCACGCTCGAGCGTTTCGCCAGTCGGCGAGCACCGGCCCCGTCGGCCCGCGGCCGGGCCGCCGCGTCACTCGTGGCCAAGCGCGTCGCGACCGAGGACGGGATCGTGTTCACGACCGCCGCTGAGCTCCGGGCGCTGTTCGAGCGCCGCCATCACGCAAACATCGTCGTGCTCGACGTGCGGACGTCGGAAGAATATGCCGAGGAGCACGTGGCCGGCGCCGTCTGGGCGCCCGGCGGCCAGGCGGTGCAGGCGACCGACGAGTACATCGCCGTGCGGGCCGCCGCCATCGTGCTCGTCTGCGAAGGCTTCGTGAGATCGGTCATGACGGCCTCGTGGCTCAAGCGGATGGGCCTACGCAATGTCAGCGTTCTGGCCGGGGGCTTGCCGGCGTGGAAGGATGCGGGTGGCGCCGTGGCGACCGGGCATCCCGCACCGGAGCCCTTCGGCGGGGCGAGCGCGCTCGGAGCCGTCCCCGTCGCCACGCCGGGCCCGCTGGACGGCGCGACGATCTTGAACGTGGACGCGAGCGACGTGTATGCGCGCGGCCACGTCACGGGCGCGGCGTGGCTGTGTCGCAGCCGTCTCGAATGGCGGATCGCCGACATCGTGCCCTCGCGGGCGGCGTCGATCGTTACCACGTGCATCGATGGGTGGCAGTCGACGCTGGCGGCGGCGACACTGCGCGGGCTCGGCTACGCTGGCGCCCGAGTGCTCGCGGGCGGCACGCGGGCGTGGCAGGAGGCGGGCCTGCCCGTGGAAACCGGAGCGACGAAGCTCCTCGATGAACCCGACGACGTCGTGCTGAAGCCGTACGACAAGGGACGCGCCGCCATGGAGGCCTACTTGCGCTGGGAAGAGCAGCTCGACGAGGACGGGCAGAGCCCGCACGCACTCCGATGAACCTGCCCACGGTGGTCACCACGGAATGGCTCGCCGCGCATCTGGGCGAGCCGGATCTGCGGGTCATCGACGCGACCTGGTATCTGCCCGTGCTGAAGCGCGACGCTGGCGCCGAGTATCTGACCGCTCACGTTCCCGGGGCGGTCTACTTCGACATCGACGCCGTCAAGGACACGAGCAATCCGCTGCCGCACATGCTGCCGGAGGCCAGTGGCTTCGCGGCCGCGGTCGGGGCGCTTGAAATCGGAGACGGTGATCGGGTGGTCGTGTACGGTCAGAAGTATCTGATCGCGTCCGCCCGCGTCTGGTGGAGCTTTCGTGTGTTCGGTCACGATCGAGTCGCCGTCCTCGACGGCGGCCTTCCCAAGTGGAAGGCGGAAGGGCGGCCGGTCGAAGCCGGAGCCGTCACGCCGCCGCCACGCCGCTTCACGGCCCGCGCCCGTCCCGAGCTGGTGCGCGATCTCGCACGCATGCGCGCGAACGTCGACAGCCGGCGCGAGCAGGTCGTGGACGCGCGCAGTCTCACGGCCGTTTCGTCGGCACCGAGCCGGAGCCGCGCGCCGGACTCCGCAGCGGACGCATCCCGGGCAGCGTCTGCCTGCCCTACGACCGTTTGTTTCGGCGCGAGGACGGCACGCTCCTGCCACCGGACGCGCTCCGCGAGGTGTTCGACAAGGCGGATGTCGACGCCGGCCGGCCCGTCGTGACGACGTGTGGCTCCGGGGTGAGTGCCGCCGTGCTCGCGCTCGGCCTGCACGTGCTGGGACGGCCCGACGTGCCGGTCTATGACGGCTCGTGGACGGAGTGGGGCGGCCGCACCGACACACCCGTCGAGGTCTAGGAGACGTCCATGGCGAACAACGAATACACGCTGCCGGACTTCATCGCTGACCTCGACCGGATCACGCGGGAGGAGGCTTCGCCTCACGTCATCACCGAGAAGGTCGAGCCCCTCCTCACCCGCCTCATCAGGAACCCCGAGGCTCTGCCCGCCGAGTACCGCAAACTCGGCCCCGGGGGCAAGCGCGGGCGCTACATGCTCCATCGTGCGCCGCGCTTCAACGTCACGTCGGTCGTGTGGGCCCCCGGTGACACCGCCGGCGCGCACAACCATGACACCTGGGGCGTCATCGGCGTGATCGAGAACCGTATCGAGGAGACGCGCTATCGCGTCGCGCCGGAGCGGCCGGAGCACGCGCGCCTCGAGATCACCCGTGTGATGCGCCACGAACCCGGCGCCATCTCGCGCCTGGTGCCCGGCGACGAAGTGCACCGCATGCACAATAGGACATCCCGCGACACCGTGGAGATCCACGTGTACGGCAAGGATCTCGCCGGTCTCGAGCGGAAGACGTGGAGCGAGGACGGCGCAGAGAAGCGGTTGGTCAGCTCGAAATACTTGAACTGCTAGATCAGGGGCTGGTACGGCGGGGACGGCGACGCGCCGAGCGCGGAGCGTCGCGATGGAGCAGCTGGCACCACAGCCGATTGGCGTCGCCGCCGGCCTCGGCACTGCCCGAGAGAAAAGCCTCCGACCTTACTGTGCCGTCGTCGGTGCCGTCGCGGTGGGGCAGGTGCGCATCGCACCAGCGGACGTCGAGGATTTCAAGCGTCGGGTCAGCATCGGGCTCACAGCCGGGACAAAACGAACGCCCTAGCGCCGGCGTCTCAGCGACGAACTCTGTCACGGCCGCAACCATTGACGGCGTCACAGGTGGTTTTCATCTGAATTCCACTCTAGCAGCCGAGCCGCCCCGCCCAGAAAGTTTTTTCTCAGACGGTGCCCAAAACCCGGGCGGCTAAAGCGAAAATACCTGGGCCAGGAGCTCGTAAGAGCGCAAACGCGCCTTGGGATCGTGGGTGATCGTCACGATGACAAGTTCTCCGACACCATAGTCACCGGCCACGGCCACGAGCCGCTCGTGCACCTGCTCGGGGGTACCGACCACGCTTCGCGCTCGAAGGGCCTCCACGAACGCCGCCTCCCGCGCCGTATAGGGATAGCTTTCGGCTTCTTCGACCGTCGGATAGCGGCCGGCGCGGCCGGTGTAGAGCCGCAGGAGGAAGAGCTCCCGACTCCGGGCCAGGCGCTGCGCCTCGGTCGGGGTGTCGGCGCAGACGACAAAGATGGCGGCGCTGGCTCGCGGCGCGTCCAGCATCGCCGATGGTCGGAACTGGCGCGCATAGGCGCGGGTGATCTCGGCACCTCCGTCGGGGTTGATGAAGTGAGCGAACGAAAAGGCCGTGCCGAGGCCGGCCGCGATCGCGGCGCTCCCATCGCTCGACCCGAGCAGCCAGATCTCGGGGGCCGTTGGCCCGGTCGGCATCGCCTTGACCGCGCGAAAACGATGATCGGCGGGCAGGGCGTCGTGGAGAAACGCGATGAGATCGGCCACCTGCTCGGGAAAGCGATCGAATCCGGGCGCCCCGCCGGCTTCCTGGAGCGCGCGCGCCGTGATCTGGTCGCTGCCCGGCGCCCGACCGATGCCGAGGTCGATCCGCCCGGGAAACAGCGTCTCGAGCACGCGGAAGTTTTCGGCGACCTTCAGTGGACTGTAGTGCTGGAGCATCACGCCGCCCGAGCCGACGCGGATGCGCCGCGTGCGGGCCGCGATCTGCCCGATGAGGATTTCGGGGCTCGAGCCGGCCAGGCCGGGTGTCGAGTGATGTTCGGCCAGCCAGTAGCGGTGATAGCCGAGTCGGTCGCAGGCCTGGGCGAGCTCGAGCGTTTCCTGGATCGTGTCGGCCGGTGTCCCGCCGCTGCGCACCGGCGACTGATCGAGCACGCTGAGCCGGAGCATCAGCTCAGCAGCGTACGCGTCGCGAGCAGCGCCTCCCGCGCGACCTCCGCCGGCGGTCGCGCCCACGCGGCGGGGTTCGGCGCTTCGTAGCTCACGTAGCCGCGATAGCCGGCCGCTCCGACGGCGCGGAAGAACTCCTTGAATGGCACGACGCCGTGGCCGGGCGGAAGCCGGTTGAGTGCCTTACCGGGCTCCAGCCCGGTCGCCGGCACATCGCTGAACTGGACGTACCCGATCTCTCCGGCGGGCAGCGCCTCGACGTCCGATGGAGCGCCGCCGCTGCGCGTCAGGTGATAGGCATCGATCAGCAGGCCACAGTGGAAATGGGCCGCGTGCGTCAGCACCTCACGCAGGCGATCGAGACGGTTGAGCTGTCCCGCCTGAGAGTTGAACTCGACCGCGAGCCGCACGCCGTGGCGAGCCGCGATGTCGCCGACCTCCCTGACGCTGCCCGCGGCGGCCTTCACGTCACCCGCCCCCACGTCGGCGGGGCTCATCACGGTTGCGCAGCCCATGCGGGCCGCACGCTCGCACTGCTCGGCGAAGACGCGGAGCAGGCGCCGGCGCACGTCGCCCTCGGCCCACATCCATCCGTGCTCCACGCCGACACACGCCACCGGCAAGCCGCTCTTCTTCACCAGGTCGATGACCGCGTCCGCATCCATGCCGCGCTCGGCCGCGCGCACGAAGTCGATACGGCGCAGCTCGACGGCGTCCCAGCCCGTCTCGCGCGCGGTGCGCAGCGCCTCGGCCAGCGGCGTGGTGTCCAGCGTCCACGTGTGCAGGGCCAGTCGAAGGCTCACGGGCGGTATTGTACGTGGCTTGCCGCGCCCGATGGAGCCGTGTTTGCACGATCGAGGAGCCCTGGAGGTGAGCCATGAGGCGCGGAATTCTGGCGTTTACAATCGCGGCCCTGACGCTCGTCTTTGGCGTCGCGTGGGCCCAGGATCAGAAGAGCGACAAGGACCGGGGCGGTGTGCTCGACGTGCTGCAAGGTGTCCTGCGCGGCGAGCGCCAGCTCCGGGGCAACGTGGTCGCGGTGCACGACAGCGACATCGTCGTGCGGGGTGACGACGGCCGAACGTACGTCGTCAACACGTCGGGCCTCGACGCGAGCACCGCGCAGAGCCTGAAGCCGGGCCAGGCGGTGAGCGTGACCGCGCGCAGCGCGGGACAGGGCGGCGTCCTCATCGCGTCCGCGATCAAACCCGAGTCCAGCCCGACGAAGAACTTCCAGACGATCGAGGGAACCGTCGAGTCGGTCAACGACAGCCAGGTCACGTTCAAGACACCGACGGGATTGACCCTGCCCCTGGACCTTCGCCAGGTCGTCGGGCGGGTGCCGACTCTCCAGCCCAACACGCCGGCCACGCTCACGGTCGAGCAGGATCGGGGAGCGCTGACGGCGGTGTGGATCGAGCCGCGGGCAAGCCAGGCCGGCGCGGCGTCGTCGACGCCGTCAACGTCGCCCGCGTCGCCGCCATCGGCGTCGCCGTCGACGAGCGGCGTGGACAGCGCAGGGTACCAGCGGGTTCGCGGTTACGTGCAGTCGGTGGCGAGCGGATCCCTGGCGCTCAAGACCGACGACGGCCGGATGCTGACCGTCGATACGACAGGAGCGAGCGGCACCGGAATCGCGCCCGGCGACGTCGTGAGCGTGACCGGCAAGATGGACGGCCAGGGTCGGCTCCACGCCGAGCTCATCCAGAAGGATCGCTGACCGCAAGCGCGCGCCGGCCGCCGGCGACGAGGATGAGGGCCAACACCAGGAGCCCGAAGCCGCCGGCGCCGGCCAGCGCGGTCCGGACGCCCCACGTCTCGGCCGTCGCGCCGGCCAGGAAGGCGCCGAACGGAAACACGCCACCGAAGATCAGCGTGTAGATGCTCATCACGCGTCCGCGCAGGGCGTCCGGCGCCATCATCTGGAGCGCCGTGTTGACGCCGGCCACCGCGACGATCGACGCCAGGCCGACGATCAGCAGCACGACCGCCGCTATCCACACGTCGGTGACGGCCGAGAGGGCAACCAGCCCGGCGCACGAAACGGCGGCGGCCGCGGCGAGCAGGGGAAAGGGCGGCTCCGCGCGACTGGCGGCGCCGAGCGCGAAGGCGCCCGTCATCGCGCCGATCCCGATCGCCGCCATGAGCAGGCCGAACGTTCCCGGCCCCTGGGCGAGGACGTCGCGGGTCAGGAGCGGGATGTAGACCGAGAAGTTGAAGATCGTGATGGTGACGACGAAGAGCACGCCCAGGAGTCGGCGCACACGCGCGGTGCCGCCGGCGTAGCGCAGGCCCTCGAGGATCTGCTGGCCGAAGGACGCGTCCCCGCGTGGGACGCGCGTTCCCGACGTGCGTACAGCGGCCAGGGCCAGCGCGCCGATGAGGCCGGCGAACGCGTTGACCAGGAACGCCGCGCCCAGCCCGAAGGCGCCGATGAGCACGCCGGCGACGGCGGGCCCCACGATCCGGGCGCCATTGAATGCGACGGAGTTCAGCGCGATCGCGTTTCCGACGTCGTCGCGGCCGACCAGGTCCACCAGGAAGGCCTGACGGGCTGGCGTGTCGAGCGCGTTGACGAGACCCCACACGACGGCGATCGTGGCCACGTGCCAGTAGCGGATGGCGCCGGTGGCCACCAGCACCGTCAGCGTCAGCCCCATCGCGGCCTGGATCAGCGCCGACGTCACGACGACGCGGCGCTTGGGCAGGCGGTCAGCCACGGCGCCCGCGGGGATCGAGAAGAGCAGCATGGGCCCGAACATGAAGGTGCTGATGAGGCCGAGCCGGAACGGCGAGTCCGTGATCTGGAGGACGAGCCACGACTGGGCGACCGACTGCATCCAGTTGCCGACGACCGTCAGCGTCTGCGCGGCGAAGAAGACGCGAAAGTCGCCGTGATCGAGGGCTCGGAGCGCGCGCGGAAGGCCCAGGTCAGTTGATCCGCTTCGCCTGGCCCTTCCACTCCTTCTCGCGCAGCACGAACTTCTGCACCTTGCCGGTGGAGGTTTTGGGCAGGTCGCCGAACGCGACGGCAGCGGGCGCCTTGAAGTGCGCGATGTGCTGCTTGCAGAAGTCGATGATCTCGCGCTCGGTGGCGTTCTGCCCGGGCTTGAGCGTGACGAAGGCCTTCGGGCGCTCGCCCCACTTTTCGTCGGGGATGGCCACGACCGCGCATTCCATCACGGCCGGGTGGCGGGCGACGCACTGCTCGACCTCGATCGTCGAGATGTTCTCACCGCCCGAGATGATGATGTCCTTCTTGCGATCGCGAAGCTCGATGTACCCGTCGGGATGCCACACGCCGATGTCGCCGGAGTGGAACCATCCGCCGCGGAACGCCTCGGCCGTGGCATCAGGCTGCTCGAAGTAGCCGAGCATGACGTTGTTGCCGCGCATCACGACCTCGCCGAGGGTCTCGCCGTCGCGGGGCACGTCGTTCATGTTGCCGTCCACGATGCGCACGAGATCGAAGTTCGCGTAGCCCTGGCCCTGACGAGCGGCCAGCCGGGCCTGCTCCTCCGGCGGCAGCGCGTCCCACTCGGCGTGCCACTCGCACACGGTATGCGGGCCATACGTCTCGGTGAGGCCGTACACGTGCACGGGACGGAAGTTCAGCTCCTTGAGCTTGCCGAGCAGGGTCGGGGACGGCGGCGCCCCGGCCACGGTCACGGTCACCTGCCGATCGAGCCGATGCGCCTTGGGATGGTTGACGACGCCGATCTGCACGGTCGGCGCGCCGTTGTAGTGGGTGATCCCGGCCTGGTCGAGCGCATCCCAGATGACGGCGGGATCGACCTTGCGCAGACAGTGGTGGGTGCCGCCGACTGCGGTCACCGCCCACGTGAAGCACCAGCCGTTGCAGTGGAACATCGGAAGCGTCCAGAGATAGTGCGTGTCCCACGTCATTGCCGTCTCGAGGATCTCGCCGATCGCGTTCACGTAGGCGCCTCGGTGCGAGTACATGACGCCCTTGGGCCGCCCCGTCGTGCCCGAGGTGTAGTTGATGGCCAGCATCTCCTCTTCGTCCTCGATCCACGAGTCGACGGGCGCGGGCGAGCCCATGCCGAGAAAATCCTCGTAGGGATCGCCGGCGGCGCCGGTGTCGTCGACGCGCACGACCTTGAGCCCGCTCAGATCGAGGGGCTTGATCAGGTTCTCGAGCTCGGCATCGACGAACACGAACGTGGCGCCCGAGTGCTTGAGGATGTAGCCGATCTCGTCGGTCGAGAGCCGGATGTTGATGGCGACGAGCACACCACCGGCCATGGGGACTCCGTAATGCGCCTCCAGCATGGCCGGGATGTTCGGGCAGAGGAACGCGACGCGGTCATGTCGCCTGAGCCCGCTCCGGCGCAGGGCCGAGGCCAGCCGGTTCGCCCGCTGCTCGAACTGCCGGTAGGTGTACCGACGCCCGCCGTGCACGACGGCGACCTTGTCGGGCAGGACACACGCGTTGCGCTTGAGGAAATCCACGGGCGTGAGCTCGGTGCGATAGACATCGATCGAGTTCGCCATGCCTTCGATCCTCGCGGGCTAGTATCCCTCGTCCATCAACGGGAACGCGCTGAAGACGCGCGGCGGCGTGACCGGCTCGGCCCGATGCAGATACGACGTGTCGAGCTCGGCGAAGCGCGTGACACCGAGCAGACCGAGGCAGATCCGAACCTCGTCCTCGAGCAGCTCGAGCACCCGCACGAGGCCCTCGGCGCCGGCGGCGCCCAGTCCGCAGCAGGCGATCCGCCCCATGCCGACGCAATCGGCGCCGAGCGCGACGGCCTTGACCACGTCGGTGCCCCGCACGAACGAGCCATCCACGACGACGAGCGCACGCTTCCGCACGGCCGCGAGGACCTCCGGGAGGACGTCGGCACTGCCGCGGCCGTGGTCGAGCTGTCGCCCGCCGTGATTGGAGACGTAGACGCCGTCCACGCCGTGCTCGCACGCGAGCTCGGCGTCCTCCGCGGTCGCGATGCCCTTGAGCCACAGCGGCACGTCGTGCGTGTCCTTGAAGCGCTTCACCTGATCCCACGAGAGCGCCGCCTGGAAGTCCATGCCGGTGGCCCGGGCCCGCCACGGCTTGATGTACCGCTTGGCGAGATCGCGCTCGCGCCGGCTGTACATGGCGCTGTCGACCGTGAGACAGAACGCGGCATACCCGTTGTCGCGCGCGCGCTTCACGTGATCGTCCACGAACCGGTCGTCGCCCCGCACGTAGAGCTGGAAGATGCGCAGGCCGCCGGGCGCCGCCGCCGCCGTCGCCTCGAGCCCGGGATTGCAGACCGACGAGAGCATCTGCGCCACGCCGAACGCCGTCGCGCCGCGCGCCGCCGTGGCGGCGCCACCCGGGGTGAACGTCTCGATGGAGCCGACGGGGGCGAGCATGACGGGCAGACGCAGCGTCCGGCCGAGCAGCGTGGCCGTCGTGTCGACCTTGGAAACGTTCCGCAACACTCGCGGCCTGAACGCGATGGAGTCCAACGCCTGGCGGTTCCGCTGCAGCGTCGTCTCGGTCTCGGTGCCGCCGGCCAGGTAATCCCAGGCGCCCGGATCGAGCGTCTCGTGCGCCGCCCTGACGATCTCGTGCAGCGTTTGAAAGCGCTCCTGGAGGTTTTCACCCATGACGCGGTGTTATAGCACGAGTGCCGGCACGGAAGATGAAGATGGCCACCCCACCGTTCGGTTGGCAGCCGCGCTTCTACCCCTGGATCATCGCGGCGTCCGTCATGCTGGCGACGTTCATGGAGGTGCTCGACACCTCCGTCGCCAACGTCTCGCTGCCGCACATCGCAGGCAGCCTGGCGGCCAGCAACGAGGAAGCGCTGTGGGTGCTCACCAGCTACCTGGTGTCGAATGCGATCGTGCTGCCGGCGGCCGGATGGTTCGCCGGTTTCTTCGGGCGCAAGCGGTTGCTGATCGGCTGCATCGTGCTGTTCACGCTCGCCTCGGTCGTGGCCGGCGCCGCGACCAGTCTCGGCATGATCGTCGTCGCTCGGGTCGTGCAGGGCCTGGGCGGCGGCGCCCTGCAACCGCTTGCACAGGCCGTGCTGCTCGAGTCATTTCCGGCCGAGCGTCGCGGGTCCGCCATGGCGGTGTACGGGATGGGGGTGGTGGTGGCGCCCATCGTGGGGCCGACCCTCGGCGGCTGGATCACCGACAATTATTCCTGGCGGTGGATCTTCTACATCAACGTGCCGGTCGGCGTGATGGCCGTCCTCATGATCCAGGCCTTCGTCGAGGATCCGCCCTGGGTCCGCGGGGGCGCGCGCCGGAGCATCGATCACCTGGGCTTCGCGCTCATGGCGCTCTGGCTCGGCACGCTCCAGATCGTCCTCGACAAGGGCCAGGAGGCCGACTGGTTCGCCGCGCCGTGGATCCGCTGGCTCAGCACGATCTCGGTGCTCGCCTTCGTGGCGTTCCTCGTGCGGGAGCTGCGGACTCGCGACCCCATCGTGCAGCTCGGGATCCTCCGGGACCGCAACTTCGCCGTCGGGCTCGCGCTGATCACGGTGATGGGCGCCATCCTCTACGCGTCCATCTCGCTCCTGCCGCTGTTCCTCCAGACGCTGCTGAACTACCCGGCCTTGCAGAGCGGCCTGGCGCTCAGCCCACGGGGCGTGGGCGCCCTCGTGTCGATGGTCGTCGTGGGCCGGCTCGTGAACCGGATCGATCCCCGGCTCCTGATCGCGTGCGGGTTCGCGTTGTTGTCGGTGGCCACCCAGATGCTGGCCCACCTGAACCTCGATGTCGCCATGCGCAACGTCATCGTGCCGAACGTGGTCGCGGGCCTGGCCATGGGGTTCATCTTCGTGCCGTTGACGACCGTCGCTCTGGGCACGCTGCCCAACGAGCAGATCGGCTATGCCACCGGCCTCTACAACCTCATGCGCAACATCGGCGGGTCGTTCGGCATCGCCATCACCACGACGCTTCTGGCTCGGGACGCTCAGCGCCACCAGGCCCTCATGGTCCAGTATCTCTCCCCCGAGAACCCGATCTACACCGAGCGGCTCGACGCGCTGCGTGGGATGCTGGCGGCGCAGGTCGGGCCCGATGTGGCCGCCGATCAGGCCGTCGCCATCCTCTACCAGCAGCTCCTTCGCCAGGTGACGCTGCTCGCCTACGTGGACAACTTCCGGTTGATCTCCTTCCTGTGCCTGGCGTGCATCCCGCTGGTCTTTCTCTTCCGGAGGGTGCGACCACAGCCGGGCCAGGTGGCGGCGCATTGACGATGGTGTGCCGCTTGCACGGGCTCTCGTTGGCGGTGCTCTCATGGCTCCTCTCGCAGTGATTCGTCGCCATCCCGTCGCCTTCGCTGTCGGCACGCTGGTACTCATCGCCCTGCTGGTGGCCGGCGGTGTCTACTACTCGCACGCGGCGAAGCGCGTCTCCACCGACGACGCCTTCATCGAGGCTCGGATCATCCGGATCAGCGCGAAGGTCGCCGGCCAGGTGGAGAAGGTGCTGGTGGAAGACAACCAGGAGGTCACCGAGGGGCAGCTCCTCGTCCAGATCGACGAGCGCCCGTACCGGGCGGTCGTCGACGAGGCGCGCGCGCAGGCCCGCGCGGCCGAGGTGGAAGCGGAGAACGCCGAAGCCGACGCCACCCGCGCTCGCCTGCTCTTCGAGCGCCAGCTCATCTCGCGTCAAGACTTCGAGAAGGCCGCTGCCACCGCGCGGGCGAAGCGGGAGGCGGCGGAAGCCGCCCGGCGCCGACTCGAGCGGGCGGAGGTCGACCTGTCGTACACGCGTATCGTGGCGCCGGAGTCGGGGCGCGTCACGCGAAAGTCGGTCGAAGAGGGCATGTACGTGCCGGTCGGCACCCCGCTCATGGCCATCGTGACGCACGACATCTGGGTGATCGCGAACTTCAAGGAGACTCAGCTCAAGAACATCCGCCCCGGCCAGCCCGTCGAGATCAAGATCGACGCGTACAAGGGGAAGGTGTTCAAGGGACACGTGGACAGCATCCAGAGTGGGACCGGTGCCCGCTTCAGCCTGTTGCCGCCCGAAAACGCGACCGGCAACTTCGTGAAGGTCGTTCAGCGCGTGCCGGTCAAGATCGTCTTCGACCAGCCGCCGCCCCCGGACTATCCGGTCGGACCGGGCATGTCGGTGGTCCCGGTCGTCAGGGTGACGTAGGCGTCAAACGCGCCAGATCCACCACAGAAACAGTCCGATCATCGCCACTGAGATCACGAAGTCGGCGGCGATGCCTGCCACCATGCCGATGAGCGCGCCCACACCGGTGCGAAGACTGCGTTCCACATCGCCCCCGCGTAGCATCTCGCCGGCCACGGCGCCCACCACGGGACCGATCACGAGACCGAATGGGCCGAAGAAGACGCCGGCGAGCGCGCCGACGATGGCGCCGGCGACGGCCCAGCGGCTGCCGCCCGACCGCCGGGCGCCGATCGGTCCCGCCACGAAATTCACGAGCAGCGTCGTCAGCGCCAGCGTTATTAGAATTACGAGTCGGCCCACGCCGATGACGGCGAACTGCGTGGCGACGGCCCATACGAGCACGCCGATCAGAATGAACAGCGGCCCCGGGATCCAGGGAATCAGCGCGCCGACGAGGCCAGCCACGAACAGCGTGCCCACGACGATCCCGACGACGGTCTGACTGTCCACCTATCGCGTGACGAACGGGATGGCCAGCGTCGCCACCGGAGCGCCCGTGCGGTCGTCGACGAGCGCCGCCGTGAAATCCGCGGAGGAGACGTTGCGGGAGACGCGCGGGAAGTAGACGAAGCCCGCCGCGTTCGTGCCAGGCGCGAGCACGCGCTCCGGTAGCGCGAGCTGGATCATGTCGCGCGTCGGCAGCTCGGTCCAGGTCGATCCCGGGAAGTAGTCGAAGAACGGATCGTAGGGAAAGGGCTCTGACAGGATCACGCGCCCACCGGGCTCCCGCCGGGCCACGAAGACGCCGCGCGAGTACGCGTACGCGGGCGGCCCCGGGTCCGCCACCGTGCCGTGCACCTCGCCCGGCGCCAGTGTTGCGAACCGCCGACCGTCGCCGCTCACCAGGGCGAAGTCGGAATGACGGATCCTCAGTGGCACGTCACTCTGGTTGTCGACGGTCACGAGGATCGGCGTGAAGACACCGGGGAGACCCATCGGATGTGCCCGCCATGCCCCCGTCTGGGCGACGACGCGAACGCCGGCCGCCTCGGCCGTGGCGGGGCGACCGGGCCCTGGCAAGACCTGGGCCGTCGGCGCCGGCCGCAGCTCGGCGGCGCATCCGGAGAGCACCACGATCAGCGCGAGCAGACTCGAGACTTTCATGACTCCAGCTTACGCCTTCGGCTGCGCAGGGAGTCCCGGTGAGATACCCTTTGCTTTGATATGACCGCTCGACCCCGCGGCACCGTGTTCGAAAAGATTTGGTCCAGCCACGTCGTGACAGAAGGCCCCGGAGGGCACGTCCTCCTTTATATAGACCGCCACCTGCTCCACGAGGGCTCGACTCACGCGTGGGAGCGCATGGCGCGAAACGGCAGCCGGATGCGCCGCCCCGACCTGTCGTTCGCCACGGCCGATCACTACGTGCTCACCACGCCCGGTACGCCGACGGCGGACGCCGAGACGCGCAAGATGGTCGAGTCGCTGACGCGCCACACCACCGAGCAGGGCGTGACGTTCTTCGGCGTGGGCGACGACCGGCGCGGGATCGTGCACGTCATCGGTCCCGAGCAAGGACTGACGCTGCCCGGCATCCTTCTCGTCTGCGGCGACTCGCACACCGCCACCCATGGCGCGTTCGGCTGTCTGGCCTTCGGCGTCGGCTCCACCGAGGTCGAGCACGTGATGATCACGCAGACGCTCTGGCAGAAGAAGCCGAAGTCGCTGCGCGTCACGGTGGACGGCCGGCTGGGCTTCGGCGTCACCGCCAAGGACGTGATCCTCGCCATCATCGCCACGATCGGCGCGGCCGGCGGCGTCGGTCACGTCATCGAGTATGCCGGCACGGTGATTCGCGCGATGACCATGGACCAGCGCATGACGGTTTGCAACATGTCGATCGAGGCGGGGGCGCGCGCCGGCATGGTCGCGCCCGACGAGACGACGTTCGCCTACCTCGAAGGCCGGCCCTTCGCGCCGAAGGGTGAGCTGTGGGCCCGGGCGCTGGCGTACTGGAAAACGCTGCCGAGCGATCTTGACGCGACGTTCGACCGCGAGGTCACGCTGGACGGTACCGAGATCGCGCCGACGGTGACCTGGGGCACGAGCCCGCAAGACGCGCTCCCGATCACGGAGCGCGTCCCCGATCCAGCACGCGCCGCCGACGCCACGCGGCGCGAGAGCATGGAGCGCGCGCTCGCCTACATGGGCCTCACCGCGGGCATTCCGCTCACCGAGATCACGGTCGATCGCGTCTTCATCGGCTCCTGCACCAACAGCCGGCTCGACGACCTGCGCGCGGCCGCGCAGGTGGTGAAGGGCAAGCGTGCCGTGGTGCCGGCGTGGGTCGTTCCCGGCTCCGGCCTCATCAAGCGGGCCGCCGAGGCCGAAGGCCTCGACCGGGTCTTCCGCGATGCCGGCTTCGAGTGGCGGGAAGCGGGCTGCTCGATGTGCGTCGGGATGAACGGCGAGACCGCGCGCGGCGGCGAGCGGGTCGCGTCCACGTCGAACCGCAACTTCGAGGGCCGGCAGGGCCAGGGCGCTCGCACGCATCTGGTCTCGCCCGCCATGGCCGCGGCGGCGGCGGTGACGGGCCGACTCACCGACGTGCGCACGCTGCGAGGCTGACGCATCCTCGCTCAAGTTGTCCTGTTCGTCGCGTACGTTCTCGCCGGCAAGCTCGGCCTGTCGCTGGCGTCGGTCCACACCAACGCCTCGGCCGTCTGGCCACCGACCGGCCTCGCGATCGGCGCGTTGATCGTCGGCGGCTATCGCTTGTGGCCGGCGATCCTGCTCGGCGCCTTCGTCGTGAACGTCACGACGGCCGGGTCCATCGCGACGTCCCTCGGAATCGGCGTGGGCAACACGACCGAAGCGCTGGCCGGCGCCTGGCTCGTGAATCGCTTCGCGGGCGGCCGGCACGTCTTCGAGCGCGCGCGCGACGTCTTCAAGTTCGCGCTCGCCGCCGGACTCAGCACCATGATCTCGGCCACCATCGGCGTGACGAGTCTGGAAATCGGGGGCTATGCGGCGTGGGCGGAAGGGGGCGCGATCTGGTGGACGTGGTGGCTCGGCGATGCGGTCGGGGCTCTCATCGTCACCCCCGTGGTGGTCCTCTGGAGCCAGCCGCCGGTGATCCCTCGCGAGCGCCGCATCGAAGCGGTGGTCGTGCTGCTCGCGACCGTGACGATCGGCGCGCTCGTCTTCTGGGAGCGAGGCATGCTCCCGATGCCCTTCGTCGCCATGCCGCCGCTGATCTGGGCGGCCTTCCGGCTGGGCGTGCGCGAGGCGGCCACGTTGATCCTGATCCTCTCCGGCATCGCAGTCACCGCGACGGTCCGCGGGCTGGGGCCGTTCGCGGTCGGAACCCAGAACACGTCACTCCTGCTGGTGCAGGTCTTCATGGGCACGATGGCCGTCACGACGTTGCCGCTGGCCGCGGTCGTGGCGGAGCGGCGGGCCATCTCCCAGGAGCGGCTGCGGCTGCTCGAGCGCGCGCAGACGGCGCAGACCATCGCCGAGGAAGCGAACCGCGCCAAGGACGAGTTCCTCGCGATGCTCTCGCACGAGCTGCGCACGCCGCTCAACTCGGCGCTCGGTTGGGCCGCGATCCTGCGTGAGGGCCGGATCGACACCGTCACCTCGAAACGGGGGGTCGAGACCGTCGAGCGCAACATCCGTCTCCTCGCCCGACTGATCGACGACCTGATCGATCTCTCCCGGATCGCAGCCGGCAAGCTCACCGTGGAGCGTAAGCCGGTGGAGCTGGACGCCGTGATCAGCGCCGCCGCCGAGGCCGTCCGGCCGGCGGCCACCAGCGGCGGCATCGCGCTCGAGATCGTCGTCGATGCGCCCGGCGCGCGCGTGATGGGCGACGGCGTGAGGCTCCAGCAGGTGGTGTGGAACGTCCTCTCCAACGCGGTCAAGTTCACCGAGCGCGGTGGCCGCATCACCACGCGACTGTCCCGTCACGGCACACACGCCCGAATCCTGGTCACCGACACGGGGCGCGGCATCGCGCCCGACCTCCTCCCGCACGTGTTCGAACGCTTCCGCCAGGCCGAGAGCGCGGGCGCGCGGCCGCACTTGGGACTGGGGCTCGGCCTCGCCATCGTGCGCCACCTGGTCGGGCTGCATGGCGGCACCGTCACCGCCGACAGCGCGGGCGAGGGCCGGGGCTCGACGTTCACGATCGAGCTTCCGCTGATGACCGACGGCGCCCGGTCGACGCCGGTGGAACCATCGCCCCACGAATCGCCGCTGCCGGGACTCGACAACCTGAACGTGCTTCTCGTCGACGACGATCCCGATAGCCGCGAAGTCCTGGCGGTCATCCTCGAGAAGTGCGGCGCCCGGCCGGTGACGACCGGCTCCACCGCCCAGGCGCTGGAAGCGCTGGATCGCACGCGGTTCGACGTGATGGTGGCGGACATCGGAATGCCCGGACGGGACGGCTACGACCTGATTCGTACCGTGCGGGCCCGCACCGACGGCGTACGTGACATTCCCGCCGTCGCCTTCACGGCGTTCGCTGGTGTCGACGATGCGCGCCGCGCGCTGGAGGCGGGGTACGACCTGCATTTCGGCAAGCCGGTTGAGCCGGCAACCCTCACACGCGCCCTCGCGGTGCTTGCCGGCCGCGCCGGGCCGCGGTAGGTTCGACGCCCATGCGCGCCTTCACGCGACTGGCCGCCGTGGCCGCGCCGATCGATCTTCCGAACGTGGACACCGACCGCATCATCCCGGCGCGGTTCCTCCGCAAGCCCAAGAATCCTGAGTACGGTCGCTTCCTGTTCCACGACGTGCGCTTCAACGCCGACGGCTCCGAGAAGCCGGACTTCGTCCTGAACCGGCCCGCCTACCGGTCGGCGCAAGTCGTGGTGGCGGCCGAGAACTTCGGGTGCGGATCGTCGCGTGAGATGGCGGTGTGGGCGCTCGAGGCCTTCGGGATCCGCGCCGTCATCGCTCCCAGCCTTGGCGACATCTTCCACCAGAACTGTTTCAAGAACGGTCTGCTCCCCGTGATCTTGCCCGTCGCCGCGGCGGCGTCGTTGCGTGGCCAGCTCCACGAGATTCCGGGCGCGAGCGTCGTGGTGGATCTCGAAGCGCAGACCGTGACGGCGCCCGACGGCGCCGTGCACCGCTTCGACGTCGATCCGTTCCGCAAGCGAATGCTGCTGACGGGCCAGGACGAGATCGCGTTGACGCTCGGCCACGAGACCGAGATAGGCGCCTTCGAGGCGCGCCACGCGCGCGAGATGCCGTGGCTCGTGACGGATTGACCGGATCCGGACGCCGATCGTCCCGAGTCTGGTCCCCTGGCAGTCGTCATGCAGAGCTTGCCCTCTTCATCACTCGAGAGGAGGACAAGCATGCAGAACGCGACCCTTTCAGTCGTCGCCGCGCTGGCGCTCGCCACGGCGGCCGCGCTACCCGTTCAGGCTCAGCAGACACAGCAGGGGGACAAGCCGGAGGTGGTCGCCAAGGCCTTCACCGCCGAGGTCACCGGGCAGGTGGAGAGCGTGGATGCCAGAACCGGCACGCTAAGGCTGCAAACGGTCGATGGACCGATGACCATCCGATTCCCGCCAGCGGCCGTCCAGGGCATCACCAAGGGCGACCCGGTCACGGTTGCCTTCGGGATCGTCAAGCCAGCTCCGTCAGCGTCGCCGCAGACGTCACCGGGCGCCGGTTCCTCTTCGCCCGGCTCCGGTTCGCCTCAGACGACGCCCGGTACGAAGTAGCCCACCTCACGGGGAGGGCGGTCGCCTCAGGCCGCCCTCCTCCGCGCCTTCGCGCCCTCCTTTCCGAGGGCGCGCCGTGTCTTCTCGGGAAGCCGGGCGATCGTGCGCTTCCGCCGCGCGGCGTTCGCTGCTTTCTCGATGTTCCGTCTTGCTGCCGACCGCTGCTTCGCTGTGGCCATGACTGCTCCTCCCGGAGTCCGGCCGCGATGCAAGAACGGCGCCGGTGGCACGCGGTTGGCAACGGATAGAGGCGGTGCCGACGCTGCCCGCCCGTCCAACGCCCGAGGCCGATGATGAGCCCGTAGCCGCCACGCTGGCGCCGATCCGACGACGCTTCTCGCGACCGGCGACCGAGCCGAAAGGGCGTCGACTGGCTGCGCTGTCGCTCGTCGCGCTCGGTGTCGTGTTCGGCGACATCGGCACGAGTCCGCTCTACGCCTTCCGCGAGTGTTTCAACCCCGAGCACGGGATCACCGCCACGTCCGCTGCCGTGTACGGCGTCCTCTCCCTGATCGTGTGGTCGCTGATCCTGATCGTCAGCGTGAAGTACGTCGTCTTCATCATGCGGCTCGACAATCGCGGCGAGGGCGGCATCCTCGCGCTCCTCGCGCTGGTACAGCGCACGCGGCGGGGCGGTGGCCGGCCGCCGCGGTCGCTGGTGCTGGGCCTGGGGCTCTTCGGCGCCGCGCTCCTCTACGGCGATGGGGTGATCACGCCGGCCATCTCGGTCCTGGGCGCCACCGAAGGCCTGGAGATCGCCACTCCCCGGTTCGAGCCATACGTCGTCCCGGCCACGCTCGTGATCCTCTTCGCGCTGTTCATGCTCCAGCGCCGCGGCTCGGCCGGGGTCGGGACCATCTTCGGACCGATCATGCTCCTGTGGTTCACCACCATCGCGGTTCTCGGCGTGATGGAGATCGCGCAGGCCCCCGAGATTCTGGTCGCGGTCAATCCCTGGCACGGCGTGCGCTTCCTGGCCGGCCACGGCGCTGCCGGCTTCCTGGTCCTCGGTGCCGTCGTGCTCGCCGTGACGGGGGCCGAGGCGCTCTACGCCGACATGGGCCACTTCGGCCGAGCACCGATTCGCCTGGTGTGGTTCGTCGCCGTCTTCCCGGCGCTGCTCCTGAACTACTTCGGCCAGGGCGCGCTCGTCCTGCGCTCGCCCGAGGCGGTGCAGAATCCGTTCTACCTCCTGGCGCCCTCCTGGTTCCGCTACCCGCTGCTCGTGATCGCCACGCTGGCCGCGATCGTGGCCTCGCAGGCGCTCATCTCCGGGGCCTTCTCGCTCACGCACCAGGCCATTCAGCTTCGCTACTGCCCGCGCATGACGGTCGTCCACACGTCGCGCATGGAAATCGGACAGATCTACGTGCCGGCGGTGAACTATGCGCTCATGGTGGCCTGCCTGCTCGTCGTGCTCACCTTCCGGTCCTCGAGCCAGCTCGGAGCGGCCTACGGCATCGCGGTGACGGGCACCATGGCCATCACCACCATGCTCTTCTACCTCATCGCGCGCGACCGCTGGCAATGGTCGGTCGCCCGCGCCGGCGCGATCGCCGGCCTGTTCCTCGTCATCGACGTCGCCTTCTTCGCGGCCAACATCGTGAAGATCGAGCGGGGTGGGTGGGTGCCCCTCGCCATCGCGGGCGGCGTGTTCCTCCTCATGGAGACCTGGAATCGGGGCGGCCGTCTCCTCACGGCCAAGCTCGACACCGGCGCCATTCCGCTCGACGAGTTCCTGGCCGAGATCTCGCGCACCAAGCCGGTGCGCGTGCCGGGCACGGCCGTCTATCTGACGCACGCGGCCAACACCGCGCCGCTCGTGCTCCTGCACCACTATCGCCACGACAAGGTGCTGCACGAGCACGTCGTGCTCCTGTCCGTCATCGTGGAGGACGTACCCGAGGTCGACGACAGCACGCGCGTGCAGTCCGAGACGCTTCCCGAAGGGTTCTACCGTGTGCGGGCCACGTACGGTTTCATGGAGCGCACCGATGTCCCCAGCATCGTGCGCCGCTGCTGCCGTGACCTCGACGTCGAGCTCAACGACGTCACCTATTACCTGGGGCGAGCGCGCCTGGTGCCGACGGGGCCGATGCCGATGATGCGCTGGCGCAAGCGCCTGTTCGCATTCATGGCCCGCAACAGCGCCTCGGCCACCGACTTCTTCAGCATCCCAGCCGACCGCGTCGTCGAGCTGGGAGCCCAGATCGAGTTCTAGCCGTGATGCCTGCGCTGCAGCCGCACCTCGAGTTCCTCATGAGCCACCTCTTCAGCGTGGTCTTCCTCGCCTTCCTGATCGAAGGTGCCGGCGTGCCGTTCCCGAGCCGCATCATTCTGATCATCGCGGCGACCGGCCTCGCCGACGTCACCGACCTGGTTCGGCTGGTCCTGGTGACGATGGCGGGTGCGGTGATCGGAGACCATGTCCCGTACGTCGGCGGGAAGCTGGCCGGGCCGCGGCTGTTGAAGCGCTACTGCCGGCTGACCCTCGGGTCGGAGCGCTGTGTCGAACGCACCGTCGCCTACTTCAAGCGGTTTGGGACGGCGGCCATCGTGCTCAGCCGGTTCTCGACGAGCATCCGGCTGTTCGCCTCCGCACTTTCTGGCTGCGGCCACATCACGTACCGGAAATTCATCGGGTTCGACGTGATCGGTACGCTGGCGTACGCGGCCCTGTGGGGCGGCCTCGGCTTCGCGTTCGGCGATCAGGCCGAGGCCCTGCTCGATCGCTACGGTCACCGGCTGCTGTTCGTGGCTCCCCTCGCGGGCGCGACGCTGCTCGCCTACCGTCTGTGGCGTCGATCACGCTATGGGCCGGCGCGGGCGGTCGACCTGAAATCCGAGGAGGCGTGCTCCGTCCTCGAACACTCGGGCCGCTGACGCTCAGAGGCCGTGCTTGCGCTTGAGGACCTTGGCGATCGACTCCGGGGCGAAGCCGAGCTGGAGGAGCGCGGCGCCCACGTCGAAGTGCTCACGATACGCGGCGATGCGCCCGCTCGTCAGCTCGAAGAGGCTCATGCCGCGGAAACGAACGTGCCGCCCCGTGCTGCGCGGAACGGTGTCGGTGACCACGTAACCGAACGTCCACTCGGCCGCCGCCCGCGCGGGCGTCTCGACGACGGTGTCCATCTGCCAGCGGTAGTCGCGGCCCTCCTTGAACATCCGCTCGAACATCTCGCGGAGCGCAACCTGGCCGCGGTGCGGGCCATAGAAATTGTCCGTGTACGTCGCGTCCCCGGTGAAGCAGTCGAGGAGCCCGTCGACGTCGCCGCGGTTGAACGCGTCGGCGAACGACCGGACTACAGACACGCTTCGAACAGCGCGGCGGCGCCCTGGCCGCCGCCCACGCACATCGTCACTACGCCGTAGCGCCCCCGCCGGCGCAGCAGCTCGTTGGCGATCGTGCCGACCAGGCGCGAGCCGGTCATTCCGAACGGATGGCCGATCGAGATCGAGCCACCGTTGATGTTCAGACGGTCCATCGGCAGCCCCAGACGATCGCGGCAATAGACGACCTGAGACGCGAACGCCTCGTTCAGCTCCCAGACGTCGATGTCCTGCACGCGCAGCCCGTGCTTGGCGAGGAGCTTCGGAACCGCGAACACCGGCCCGATCCCCATCTCGTCCGGCTCGCAGGCGGCCACCGCGTAGCCGCGGAAGACGAGCTTGGGACGGATCCCGAGCGCCTTCGCGCGCTCCATCGACATCACGAGCGTCGCCGACGCGCCATCGGAGAGCTGCGACGAGTTGCCGGCCGTCACCGACCCCTGGCCGCTCTTCGTGTCGAACACCGGCGCGAGCTTGGCCAGGCCCTCGAGCGTCGTGTCGCCGCGGTTGCACTCGTCGCCGTCGACGTAGTGGTCCTCCTCGCCGATCTTCTCCCCCGTCTTCTTGTCGAGGACCGCGCGCTTGACCTGCATGGGCGCGATCTCCTCCTTGAAGAAGCCCTCCTGCTGCGCGCGCGCCGTCCGCTGCTGGCTCTGCAGGGAATACTCGTCCTGCGCCTGCCGGCTGATCTTGTAGCGCTTGGCCACCACCTCGGCGGTGTCGCCCATGACCATGTAGAGGCCGGGGTAGTGCTCCTTCACCCACGGGTTCGGACTGTTGTCGCGCTGGAGCATCGTGATCGATTCGATGCCGCCGCCGATGACGGTCTCGACGCCTTCCTGGAGCACCATGTGGGCGGCCTGCACCACCGCCTGCAGCCCCGAGTTGCAGAAGCGGTTCACCGTGGCGCCTGGCGTCGTCACCGGCAGCCCCGCGCGCAGGGCGGCCACCCGCGCGATGTTGTGCCCTTGCGAGCCGTGGGGCTGACCGCAGCCCAGGATGACTTCCTCGATCTCGTTGGGCTGGAGCTGCGGCGCCTTGCCCAGGACGTCGCGGATGGCATGGGCCGCGAGGTCGTCGGGGCGCGTCATGTTGAAGGAGCCACGGTGAGACTTGGCGAGGGGCGTGCGGCTGCTGGCCACGACGACGGCTTCTCTCATGGATCCTTCTCTCCCCCGGACGAGTTTTCCCGATAGTACACTCCGACGATGCTGTCTGCTCGCCACCGCCGATTCTCCGCGCTGGCCCCGCTCGCCGTGGTGCTGGCCCTCGCGCTCAGCGTTCAGGCCACGACGGACAGTCGCCGGGTCACGTTCACGATTCCCATCGCGCCCCTCGTCCTCGGCCTCGACGCACTCCCCATCGTCACGCCGGAGGGCGCCCTGCGCCGCGTCGCCGTCGTGCTGCGCGACGATCTTCGCTTACCGTTACCGGCCGAGGTCACGCTGCGGCTGTACGCGACACCGAAGCTCTTCGAGCAGGGGCTGGTGCAGGACGGCGGTGTGGCGCCCCCGCTCGCGGCGACGATCAGCGGCCTGGCCGTGGGCGCCAGCTTCGAGTCGAGCCTGTTTCTGCTCCAGCCCACGATCACGCCGGCGCGGTCGTCGGACGCCCGGCGGGGGGCCCGGGAGTGGCTGCGTCTGGTCGCGCACGAGATGACCCACGTCGGTCAGGTTGAGCTCGCGGGCGGGCAGGGGCGCGCCTCGCAATGGATGGCCGAGGGCGTGGCCGACTGGGCGTCGCTCGTGGTGCTCGATCGCCTCGGCCTGGCGGCCATGCGGGCCGAGCGCGACGGGCGGCTGGCCACCGTCCGCGCTCCGCTCGACCTGGGCGGCCTCGACGACCCGCGCGACTTCATCGAGCGCAGCCGGCGCGACGGCACGGACACCACCTACGGCGTGGCGTTCGTGGTCGCCGATCGGCTGATCGATCGCTACGGGTTCGCGCGGACACGCGAGTACTTCCGGGCCTTCGCGCATGAGCGTGATCGCACGCTGAACTTCCGCGCGGTCTTCGGCGAGACCCCCGACGACTTCGCGCGCCGGCTCGGGCCTTCCCGGGACGCGGTCTTTCCCGGCGTTCCGTGAGCTTGCGACCTCTGACGAGGCCGCGCTACCTTTCCGCCCGGAGGGACCTCGGATGAAGAGCGCGTACGACGAGCTCTACGGCCGGTCCATGCGCGACCCGGCGGGGTTCTGGGCGCAGGCGGCCGAGGACATCCACTGGGATCGGCGCTGGGACCGCGTCTTCGACGATTCCCGGCCGCCCTTCTATCGCTGGTTCGTGGGGGCCCAGCTCAACACCTGCTACAACGCGCTCGACGCGCACATCGATCGTGGGCGCGGCAAGCAGCGCGCCCTGATCCACGACAGCCCCGTCACCGCCACCGTGACGACGTACACGTTCGACGAGCTGCGCGACCACGTCGCCCGCGTGGCCGGCATGCTGCAGCGCCAGGGGGTGAGCAAGGGCGATCGCGTCATCGTCTACATGCCGATGGTGCCGGAGGCGGTGATGGCGATGCTCGCCTGCGCGCGCATCGGCGCCATCCACTCGGTGGTGTTCGGCGGCTTCGCCGCCAACGAGCTGGCCAAGCGCATCGACGACGCCACGCCCAAGCTGATCCTCTCGGCATCCTGCGGCATCGAGGTCAACCGGGTCATTCCCTACAAGCCGCTCCTCGACGGCGCCATCGCGCTGTCGAGCCACAGGCCCGAGCGCTGCGTGATCCTCCAGCGCCCGCACGAGCGCGCACCGCTCATCAAAGGCCGCGACCTCGACTGGGACGAGGCCATGGCGGGGGCGCGACCGGCCGAGTGCGTGCCGGTGGCGGCCACCGATCCCCTCTACATCCTGTACACGTCGGGCACGACCGGCATCCCCAAGGGCGTCGTGCGCGACAACGGCGGTCACGCCGTGGCGCTGAAATGGTCGATGCAGAACATCTACGGCGTCGGCGCCGGCGAGGTGTACTGGGCGGCGTCCGACATCGGCTGGGTCGTCGGTCACTCCTACATCGTCTATGCGCCGCTGCTCAAGGGTTGCACGACGATCCTCTACGAGGGCAAGCCGGTCGGCACGCCCGATCCCGGCGCGTTCTGGCGGCTCATCAGCCAGCACGGCGTGAACGCGCTGTTCACCGCGCCGACGGCGTTCCGCGCGATCAAGAAGGAGGATCCCCGGGGCGCGCACATGACCAGGCACGACCTCTCACGCTTCCGCACGCTCTTCCTGGCCGGCGAGCGCTGCGATCCCGACACGCTGCTGTGGGCGCGCGAGAAGCTCGGCGTGCCGGTGATCGATCACTGGTGGCAGACCGAGACGGGCTGGCCCATCTCCGCCAACTGCGTCGGGCTGGGCATGCTGGCCGTCAAGCCGGGCTCGCCCACGAAGCCGGTGCCCGGCTACGACGTGCGCGTGCTTTCGGACGACAACGAAGAGATGGCGCCGGGGCAGATCGGCTCCATCGCCATCCGCCTGCCCATGCCGCCCGGCTGCCTGCCGACGCTGTGGAACAACGACGCCGGCTACGAGAAGTCGTACCTCACGAAGCATCCGGGTTTCTATCTCACCGGCGATGCCGGCTACCAGGACGACGACGGCTACCTCTACATCATGAGCCGCGTCGACGACATCATCAATGTGGCCGGACATCGGCTGTCCACGGGCGCGATGGAAGAAGTGCTGGCCTCGCACCCGGACGTTGCGGAGTGCGCGGTGGTGGGCGTCGCCGACGACATCAAGGGTGAGGTGCCGGTGGGCTTCGTCGTGACGAAAGCGGGCGTGACGCGGGCGGATGCCGAGATCGTCCGCGAGC
>MNEG01000055.1:0-20462 GCA_001917585.1 Candidatus Rokubacteria bacterium 13_1_40CM_68_15
GATCCCGAGCGCGCTGACGCCGACAGGATCGATGGGTCGCTGTCGTAGACCCTTCCCGATCGCGTCGAGCGACACGAACACTTCGGCGGACCGAGCGTGCTCTCGATTCTCGACGAGCCGTTGGAAGTTCACCACGTCGCCGCTCCGAATCGTCCTCGCCGCGTAGCCGACGACGCCGAGCACCATCAACACGATGCTGAGGATCCCTCCCCAGAAGAGCACCCGGGACACGACCACCTCGACGCGCATCAAGGCCAAGGGACTCCGAAGCCCCGAAGGACCATCGAGACGGCGAGATAGAGGATCACGGGCAGAAAGAGCTTGCGGAGAGTCGCGTTGCGCAGCCGAGTCATGAGCCGGGTGCCGAGATAGGCGCCGATGAGCACTCCCAGGGCGACGGGGGTGACGATGAGGGGACGGAGATCGCCGCGATGGAAGTAAATCCCCGCGCTGGCCGCGGCAGTGATCCCGATCATGAAGTTGCTCGTCGCCGTGGAGACCTTCATCGGTAGTCGCATGAAGTAGTCCATCGCCAGCACCTTGAACGCGCCGCTGCCGATGCCGAGCAAACCGGACAGGATGCCGGCCCCGAACATTGCGGCGAGGCCGCTACGCACGCGGGCCGCCCGGTACTTCACCTCACGGTCGAGACCGGTGTCGTAGTACGCGCCTTCGAGCTCGAAGCTCATCGCCAGCGGATCGTCGCCGTGGCCCACCGGGATCTCGAGATTCAGCTGGCGCAGGGTCACGAGCGTCGAATACGCCAGGGCCAGTCCGAGGATCAGCTCGAGCACGGTCTCGGGAACGACACCGACGAGGGTGGCGCCGGCAATCGCTCCGCTGACGGTGGCCATGGCGAGGAAGAGCCCGATTCGGATGTTGCTCAGTCCCGATCGGAGATACGCCGCGGCCGCGCCGCTCGACGTCGCGATCACCGAGATGATGCTGGCCCCCATCGCATCCCGCAAGTTCACGCCGTAGAACATGCTGAGGATCGGCACGAGCACGATTCCACCGCCGAGACCAAGAATCGCGCCGATGGCGCCCGCGACTACCGACGTGCCGAGAATCGCGACGAGGAAGAGCCACTGCTCCATGTTCAGCCGACCCTACACCCGGACTGATCACCATCACCATGGCGTGTGACGGTGACGGCGGTGCCGCGCAACCGGTCGATCTCGCGACAGGCGAGGACCAGGTACCAGCTCCGGAAGAAGCCGATGCTGACGATGAAGCCCGCGTGGGCACTGTCGCGAGCAAAAAGCTCCTCCGCGACGCAAGCCGCGACGTCGCCGAAGCGGGTCAGGCCCTTGTGGACGATGGCGGCGTGGATGGCCCGCGGAGCGTCGCCCTCGGGCGACGACGTGCCAGTCCACGCCAGCTCGTCGCCCCACTGGTCTTTCCACGCCCGCGGTGGGGTGTCGAAGGCCGATGTCATCCCGTTTCGGCCGTCAGGCGAACAGTTTCATCCCACCGCAGTCGGCGTGCCCGAACGCACGCCGTTCGAAGAATGCGCCGACGTCGTGCGCGCCGGCCACCGGCGTCTGACACTCGACGCATCGCCGCCCCTCACGCTCCCACTGCGCGTAGCATGCCTTGCACACGTAGGCGCCGTTCCGGTCTGGCGCACGCAGCGCTCGCTTGCCGGGCACCTTCCCACCGCAGAAGCCGCAGATTCTCTTGCCGAGACCGAACATGACTTCCTCCTCGCGGCGCCGGCCCCCTCGATCACTAACCGAAGGCAATCCGACGTCGCCTGGTTCACCACCGGACGGTGAGCATCCAATGGAGCACGATGCGCGCGTACGGCATGAGCAGCCGCGCGAGCACCCAACTGGCAGCCGCTGCGACGAGCCCGAGGCCTCGCGCTCGCGCCCGGCTCAGCGCCCAGGTGAGGGCCAGCCACAGAGTGAACGCCAGAGCACTCCACACGAGGAGGCTCGGTCCGGCCGACTGCCACGCGTTCTCAAAGAGAGCTCGCATCGTGCTCCACACGTGAGGCGGACTGCGCCGCGCTGGAGTGGGCGCAGCCGCATGCAAGTGACGGCGGGATCGCCGCTAGCGCGCGACGACTGCTCGCGCGGAGCGGGTCACCGCGCCAGATGGGCCGAGGAACTTAGACTTCGGGCGGGACGAACGGCGTAGTCGCGAACAGCGGAAGCGAAGCCGGGATATCGAACACCATCGCCGATCCTGCCACCGGCAACGACACGAGACGCTCGCGCGGGCCGGAAGCCGCAGGAAAGTTGGCCCACGATACACGCACGCTGTGGGACCTGGTGTGGGTTCGCAGGTCAGGCATGCCACCAGCCCAATGAAGGGTCGGACCGACAACGAGCACGACCACGAGCAGCATCAGCAGGCAGCGGAGTGTGCTCACGTCTTTTTTGTAACCACCGGTCTCCGGGAAGTCAAGGCACGCCGCGACCTACACCGCGACCGGGAGATCGACCGTGAAGGTCGCCCCGGCGCCGGGTCCCGCGCTGTCGGCCCGCACGACACGCCATGCGCCTCGACGATGTACTTGACGATCGCGAGCCCGAGGCCCAACCCGCCTTCGCGGTTCGGCAACGCGAATCGCACGGCGACCCGGGTTCGCCGGCGGAGCCAGAAAAGGCGGCCAGGCAGGCCCGGCTGATCGCCATGGCTGCAGTGCTATCATCTGTGAGATGGCTTTACGCTGGCAAAAGTGGTTCGTGGTCGGCGTCGCCGTGATGTGGTTGTTCACGGGCCCTGTGGCTATGGCGTTTGGTGGTTGCGCCGCGATGGCCGGTATGTGCGAAGCGCCGTGCGGCACTGGTGCCCCCATGGTTGCCGCAGTCGAAGGCGATCCTTTCCTTCCACTGGTGAGTACGTTTTCGCCGGCGACGGCCGGGTCCTGCCCGCGCGGCATCCTTCGCGTTGTCGAGCTTCCCCCCAGACCGCTCTCCCTCTCCGCCTAGCCCGTAGTCTGTTCGCATAACGGGTAACGCACCGGCCGGAGTCCGTATTCCGCCCGGGGAAGGGAGTGTCCGAGTACGTGATCAACTGGCTCATCGAGACGTCGCTGCGCAACCGCTTTCTGGTGGTTGGCTTCTTCCTGCTTGTCGGCGCCTGGGGATACTGGGCGCTCCTGACGACGCCGATCGACGCGATCCCTGACCTCAGCGACAACCAGGTCATCGTCTTCACCGACTGGACGGGACGCTCGCCGCAGGAGGTCGAGGATCAGATCACGTACCCGCTCACGGTGAGCCTCCAGGGATTGCCCAGTGTCCGGGTCGTTCGCTCGTCTTCTGCGTTCGGCTTCTCGATGATCAATGTGATCTTCGAGGATTCCGTGGATCTCTACTTCGCGCGCTCCCGCGTGCTCGAGCGGCTCAATCTCCTGACGAAGTCCCTTCCCGCCGGCGTGGTGCCGACGCTCGGCCCCGACGCCACCGGCGTGGGCCACGTCTTCTGGTACACCGTCGAGGGCAAGGGCTACTCGCTGCGGGAACTGCGCTCCCTCCAGGACTGGTTCATCCGCTATCAGCTCAACTCCGTGCCCGGAGTCGCCGAGGTGGCCAGCATCGGCGGCACCGTCCAGCAGTATCAGATCGACGTCGACCCCAACCGCCTGCGGGCGTACCGGATTCCGCTCTCGGCCGTCGTGGACGCGGTCGTGCGAAGCAATCGCAACGTCGGCGGCAACGTGGTGGAGGCAAGCGGTACGTGGTCGGTGGTGCGCGGTCTTGGTCTCATCGAGAACGTAGGCGACGTGGAGGACATCGTCATCGGCGCCGAGAATGGCGTGCCGATCTTCGTGAAGCAGGTGGCTCAGGTAAAGATCGGCGACGCCTTCCGTGCGGCCGCGCTGGTGAAGGGCACCGAGGAAGCTGTGGGTGGCGTGGTCGTGGCCCGTTACGGTGTCAGCACGGTGGACGTGATCGACCGAGTGAAGCAGAAGATCAAGGCGCTTCAGGCAGGGTTACCTCGGGGTGTCAGCGAGGAGACGATCGTCGTCACGGTGATCAACATCCTCTTCCTTCTCAACCTTCGCTCGGTATTGATCGTCACGATTCCGCTGCCGCTGGCGGTGCTCACGGCCTTCCTCTTCATGCGGTACCTCGGCATCAGCTCCAACATCATGTCGCTGGCCGGCATCGCCATCGCGATCGGCGTGCTGGTGGACGCCGCGATCGTCGTGACGGAGAACGCGTTCCGCTTCATCGAGCAGCGCGGCGTCAACACCCGCAACCGCCGCCGGGTGGCGGAGACCGTGCTGGATGCCACACGGCTCGTGGGCCGGCCCATCTTTTTCTCGCTCGCGATCATCATCCTGGCGTTCTTGCCGGTATTTGCCCTCACCGGTCAAGAGGGCAAGCTGTTTCACCCGCTGGCATATACCAAGACGTTCGCCATGGCCGGGGCGACGATCCTGTCGGTCACGCTTGTTCCAGTGCTGTGCAGTCTGCTCATCGGGGGCAAGGTTCGCGGCGAAGAGCGCAACCCGGTGATGCGGCCACTGGTGTGGCTCTATCGCCCCGTGCTCGACCTCGCGCTGCGGTATCGTGCCGTCACGCTCGCCGGCGCCCTCGTCGTCGTGGCTGGTGCCGTCGTGCTGGTACCCCGGATCGGCACGGAATTCATGCCGCCATTGAACGAAGGCGATCTGATGTTCATGCCGGTGACCGATCCATCCATCGGCCTCGGACAGGCGATCGAGATCACCCGGAAGCAAAACGAGGCGCTCCAGAAGTTCCCCGAGGTCGCCTCGGCGGTTGCCAAGATCGCGCGGGCGGATACGTCGACCGATCCGGCGCCGGTCAACATGACGGAAACCGTCGTCGGCCTGAAGCCGACACGCGAGTGGCGGCCGGGGATGACGCGAGACAAGCTCATCGGCGAGCTGGACGTGGCGACCACACTGCCCGGGGTGTCCAACATCTGGACTCAGCCGATCATCAACCGCATCAACATGCTGACGACCGGCATCAGGTCCGAGGTCGGCGTGAAGGTGTTCGGCAATGACCTCAACGTCCTCCAGGGGCGCGCCCGGGCGGTCGCCGACGTCCTCCGATCGATCCCGGGCGCCGTCGACGTGTATCCGGAGCAGGTGACCGGCGCGCCGTACCTCGACGTGCGCGTGAACCGGCAAGCCGCCGCGCGTTATGGCATGACGGTCGGGGCCATCCAGGATGTGATCGAGACCGCCGTCGGAGAAACGAACCTGACGCTGACGATCGAAGGGCGTCAGCGGTTTCCGGTGCGTGTCCGCTATGCCCCCGAATATCGCTCCGACCCGGCGGCCCTGGCCGGCGTCCTGGTGACGGCGCCCAACGGCACGCAGGTGCCGCTCGGTCAGGTGGCCGACATCCGCCACGTGTCCGGGCCGTCCATGATCTCCAGCGAAAACGGCCTGCTCGTCGTCACCGTCCTCCTGAACGTGCGTGGTCGCGACGTGGGTAGCTTCGTCGAAGAGGCGCGCCGCATTATCGCTGAGCGCGTCGCGTTGCCCCAGGGCTCGTACATCGAGTGGAGCGGCCAGTACGAAAACGAGCGCCGAGCCCGCGAGCGCCTTCAGATCGTCATCCCGCTGGTGCTCGTCGTGATCTTCGTGCTGCTCTACCTGACATACCGGTCGTTCGTGGATGCCGCCCAGGTATTGCTCGCCGTGCCGTTCGGCCTGGCGGGCGGTATCTACTTGCTCTACGCGCTTGGCTACAACTTCTCCGTTGCCGTGTGGGTCGGATTCATCGCGTTGTTCGGCACCGCCGTGCAGACGGCGGTCGTCATGGTCATCTATCTCGAGGAAGCCGTGAGCAGAAAGCGCGAGGAGCTCGGCGGTCGGCTGACCAGGGAAGCGTTGCTGGACGCCGTCAAGGAAGGCGCGCTGTTGCGGCTCCGTCCAAAGGTCATGACGGTCTCGACGGTGGTCGCCAGCCTCCTGCCGATCATGTGGAGCCATTCGACGGGGGCCGAGGTCATGAAGCCGCTCGCGACCCCGGTCCTGGGCGGCATGGTGAGCTCACTGGGTCTCGTGCTCATCGTCACGCCGGTGATCTTCTACTGGCTCAGGGAACGAGAACTTCGCAAGCCGAAAGAGGAGGAAGGATCGATGAGGCATGTCACCGCAGTCGTCACGGCAGTCGTCCTGGCAGTGGGCAGCGCCGGCGGCGCGTGGTCCGCGGAAAAGGCGATCGCGACCCAGAAGACCGGGGACGTGCTCGTCACGCTGAAGACCGAGTCCGGGCAGTGGAAGGAGGGCAAGAACTCCTTCGTCCTGGAGTTCACGTCACCCAAGGATCAGCAGCCGGTCGACGCCGGGAAGGTCTCGTTGAATACGAGCATGGCGATGCCGGGCATGGCTCCGATGATCGCGGGAGCGACCCTGACCCCGGAGAAGCCAGGACGATACACGGGAACGATCGAGTTTTCCGACCGCGGCACGCGCCAGGTGACGGTCACCTGGGACGGGCCGGCCGGGAAAGGCTCGACGAAGTTCTCGGTCGCCGTGCGCTGACGCCATGCGACCGCCGCGGGCCGTTTCGCTTTTCCTCGGGCTCCTGATGGCGGCGCTCACCGCTCGCGTCGTGAGTGCCCAGCCGACGCAGGCGGCGACCGTCGATGAGCTGGTGAGCCGGGCCCTGGCCGACAATCCCGACCTCCGCGCCGTGCGCGCAGAGGTCGACGCGGCGGTCGGCCGGCTTCGCCAAGCGGGCTTGCGCCCCAACCCGATGCTCGAGCTCGGGGGGCAGAAGGCGCTCAGCTCCGACAACAACCTCACCGTAGGGGTCAGCGTGCCGTTGGATCTCAACGGTCGGAAGGAGGGCCGCGTCGGCGTCGCGGAGCGCGAAGTCGAGCTGAAGCGTGCTCAGGCGCGGGACCGCGAGCGTCGTCTGGCGGCCGACGTGCGAATGAAGGCGGGCGAGCTCCTGGCGGCGCGCCGGAATCTCGAGGTGACCGATGAGCTCCTGCGATTGAATCGTGATGCCTTGAGGCTGGTGCGGAACCGGGTTCGCGAGGGCGCAACACCGGCGCTCGACGAAAATCTCGCTCTAGTCGAGGTCAATCGTCTCGACGCCAACCGTCAGATGCAGGCCAGTCGGGTCGAGGTCGCATCGCTCCAGCTCAAGGCGCTGGCCGGGATGGCGCCGGAGGCTCCGCTCGCCCTTCGTGGCGATCTGGCGTCGAGTGGCAGCCCGCCTGCGGCCGCGGATGCCATCCGGCTGGCACTGGCCTCACGGCCGGATCTCGACGCCGCGCGCGTCGAGATCTCGGCGAGCCACGCCAGGGTTCGCAAGGAGCAGGCCGAGGGGCGGTGGGACGCCAGCGTCAACGTCGGGTATCAGCGCCAGGACATGGGATTCGGACTGCTCGGTTTGACCCAGAACGGCAGCACGCGGCCGATCCAGGACGTCTTCCACTTCTTCGGTGGTGGCGTGAGCATCATGCTCCCCGTTCGAAATCGGAACGAAGGCAACATCGCGGCGGCCCAGGCCGAGACGCAGGCCGCGGAGCGAAGGGTGGAGTTTGTTGAGCTGCTGGTCCGCCAGGAGGTCGCGGCCGCCTTCGCTCAGTACGTCGCCGCGCACAGGTCGCTCGAGATCTACGAGCGGGGCGTGCGCGATGTCGCCACGCGAAATCTCGACGTCGTGCGCGAGAGCTATGCGCTGGGCCGCGGCTCGCTGCTCGACGTCATCGCCGAGCAGCGGCGGTACATCGAGGTTCAGAACGGCTACACCGATGCACTGAAGCAGGTGTACGAGGCCGGCGTCGAGATCACGCGGGTGACCGGTATGGCGGCGCTCGCGCCGGGGAGGTGAGCGATGGATCACGATGACGAGCAGGTCGACGAGCGGGCCTGGCGCCGCCCCGCGGCCCTGGCGGCCGTCGCGGTGCTTCTGCTGCTCGTCGGCGCGGCCGGCGGAGCCATGTGGAGCGAGCGTCGGAGTCGCGGGGGCTTCGCCAACCAGGCGGGTGCGACTCGCGCGGCGCAGGCCCCGGCTCCTACTGCGCCATCAGCGGTGGGTGCGACAGAGAGTGTTGGCAAAGGGGAGGAGGCCGTGGAGATCGCGCTCACTCCCGATGCGATCGAGCGCGCTGGCATCAAGATCGCCGAGGTCAAGAGCGACGCGTCGACGACGGTGCTGGCGGTTCCTGCAACGGTCATGTCGAACGCCTACCGCGACACGAAGGTCAATGCTCTCGTCAGCGGCATCGTGCGCGAGGTCTCGGTCGAGCTCGGCGCCTCAGTGCGACGCGGCGAGCCTCTGGCGGTCATCGTCAGCTCCGATCTCGCCGACGCCCAGATGAAGTACGTCTCGATGCGCGCCATGCTGGAGGCCGACCACCAGAAGCTCGAGCGGACACAGAAGCTGGTGGCGCTGGGCTCGGCGAGTCGGCAGGAGCTCGAAGAGGTGACCGCCCTCCATACCGGCCACGAGACCGAGGTCGCTGCCGCCCGGCAGCGTCTGCTCCTGCTCGGCTTGTCGTCTGATCGTCTGGACCGCCTTCAGAACGCCTCGCAGGTCGTATCCGAGGTGACGGTGCCGTCGCCGGCCGACGGTCTCGTCATCAGCCGTAGCGTGAATCCCGGGCAGGTCGTCAATGGCGGCCAGGAACTCTTCGTCGTGACCGACCTGGCGACGGTGTGGGTCATTGCCGATCTCTACGAAAAGGATTTCCCGCGCGTTCGCGTCGGATCCCTGGCCACGATCACCGTGCCGTCGGCGCCCGGCCGCATGATGCAAGGCCGCGTGGCGTACATCGACCCGCGAGTCGACCCGGCGACGCGAACGGCCAAGGTCCGGGTCGAAGTACCAAACCGGAATGGTGACCTGCGGCTCGGGATGTTCGTCACCGTAGCCTTTCAAACCAGCTCGACGGAGCGCGTGACGGTCATACCCCGCGCCGCCGTGCAAACGATCGGCGACCGCTCGGTGGTCTACGTGCCGGTGGACGGCGACGACGGCAAGTTCGTCGAGCGCCGGGTGAGGCTGGGAATTCCATCGGGAGACTCCGTGCAAGTGCTCGATGGTCTCAAGCCGGGTGACAAGGTGGTAACCGATGGCAGCTTCTTCCTGCGCGCCGAAGCCGCAAGGACTCGATCAGGCTCTTGACCTTGCCCCATGGGGCAGGGTTTAGGCTTGGGTCATGGCACGAGACGGCCTGCTCATCGGTGAGGTCGCCGCGAGGAGCGGGGTCAGCCGCAAGGCGTTGCGTCTGTACGAGGCGGCGGGGATTGTCCCGGCGCCGCGGCGTACCGCCGCGCGCTACCGTGTGTATGGAATTGACACGCTCGCCCTCCTCGCGTTTGTGACCCAGGCGCGACGACTTGGCTTCACGCTCGGCGACATCAAGGAGATCATTTCAATCAAACAATCTGGCCGTGCTCCCTGCCATCACGTTCGCGATCTGGTGAGCCGGAAGGCGACCGAGCTTGACAGGACGCTCACTGATCTAAAAACGGTCCGTCAAGGTCTGCGAGCACTACTGCGGCGCTGGCCGTCGCAGCGGGCGAGTAAGGCGCTCGTGTGTCCTCACATCGAACACGTCAACACCGCAATGAACAAGAGGAGAAAACCATGAAGATGTCCTTGTGCCCAATGTGCAACAACTGCCCGGAAGTAGAGGTTGTCGGTGATGAAGTGCGGATCGGTGAAGCGGGAAACTTGGCCGTTCTCAAGAAGGACGAGTGGAACGTCCTCGTCGAGCTGATCCAGGCGGGTCAGCTGGCGAAGATCTAGGGGGATTCTCATGCGCCGAAAGGTTGTCCTCACCGCAGTTGTGCTGCTCGCGTCCGTCCTCGTGACCGCGGCCTATGCCCAGCAGGGTGGCATGGGATCGCAGATGCCGAAAGCCCAGCCACCAACGTCGAGTGAAACACCGGTGCCAGGCGGCATGTGTCCAATGTGTTCATCGGGCATGTGCCCCATGATGGGCGGGATGCAGGGCGCGACGATGCCGATGATGGGAATGATGCAAGGCAGCCAGTCCGACTCACCCAGAATGGTCCAGATGCGCGGCGAGATGATGAAGGCCATGGGCGAGATCATGATGAAGTACGGGAAAATGATGGAAGGCAACGGCCGATGAGTCGTTCGACTGCTGCGGCGTACAATACGCTCCATCCGAAGAGTCTTGAAGATGGTGTTTCGTGTTGCGCTCGCGGCCCTCGGCCTCGCGGCGTTTGGCCTGACGCCCTCCCTCGGCGCGCGACCGTCGAAGCCCGTCAAAGATCGGCGTTTCGGTTACGTCGAAAGCCAGAACCTGAGCTTCGACGTGCGCGCGGCGCAGGGTGATCCCACGCGCTTGCCCGCGCTCGCCGCGGAGCTGGTCAGCCAGTCGCCGGATCTTCTCTATTGCGTCGCGGGACCGGACGCACACGCGTGCCAGAAAGCGACCTCGAGCATTCCGATCGTCTTCACACAGGCTGGCGACCCCGTCAAGCTGGGCCTCGTCCGCAGCGTCGCCCGGCCGGGAGGGAACGTTACCGGCATCGGCAGCTTGCGGGCCGAGCTCACGGCCAAGCGAGTCGAGCTCTTCAAAGACGTCGTGCCGTCGCTTCGGCGCGTGCTGGTGACCTACGACGCGCGCGAGCCCGAGGAGCGCGATGCCCTCACCTCCGCGCGGACCGCGGCGCCGCGCGCAGGCATTACTCTTGTCGAGCGCTCGATTACCGCCACGGTCGAAATCGAGGCAGCCCTCGCTGCGGTGACTCCCGGCGGGCGGGACGGCATCCTCATCGTTCAGTCCGGATTGAATCTCAACATTCCGGGTCGAAGCCTCGAGGTTGCGACATCGAACAAGATCCCGACGATGTATCCCGCGTCCTTCTGGTCGAAATTCGGAGCGCTGACTTCCTATGGTCCGGACCAGTATCTCCAGGGCCGTCAGGCGGCCCGCCTCGCCGACCGGATTCTCTCGGGAACGCCGGCAGCAGAGCTGCCGGTAGAGTTACCGGACCGTATCGAATTCATCGTTAAGCTGAAGACCGCAAAGGCGCTCGGCGTCGATGTGCCTCGCCCCGTGCTGCTTCGCGTCGATCGAGTCATCGAATAACGTTCGATCATCAAGGGAGACGATCATGAAAAGGCTCGGTGCAGTGTTCGTCGCGGTGCTCGTCATCACGATAATGGCCAGCGGACTGGCGGCCAGGGACTTCAAGGACAAGGTCAAGGTAGAGATCGAGAGCGTCGGTCTTCACCCCGGGATGGACCCCGGGATGTACGTGTGCGCCTCGGGGCATCTCCACATCAAGGGCACGGTGCAGAACCTGGCCGACGTGCCGCTTCGCCAAGTCAAGGTCGCGGGACGCGCGTTTGACGCCCAGGGCAAGGTGCTCGGCACCGCAACGACCACGACGAAAGTCGACAAGGTGGCGCCCGGGGAGACGGCGGAAATCAACCTGGAGTTCCTGACCGTGACCGGGCCCGCCATCCAGGAGGTCAAGCGCCACGAAGTTAGGGTCGTAGAAGCGCCGTCGCTGTAGGGCCGGACCCCGTACCCCGGCGCACAGAGGCGACCGGCGCTTGCTCATTGGCATTCACGGGCCTCCCGTCCGAACCTCATAGGCGGACAAATCCGCGCTGTGCGGCATGGTGCAGGAGGAGCCCCGCGAGATAGGCAACCCCCATGTTCCAGAGGGCGAGGCCGGCGGTGACGACCAGCACAGTCCGTTCGGCGCGCGAGTAGGGCTCACCGTTCACGGAGACTGCGAGCTCGATCCCGCCAAAAAACAACACGACGCCGAGCACGGGCAACGGGAACAGGCGGAACAGCGTCACGACGGAATCAGGAAACAGAAGCGCGCCGACGAGGAGGACGATGCCGAGGATCACGAGAGCACCCCCCGTGCGCGCGCCAAACCGGACGTGCCCCGCCATGCCGCCGGCGCCGCGACACATCGGGACGCCGCCGAGCGGTGCCGCAACGAGATTCATCACGCCGTGGTCGAAGGCGAGCAGACGAACGCTCACACGCCGTTGCGGAAAGAGCGCGTTGTGCTCCACGGCCGTTGCGAGAATCGCGTTCCCGAGCGTCAGCGCGGCTTGCGGTACCGCGAGCACGAGCGTCCCCGTGACGACGTCATTCCACGACAGCGGTGGAACCCGAATTGCCGGCAGCCGGAGGACTGGGGCCAGCTCGCTGAGGTCGTGGAGCAGCATTCGGTCGAGACTGAGCGCCATGACGGCGCCATAGCCGAGCAGAGCCAGCATGGCCGGGACTCGAGGCCGCCCGAGCAACCCGAACGTCAGCAGGAGGCCGGGCAGCGCGATGAGTGGCCCTCGCTGCATGAACGTGGCGCCTTCGAGGATGAAGCTCAGACCAAGCCCCAGGACGATTCCCCGCACGACGGGCCGGGCCGTCAACGCCGCGAGCCATGACACAGCTCCCGTGAGAGCCATGGCAAGCCAAAACAGCCCGGTGACCACGCCCGACGCGAATACGGGGGCCGGGGTAATGATGCCGGGATGCGTGGCGGCGACAGCGGCGATGGCCTTCATGGGCTGGACCGGCATTGGTGTGCGGAAGTACACGCCGCTGGCGACGGCGGCAAGCCCGAAGCCGAGGAGTACTCACTGAGGATCGAGGCGATTGATCGTGATATATCCGACGACGAACGGAATGAGCGTTCCCAGGTCGCCGAACGCGCCGGCGAGCTCGGAGCGGTCGAAGGCGTTCCCGCCGATTTTCACGTTTCCCGCTGAAATTGCCGACGATAGAGGTGCTGGATCTCACGCTGCAGACGCTGCCGAAAGCGCGTGTAACGAGCGAGGAATGCCCGGGCTTCGGGCGTCAGCCGGGCGCCGCCGCGCTCGTGGCCACCACGCTCACGTTGCACGAGGCGGTATCCGAACGCGCGCTCGGCGTTGACCAGGTAGGCCAGCGTATGGCGATACGACCATCCGACATGGTCGGCCGCAGCCCGGACGGACCCCGTCGTGCCGATCGCGCGAAGGAGGCGGACGCCGCCATCCCCGAGAGCAAAGCGCGATCCGGCGTGGAGCCATACCTTGTGCTGAATCCGTAGCCGATGTGATCCAGTGAGCATATCGGAGGCTGGATAGCATGCCTCCGGAACGTCCGTCAAGGCGACGGTACAGATTACCCGGCGGCGAGCTGACTCAACCTGCGGCGGGCATCGCGAATAACGGTCACCGCCGAGCTGGCGAACATGGCAGCAATGGCGAGACCGACACCGATGTCCGGCCATGCCGACCCGGTGACGGCCACCCCGACAGCGGCCACGAGGACGCTCGCGTTTGCGATGACATCGTTGCGCGAGCAAACCCAGGCCGAACGCATGTTGATGTCGTCGCCGCGCCGACGCCACAGGAATACGAGCACCGAAGCGTTCGCCGCGAAGGCCAGCGCCCCGATGCCGGTCATCACGTCGGCGGCGGGGACGAGCCCACGCGCGATTTTGACGCCGACCTCTGCCAGCACGCCTGCGCCGAACGCTGCCATGATGCCGCCCTTCAGGAGCGCGGCCCGCGCCTGCCAGGCGGTCCCACGACCGATGACGCAGAGGCTGAAGCCATAGACAATGGCATCGCCTAGCATATCCACCGAATCGGCAAGGAGGGCTGTGGAATGGCTGGCCAGCCCGGCGACGAACTCGACGACGAACATGACGGCGTTGATCCACAGAACGATCGTCAAGACGCGCCGCTGCCGCTCGGGAATGTCCGACCGGAAGTCGCAGCACTCATCCATGGCGTCAGTATGCAGCGGACGGCATTGCGTGTCAGGCCCCGCTGTTCACGACCCAGATACCGGACGCCACGGCGAGCGCGCCCGCGACCTGAAAGGCGCTGATCGGTTCCCCAAGAAGGAGCCATGCGATCACGACCCCGAAGACCGGTGACAGAAAGACGAACACATTCACCCGCGCGGCTGAGTAGGCCCGGATCAGCCAGACGAACAGGACGAAGCCCGCGCCGGCCGCCACGACGCCGAGGTAAATAACGCTGCCGACCGCGGCGGCCGTGAAATGCCAGCGAGCACGAGGCTCGAGCAGGAACGTCAGAAGACCCATCAACGGGACGGCGCCGGCGACGTTCCAGGCGATGACCGAGACTGTCGGGAGCTCGCGCGGCATCGTCTTGTTCATGATCGTGTTGGCGCTCCAGGCCAGCGCGCCGAGCAGAATGAGGAAGTCTCCTAATGACGCCCCGCCAGACGCGCCGCGCTCAGTCAGCACGAGCACGACGCCGACGAACGCGATGGCAGTCCCGACTGCACGACGGACGGTTAGCCGTTCGGATGGCAGGAAGCGTGGCAGCAGAATGAGCGTGAAGAACGGCTGCACATTGAAGAGGATGGCTGCGCGCGTCGCCGTGGTGAGCGTGAGTCCCAGGTAGAGCAGGGCCTGGTTCAGGACGAAGGCCGTCGTCTGAGCCGCCACGAACCAGGCCGCACGCCCCCTGAAGGCTAACGGCAGGTGGCGCCACCGCGCGTATGCGACCAGGACCACCGTGGCGAGCGCCATCCGAAGCGCCAGCGAGCCGAACACCGGCAGATCGCGCAGGCCGAGCTTGACCATGGTGTATGAGCCGCCAAGGATCGCCATGACAAGCACGGCCAAGGCGATGGCCCGCGCGTCGAGGCGACCCTGGGCCGAGTCATGCACGGGCCGGCCTTTCGGTGGCGTCACCTCGTCAGACGCTGACTCCGCCGTGCATACGCACGGCGGTCACCAGAAGAGCCGCCGCTCGCGCGACGTCGGCGTCAGTTGTGAAGCGCCCAACGCTCAAGCGAACCGTGCTCTGCCCGATCGTTTCCGGAACACGCATCGCTCGCACCTCACGGCTGGGGAGGCATCATCGCTTGCCCGGCGCAAAGAACGGATGCGTTCCCGCACTGTGGTCCGTGGTGTCGATGACGCCAGCGATCTCGGGGATCCGAGCGCGAAGGATCTGTTCGATGCCCTGTCGGATGGTGACTTCGGCGAGGCTGCATCCCTGGCAGCCGCCCTCCATGCGGATCCGCACGCGGCCGTCTGTGACGTCGACGAGACTGACTCGTCCGCCATGGGCGGCGACGGCGGGGTTCACCTCGGCGTGAAGGATCTGACGGACGCGCTCTGTCAGATCGCCTGGACCCATCGTCGCAGAAGGCATGCCAGGCCACACGAATTTCACGTCCGTCACCTGTGGCACAGCCGTACGAACGAGTGCCTCAATGTGTGACGACGCGGGGACGACGGCGCCCGGTGATCCACTCGCCTCGAGCGTCACCACGCCGCCTTCTACGGACATGATGCGTAGCGAACCCCCGCGCGCGATGATCGATGGCATCACGCTCCGTTCGATCGCCGCACCGACCGCCGCGGCGATGCCGGAGCCAGGCGATGTCGTCGGCTCAGGTTCAGACAAAGGGCCGCGAGATGCCCCGGCCTTGGCGACCTGTTCCAGCGCGGCATCGAGATCGGCGATCAGATCGTCCGCGTGTTCGAGCCCAATCGATAGGCGCAGCAGATCGTCCGGCACCGGCGATGACGGTCCTTCCGTGCTGCGGCGGTGCTCGATGAGGCTCTCCACGCCGCCGAGGGACACGGCCCTCTTGAACACCCGCACCCCACCGGCCACGGCCATGGCGTCGGCCTCGCTGTCCGCGACCCGGATCGAGAGCATCCCGCTGAACCCACCCACCATCTGGCGGCGGGCGACCTCGTAGCCCGGATGGGATGGCAATCCCGGGTAGAGCACAGCCTTCAATGCGGGATGCCTATCGAAGTGGCGCGCAATGGCAAGCGCCGTCTCGGAGGAACGGCGCACCCGCACGAACAGGGTTCGCATTCCCCGCTGGAGCAGCCAAGCCTCGAATGGACCGAGCATCGCTCCCGCGCTCCGACGCCACGAGCGGATCCGCTCCCAGAAGGGATCGACACGCGCCGTGACTACTGCTCCGGCCAGGACATCGCTGTGGCCGTTCAGGTACTTCGTGGCGGAGTGGACCACGAGATCGGCGCCAAACTCGATGGGCCGGGTCAGCACGGGGCTCGCGGCCGTGCTGTCGACGGCCACGCGGACATTCGCCGCCCGTGCGATCTGCGTCACGGCCGCGATGTCGGTGACATCCCACATTGGATTCGCAGGCGTCTCGACCCACAGGAGCCGCGTGCGCCCGGGCCGGATCGCCGCACTCACCTGCACGAGGTCCGTGGTGTCGACGAACTCGACGTCAAGACCCCAGGCGATCGCGAACTCGGCCAACCACTTGCGGACGCCCCAGTACAGAATGCGTGAGACCAGGACGTGGTCGCCAGGAAGCAGGGACTGGAAGATGGGGGTGGCTGCCGCCATACCTGAGGCGAAGACCATGCATGCGACGCCACCCTCCAGCGTAGCGAGGAGGCGCTCGGCGTGATCGTAAGTCGGATTGTCAGCTCTCGTGTATGTGAGGCCCGACTTGTAGCTACCGTCCGGGCTACGTTCGTAGATTGTCGATGGATGAATTGAGGGCGTGACGGCACCGGTCGCGTCATCGATCATGCCAAGAGCTTGCGCGGCGAGCGTTTCACGCGCGAGGCCGTCCTTCATCGCTTCTCCTCCGCTGTGACAGTGGTTGTGTCGTCGCTCGTCTCGGCATGGGTGGTGATTCCCACGCGCGCACCTACGCCGGCAAGGCGATCGGCCGCGCCCGCGACTGCCGCATCGCGAATACGACAACTATGCCGGACAGCAAAGTGAGCGCCGCCACGAGGTGAATCGCCGCTGCGAGTCCGACGAAGTCCGCCACGGCCCCCGAGAGGAGCGCCCCGATGGCGTAGCCGAGGTCACGCCAGAATCGATAGACACCGAGGCTCGAGGCACGCCACGTCGGATGGGCGTGATCAGTGATCGCGGCGAGCAGGGTGGGGTATACCATCGCCGTGCCCGCGCCCTGCAGGACGGCCCCGACGACCCACGCGCCATAATCGGCGACGAGGACTGTGACCCAGATACCGGCGGCTTGCACGACCATCCCGGCGGCGATCAGAGCCTTGCGACCCACTCGGTCTGACAGCGGCCCGGTGAGGAGCTGCAGCACGCCCCACACTCCGGGATACACCGCCTTGACGACGCCGATGCGCGCAATGTCGAGACCGTGCGCGGCGAAGAACAGTGGGTAGATGCCCCACGACATGCCATCGTTGAGGTTGTTGACGAGCCCTGCCTGGCAGGCGGCGAACAGGCTCACGTTGCCGATGCTCGTGACATAGAAGATGCGACGAAGTGACGGGGCGCGCTCTGGCGCCGCTTGATGCGTGGCCGCCGCCTCGATCACCGTGTAGCCGCGGGTCTCGCGAGCGAAGAACACGGACAGCGCCAAGCCCGTGACCGCGATCGCGATGCCAAGATAGAAGGGCTGAGGGCGCAACGCCGTCTGGGCCGCGATGTAGCCGGTGGCCCATGACGTGATACCGACGGCGAGATAGCCCGCGAACTCGTTGAATCCGAGGGCGAGACCTCGACGCCTGGGACCAACGAGATCCACCTTCATGATGACGGTCATGGACCAGGCCAGCGCCTGATTCGCACCGAGCAGCACGTTGGCGAGGTCGATCCACCACCAGGCCGGGGCGTAGATGATCAGGAACGGCACGGGCAGGGCGAAGCACCATCCCGCGAGCAAGATCGGGCGGCGTCCCACGCGGTCGGACAGGCGGGCGGCCACGAGGTTCAGGACGGCCTTCGTCACGCCGAAGCTCACGATGAACGACGTGATCGCCGTCTTCGACGCTAGACCAAATTCTTGCTCACCGAGCAGAGGCAACACAGTCCGCTCGAGCCCCACCATCGCCCCGACGAAGGCGTTGATGACGACGAGCAGAGAGAACTGCCCGAGGTTCTCGCGGAGGCCGAGACGAATCGGTGCTATTCGAGCCCCAGATTCCGTCGTCGGTTTTCGGCGAACGCCGCCGGTTGCGGGGGTAGATCTGCCAGCACGAACCGCACGAACTCGGTCTTCGAGGTGAACTGTAAGGCCGGGTTGAAGCGGCGCTCGAAGCCGATCGTCGAGGCCGGCTTGCCGCTGAGGCCCTTGCCACAGGCGGCCCCCCCGAAGTGTGCCGGATACACCTCGATGTGGTCCGGCAGCTTGAGTAGCTTGCCGTACAGGCTCTCGTAGAGTTGCTCAGCAAGCGCCGTCTCCGAGCCGTCGCCCAGGAGATCAGGCCGACCCACGCCGCCCGAGAACAACGTGTCGCCGGTGAGGGCGAACCACGGCTCGGACGCTCGCGACCGATCAGTGACGAGAAAGGACACCCCCTCCGGCGTATGGCCTGGTGTGTGGAGCACGGTGACGCGGACGTTTCCCATTTCGTGCTCCTCGTCGTCCGCGAGGGGCACGTGGGGGAACCGCACGCCAGCCGAAGCGTGTAACAGGATGGGCGCCCGGGTGGCCGCCGCGAGCGCCCGCGCGCCGGAGGCATGGTCGGCCTGCACGTGGGTTTCGAAGATGTGCGTGATGCGCATGTTTTTCTGAGCAGCGGCTTCGAGATACGGCTCGATGTCCAGCTGTGGATCCACCACAGCGCACGCAGCGGCGCCGCTTCAGCCGAACAGGTAGCTGGCGCAGCCGGTTTTCGGGGCGAGGAAGTGGCGAAAGATCATACGAGTCCCTCCTTCGCTGTTGTGATACGCCCTGAAGTGCTATAGGGTCCAATACGATGTTCTGATCGAGTTGATCGGGAAACCCGAATGACGCTGAAACAGCTGCAGGTGTTCCTAGCGATTGCACGGGAGCGACACTTCACCCGCGCGGCCCATCGCATCAACCTGTCGCAGCCGACGCTCTCCGAGCAACTCGCCGAACTCGAGAGGGAATTAGGTACGCGACTCTTCGTCCGCGGCCGCGGCGGGCAGACGTTGCCCACCGAGGCCGGGAGGGTGTTCGAAGGCTACGCGGCGCGAGTCGTGGCGACCGTCGCCGATGCCCGGCAAGCCATCGAGGAGATCGATGGTCTCAAACGCGGCTCGCTCGTCATCGGCGCCAGCACGACGCCGGGAGTCTATCTCTTGCCTGCCGTGGTGGGCCTGTTCCGCGCCCGCCATCCCGGCATCGACCTCCGTCTAGAGATCGGAAATTCTCGGCTGATCGAGGAGCGCGTGCGCGCAAACGAGGTTGATCTCGGTATCGTCGGTGGCCACGAGCTGGTGCCGGGAGAGCGGTGCCTCGCCGCTGGGCTCGTCGACGAGCTCATGCTGGTCGTCCCGCCGCGCCATCCGTGGCTGGGGCGGCGTCACCTTGCGCCCGGGCGGCTCAAAGAACACCCGATGCTCATCCGCGAGGAGGGGTCGGCCACCCGCCGGGTCATGGAGCGTGCGCTCCAGCAGGCCGTCTCGACCTATGCGATCCGCGGAGAGCTCGCGACGCGGCGGCTCCACGCCCTGCGCCTGAGCGGGTGCCGCATCCAGCGACACTTCCACGTGATCCACAACGACTCGCGAGAATTGAGCGGGACCGCGCGGGCCTTCGCGCGCCTGCTCGATGAGGAAGGCCGCCGGTTGCGCGTGTAGGGACGAATCGCCGCGGTCTGTTTGGAGTCGCGCCGAGATCAGGAGGACAAGCGATGGGAGAACCGGCGCTGTTGCACCTCAAGGTGCGCCACTACGAAGTCGACTCGTATGGCCATGTGAACCACGCGAATTACGCGCATTACTTTGAGACGGCGCGCATCGAAGCCCTCGAGGCCGTTGGTCTCTCGTTGGCAGAGATGCAGCGACAAGGGTACCTGATCTTCGCGGCCGACCTGTCCATCAAATACCGTTCGCCCGCCGGGGTCGGTGAAACACTGGAGATCATCACGTACATCCGGGACATTCGGGGTGCCCGATCGCTATGGGTCCAGGAGATCCGTGAGGCGGGAAGTCGGCGTGTGGTGGCCACGGCTGAGGTTACCGGGGCGTTCATGACGGAAACGGGGCGGCCGGTTCGCGCCCCGCAAACCTTCATCGAGAAGCTATCGGCCTTGTGTGTCGCTGATGCGGCCGCGCCTGGAGCAAGCCATGAGCCTGAGATAGGCGGCTGGCGCCGTTGGTGCTTGTGTCGCGGCCGAGGTCTGTCCGGGGCGTTGCGGCGCATGGTGGCGTGAGGAAGGCGGTATGACGACGCCCGAAGAGCACGCGCTGCGATCGTATGTGGAGTCCTTCAATCGGCACGATATCGACGCGGTCATGGCGTGCTTCGTCGACGACCCAGCCATCCTGGATATGTCCGGCAACCGCCATGAGGGGCCGGAACAGGTTCGGAAATTCTATGAGGCCAGTTCGCCCTGTTTCCGGACGGGCGCTGCGACATCAACGCCATCACCGGGCACGCGCGGCCGTCAGTGCCCGCTGGCGGCCTCTGTGCCTCGGACGCGATCAACTCATTTTCATGGAAGGCGAGCCGTGTCGCAGTCTTTACATTCTGGAATCTGGACGGGTGAAATGCTATCGAGCGAACGCAGCCGGCCGCGAACAGATTCTGAAGGTGTTCGACCGTCGCGGAGACACCTTCTGTATGAC
>MNEG01000055.1:20533-42539 GCA_001917585.1 Candidatus Rokubacteria bacterium 13_1_40CM_68_15
TGTGGTTGGTATCCACCGCCGGCGATCAATTGCAGAGCTTGGCGGGGCTTGCCGAGGATCTCTCATTGAAGAGTGTGACAATGCGCCTCGCGAAATTGCTCTACGAGGTGGCTCTTACAGAGGGCGTGCGCAACGGCAAAGAGATGTGCCTGCGGCGGGATAGGCTCCGCGAGGAGCAGATCGCGTCACTCCTGGGCACGGTTCGCGTTCATGTCTCGAGGAGCCTCAAGAGCCTCGCCAGCGCAGGTGTCGTCCGCCTCACTCGAGAGCTCATCCGCATTCCGGACCTCACTAGCCTCAAGCAGGTGTCTGAAGGCATCGACGAGCCGAATTAGCACTGCGCGCTGGCCCCCACGGCCCGACTGCAAAATTATCCGGCCGTAACATTTGTGACAGACGACGCTCCCCGGGTTTCGCACACTCTCCTCAGCATCACAGAAATCCAAGGAGGTCAGATATGCGAGCTTTGACGACAGCGGCAGCGGCCATTCTGATGATCGCGGTCATCTCGATCACCGGATCGCTGGCACGAGCGCAGGAGGCGCAGACGGCACATCCGATGACGGGACCCGGTCCATTCACCGTGCGCCTGAAGTTCCCTGCCAACTACAAGATCCCGGCTCACTGGCATCCGATCAAGGTCACTGTGACGGTGATCTCGGGAACCTTTCATATGGGGCTTGGCGATACGCTGGATACCGAGAAAGGGAAGGCTCTCCCGACTGGCAGCATTTTCGAGATGCCGGCAAAGATCCATCATTTCGGCTGGACCACCGAAGAGACGATCATCCAGGAGCACGGAATCGGTCCCTTGAGCGTGAATTACCTGAACCCGGCGGGCGGTCCGCCGCACAGATAGATAGAGCGGTGATGGACGAATCACCACGGGCGGAGCCACGACTCCGCTGGCAGACACCAGTCGCTGTACTTGCCGGAGCCTTCCTGTTCAACCTCGGCCAGGGAGTCCTGCGGCCGACGCTGCCGCTCTACCTGCAGCAGGTCTTCGCCGCGAACTACCAGATGGTGACCTTGATCCCGGTCGTCTTTGGAGTCGGGAAGTGGGCGGCCAGTCTGCCTACCGGCTACCTGCTCGACCGTGTAGGGCGCCGGCGCATGATGGCGGGCGGGCTGATCCTCATCGCGCTGGGCGACGTAGGAAGTGCGATGACGTCGGCGTATGGAATCTTCCTGACCTTGCGTGCGCTCGCTGGCGTGGGCTGGGCCGCATTCAGCACGGTCGCGACGACGGCGATGGTGGATCAGCCCGGCTCCCGGGGCCGCGGTCGGGCGGTGAGCCTGCTGTTGATGAGTGAGACGATAGGCCTGTTGCTTGGCAGCACCGCGGGCGGCTGGTTGTACCAGGGCGTCAATGTCGCAAGCCCGTTCGTGTTCGAAGCGATCTGCATGCTCGTCGCCGTAGTGGCCATCGCGTGGTGGCGTGTCTCGACTACAGTGCGGCCTGGCTCTTCACCGTCGCGGCTCGACTGGCGCCTCCTCGGCGTGGTCTTGAGTACTCCAGGTGTGCTGCTCATGAGTCTGAGCAATGCGGTGTTGATCGCCATCCAGACTGGGGTGTTGGTATCTCTGTATCCACTCCTCCTGGTGCAGCAGGGGGGCTTGCATCCGGAGGGAGTTGGATTGCTGATCAGCCTGAGCGTGCTCGGCCGGTTGCCAGGGCTCTGGTACGCGGGCAGTGGCTCCGACCGCTGGGGCCGGGTCCGGGTGTTCGTGCCGGGCTTGGTCGCCTATGCGACGCTGCTCGGGAGTCTTCCGCTCGTGACCCACCCGATCGTGCTGGGACTCTGGAGCTTCGCGATCGGGACGGCCGCCGGGTGCGTGGCCGGACTTCCGACGGCTCTCATCGGGGATCGAGTTGCCCCACCTCTCACCGGAGTCGCGGTCGGCTGGCTGCGAACGATGACGGATGTTGGCCACATCCTCGGTCCTGTCGTCATGGGGGCGCTCGCTGATGCGATGCACCTCTCCGCTCCGTTCGTTTTTGCGGCGGTGCTCCTTGTAACGATCGCGTTATGGTGCCGTCGGCACGCGGTCGCCCTGTCGGCGTCAACGTGATCCCTGGATGGCTATCTGAGCAGCGTCATCGTGTGACTTTAGTCATAGAATTCGTTTCTTCCGATTCTTCATACTCGCTCTGAAGCTCCGATTCGACAGGAGGACGCCATGTGGAGTGCAATCGCGATCATCGCGGCGTTGCTGGGGCTCACTATCGCTTCCGCGCCGGCCGGTGCCCAGCAAGTACTCTCGCCCTACCGGGATCAGCAGTTCTCCAAGACCAGAGGTCGCAGCGACGCCGAGGTGGGTGAGCTCAGGAATGGTACAGGGATGGGCCTCGCGCGCGCCGCCGAGCTGAACGGCTATCCGGGGCCGCGTCACGTGCTCGACGCCGTCGCCGCCGGTCAGCTCCTCGTGACGCCGGAGCAGAACCGGCGCGTCGTCGAGATCTTCGACGAGATGGCCGGAAGGGCGCGCAGCCTGGGTGGCCAGATCATCACCGAAGAGACGGCCCTCGAGATGGCCTTCCGTGCCGGGACGATCGCCGAGACAGATCTGCGGAGGCGGGTGTCCCGGATCGCGGTGCTCCGCGGAGAGCTCCGCGCCGTCCACCTGGGCGCGCACCTCGAGACGCGCGCTCTGCTGTCCGCCGCCCAGATCGGTCGCTACAACGAGCTCCGCGGATACAAAGCCGACTCGGAACAGCCACACAACCATCAGCGTCACTGATCAGCGACCGCGTGGCGTGCACGGCGGGCGACACGCTCCTCTTTGAAAGGGGATGGTGAGACGTTCTACAGGGACTCTGGTGTGCTGTGCAGAGGCTCCTTCCTAGGTCGGAGCGCGCTCGCTCCAGAGCTGTTCGAGCGCCCGGCGGGCCACCTTGCCCCGCTCGGTCTTCGGGATGACGTCCACGACGATGACGTGCGCCGGCACCTTGAACGCGGCCAGGCGGGCACGGCAATGCTCCCGCATCTGCGCCGGCGTCACCCGCTGTCCGGGACGGGCAGCGACAAAGCTCACGATCGCCTCACCATAGACGGCGTCGGGCACGCCGATCGTCGCGGCGTCGGCCACGGCCGCGTGGGCGAGCAGCGCCGTCGTGATCTCGGCCGGCGCGACGTTGACGCCGCCGCGGATGATCAGATCCTTTTTGCGCCCGGTGATGTAGAGATAGCCGGCGTCGATGCGCGCGAGATCGCCGGTGACGAAGCCGTCCTGGGGAATCGGCTCCAGGCGGTCGCGCGCCGTGAGATACGCGCTGGCCATCTGACGTCCGCTCACGACGAGCTCGCCTTCCTCGCCCGGGCCGCACGGTGCGCCCGTCTCGCTCACGATCGCGGCGATCACGTGCTCCATCGGCGGGCCGATCGAGCCCACACGACGCGCGTCGGGCGGGTTACCGGCCATCCAGCCGGCCTCGGTCATGCCGCAGCCCTGGACGATCGGAATCTTGTAGCGATCCTCGAACTCGAGCTGGCGGTCGACGGCCAGCGGCGCCGAGCTGCTGGTCATGAACCTGAGACCGGGAAAATCGGCGGCGGTGAGGGCCACCGGCCGATCGAGCAGCATGTTGATGATCGTCGGCACACCGATGACGATCGAGACGCGCTGCTCTCGGATCCAGTCGAAGAAGTGGTGATGCGAGAACTTTCGCGCCAGCACGAGCCCCGTGCCCATGTGCAGGGTCCCGCCGAGCGAGAGGAGCTGAGGCGACGTCCACGCGAGCGAGCGGTATTCCAGCACGCGATCGCTCTCGCGGAGATCGAAGCGCTGCGCCGGAGCGCTGCAGCCGTACGCGAACGCCTCGTAGGTGAGCGCGACGCCCTTAGCGGCGGCCGTCGTGCCCGAGGTGTAGTCGAGGACCGCGAGATCACGCGGGCCGCCCACGCGCTGTGAGCATGGCGACGCCGGCTGATCGCTGAACCGCGGGAGCAGCTCGTCGAAGGCGATCGTCTCGGCACCGCTGGCCGCGACCGCCGCGCGCGCGCCGTCGCCCAGAGCGCGATCCCAGAGGATCAGCCGCGGTGCGACGTCGTACAGGATGCGGGGGAGGTCGGGTCCCAGGACCTCGGCGTTGAGCGGATTGAGGGTCGCGCCGTAGCGCAGGATGCCGAAGAACAGCATGACGAACGCCGGGCTGTTGTCGCCGAGCAGCGTGACACGCTCGTTCGCCCGCACGCCGCGCGAGGCGAGGAAGTGCGCCACCCGATGGCAGCCCGCGTCGAGCTGGGCGAACGTTAGGCGCCCCGGCGGATCGACGCACTCCAGATAGACACGCTCGCCGAGGCGTCGCGCCTGCTCGGTGAGCAGCGCGTCGACGTCGGGCGGAACCGTCAAATCCCGCGGTCCGCCATGAACTTCGCGTAGTCGACCTGCGTCTCCTTGGCCTTCCGGATCTGGTCCTTCGAGTAGAACTTCGCGAGATCGACGATGTCGACCTCGTAGCTGGCGCGTCGGAACGCGTCCTTGTAGATGAACGGGCGCGTGGCGTCGATGGCCATGCCGCCGGAGAACCGGATGTTCGTCTGTGTCCACTGGCGGTCGCCGGCCGAGCTGCGCTCGGCGGGCTGGAACGTCTGGCCGAAGCCGCCCTCGCAGACCGTGAGGATGTCTTCCTTCGGGTTCACGCGCGTGGCCAGCGCCCACATGATGTCTTCCATGTTGTAGATGTCGACGTCCTCGTCGACCACGATGCCGAGCTTGGCGCCGAGGGAGATGGAGAGCGCCGCCGAGAGGATGTTGCGGTGGAGCCCCTCGTCGCGCGCGCGCCGCTTCTGTACCTGGAAGATCACCCCGCCCCAGTCGGTCATGCCCATCGGGATGTTGGTGTCGATGCAGAGGCCCGGCACGATGCGCTCGGCCAGCTCGAGGAAGCACGCCTCGCGCATCGACACGTCGATGAAGTGGTCGTCCATCCCGTGCACGATGAGGCCGTAATAGAGCGGCCGGTCCTTGCGGTGCGTGATGGCCGTCGCCTGGAACTTGTAGGTGCGGTACGCCTTGCCCATGTAGCCGGACCACTCGGGATGGAAGTCGTACTTGCCCTGCTGGTCTTCCTTCTCGGCCAGCGGACTCTCCCAGACCTTCTGCGTCGTGTCGACGTACCCCTCGATGACGTACTCGGCGTTGGCGATCGCCCACGCGTCCTGGGTCCGCGCCTTCACCAGCTCGACGGGAAAGCCCTGGAGCGCGCCGGCCACGCCTAGCTCGTCGCACCCGCGCGGCAGGATGACGTAGGTGAAGCCGGCGCCCGCCATCATCGTGCAGGCCGGCGGCACGCCGATGTTGATCGTCACCGGGATCGGGCCCTTCTTGTACCAGTGCGTGGCGACCTGATCCATGTGCGAGCCCGGCGAGATCTGGAAGCTGGAATAGTCCGGCCCGCGGAAATTCATCCGGTTGTAGCCGATGTGCGAGCCGCCCCAGAAGTGCTTGCCGCGCACGACGGTGTTGCCGGCGCCGAGCGTGCGGCCGGGATCGGTCTTGGAGTGGGAGATCATCGGCACCACGTCCCACACGTCCACGTCCCGGGTGATGACGACCTCCTGGCAGGGGGCGTCCTTGACCTCGATGGGCGGCAGCGGCTGGCGGATGGCCTCGACCGCCTTGAACTTGAACTTCCGCGGGTCCTCGACGTCGAAGAGGCGCGCGATCCGCTCCGCCGTGGCGTAGATGTTGTTGCAGATGCGGGCGTTCGGATAGCCCTTGACCTTCTCCCAGAGCAGCGGCGCGCCGCCGTCGAAGTGCTTCTGGATGGCGGCGACCTCCAGGTGGGGATCGACCTCGACGTCGGTCGAGACCAGCTCCCCGTTCTCTTTCAGGTATTCGAGCGTGCTGCGCAGGCTGGAGATGTCTTTCTTGGTGGGTTTCATGGCCCGAACATCTACGGTCAAACCTTTTGCCTGTCAAGCGACTCGGGTATGCTTCCCGGCCATGGACGCCCGCTACCTGGAGCCGGAGATCGAGACGGCGGCGCGGCCGACGCTCCGCGCGGTCCAGGAGCAGCGGCTGCACGAGCAGGTCGAGCACGCCTACCGTTCGAGTCCGTTCTACCGGCGGAAGCTGGATGCCGCTTCGGTCAAGCCCGGCGACGTTCACTCGCTCGACGACCTCCGCCGCCTGCCGTTCACGACGAAGGACGAGCTGAAGCAGGATCAGGCCGACCATCCGCTGTGGGGCACGCTGCTGGCCGTGCCGTTCGCCGACTGCCTGCGCGTTCACATGACGTCCGCGACCACCGGACGGCCGCTTGCGTTCCTCGACACGCGCGACGACTGGTACGGCTTCTATCACTCCTACGCACGCTCGCTCTGGGCGTTCGGCATCCGGTCGTCGGACATGGTCATGGCCGCGTTTTCCTACGGCCCGTGGATCGGCTACTGGTCGGGGTTCTACGCCGCGCAGGACCTCGGCTGTCTCGTCTTCCCCGCCGGCGGGTTCGGGACCGACCAGCGGATCGACGCCCTGCGCACGTATCCGATCACCGTGCTCGGCTGCACGCCGTCGTACGCGTTGTTCCTGGCCGAGCAGGCGCAGAAGAAGGGAATCGATCTGGCCAAGGAGACGAAGATCCGCATCACGTGGCACACGGGCGAGCCGGGCGCCTCGATCCCCGCGACGAAGGCGAAGATCGAGGCGGCCTTCGGCGCCAAGGCCTACGACCTGCCCGGGCTCACCGAGATCGCCGCCTGGGGCTTCGAGTGCGACGCGCGCTCCGGGCTTACCCACGTCCACGAGGATTACTGCTATCCCGAAGTCCTCGACGAGGACGACCGGCCCGTGAAGCCGGGCGAGAAGGGCGAGCTGGTCTTCACCAGCCTCTACCGCAAAGCGATGCCGCTGTTGCGCTATCGGACGCGCGATCTCGTGCAGCTCGCCGACCGGCCGTGCCCGTGCGGGCGCACACTCGTCGCGTTCGAGGGTGGCGTGCTGGCCCGCCTGGACGACATGAAGAAGGTCCGAGGCATCATCGTGTACCCACGGCGCATCGAGGAGATCGTGCGCGGCCATGCCGGCGTCGACGAGTTTCAGATCGTCTTCCGGCGTGTCGACGGGCTCGACGACATCCTGGTGCGGATCGATCCGGCGCCGGCCTTGTCCAACGCCGAATGCCAGGGACTGTGCCGCGTCCTGGAGGACGGGTTGCGTGTCGGCCTGGGCATCCGCGTCACGGTCGAGACCACCGAGCCCGGCGGCCTGCCGCGCTGGGACCACAAGGCCAGGCGCGTCCGCGACGAACGAAGCGAAGTGCCGTTTTAATTCCGTGGTCGCTCCACCAGGCCAAACGGGGAGGTATCGGAGGGGGCGCCTCGCCCCTTCCGATATGGCGACGGGGCGTCTCGCCCCCTCCAGTGTTAAAAATTGATCGGCGCCAGGATCCCGCGCCTCGAGGATTGCCGCTTCCTCACCGGCCGAGCGCGCTACGTGGCCGACCTCGATCGCCCCCGCCTCCTGCACGTCGCGTTCCTCCGCAGCCCTCACGCCCACGCCCGGATCGCGCGGATCGAGACGCGCTCGGCGCTGGCCGAGCCCGGCGTCGTGGCCTGCTGGACGGCCGCCGATCTGCGCGGGCGCGTGAAGCCGATGAGCGCGCCGTCGCGCATGAAGACCTACCGCGCGACGGAGTATCCCGCGCTGGCCGACGGCAAGGTGAGATATGCGGGCGAAGCCGTCGCCGCCGTCGTTGCCGACAGCCGCTACGCCGCCGAGGATGCGGCGGACACGATCACGGTCGACTACGAGCCGCTCGCCGTCGTCGCCGATCCCGAGACCGCGATGGTGGATGGCAACGCGCTCGTTCACGAATCGGCGGGGAGCAACGTCCTGCTCTCGCGGGCCTTCAGCCAGGGCGACGTGGCGGCGGCCTTCAAGGACGCGGCGCTCGTGGTGGGTGATCGCTTCAGATTCCATCGCCACGCCGGCGTCACGATGGAAAGCCGGGCCTGCCTGGCCGAGAGCGATGGCGCAACACTGACGCTCTGGTCCTCGACCCAGATTCCGGGAATCCTGCGCGACGTGCTGGCCGAGCTGCTCGCGCTGCCGACGGCGCGCGTCCGGGTGGTGGCGCCCGACGTCGGCGGCGGCTTCGGCGTGAAGGGCGCCGTCTATCCCGAAGAGCTCGTCGTGGGCGCGCTCGCCATGGCGCTCGGACGTCCCGTCCGCTGGATCGGGGATCGGCGTGAAGACCTCATGACGACGACGCAGGCGTGGGACGAGGTCATCGACGCCGAGCTGGCCGTCGACGGCGATGGGAGGATCGCGGGACTGCGCGCGAAGGTGGTCGCCGACATCGGGGCCTACTCGATCTATCCGTGGACGGCGAGCATCGAGGTCATCCAGGTCGTCTCGTTCCTGCCGGGGCCGTATCGCGTGCCGCACTATCACGCCGAGGCGTTCGGCGTGGCGACGAACAAGACGCCGATGGGGCCGTACCGCGGCGTGGGACGCCCGGTCTCGGTCTTCGTGACGGAAGCGCTCCTCGAGCGCGCCGCGCGGCGCCTGGCGCTCGATCCCGTCGAGATCCGTCGGCGCAATCTGCTGCGCGCCGAGGACCTGCCGTATCGATCACCGTCCGGCATCAAGTGGGACAGCGGGGCGTATCTCGAGTGCCTCGAGCTGGCGTGCGAGCAGGCCGGCTACGCCGAGCTCCGGGTGGAGCAAGCGCGCGAGCGAAAGAGCGGCCGGATGCTCGGCGTCGGCCTGGCCGCCTACGTCGAGCTGACGGGCGTGGGCTCGGCCATTCCCGTCTCGCCCGGCGCCGACATCGCGACGGGAACCGAGGGCGCGACGGTCCGCGTGGAGGCCGACGGCGGAGTGACGGCCATCTTCGCCGTGGCGTGCCACGGGCAGGGGCACGAGACGACGCTGGCCCAGGTCGTCGCCGGCGAGCTCGGCGTCAACATCGCGAGTGTGCGCGTGATCGAGGGCGATACCGCCGCGGGGCCTCACGGCACCGGCACCTATGCGAGCCGAACCGCAGTCCTGGCCGGCGGCGCCGCGACGCTGGCCGCGCGCGCGATCCGCGACAAGACGCTCGCCATCGCGGCCCACGTGCTGGAGGCGAGCGCGAGCGACCTCGAATGGGCCGATGGGCGCGTGCGCGTGCGCGGCGTGCCCGACCGTGGACTGACGCTCGCTCAGATCGCCACGCTCGCGTACGGTGGAGCCAAGCGTCTCCCCGAGGGAATGGAGCCCGGACTCGAGGCCACGCGCTTCTACGATCCGTACTTCGGCACGGCGTCCAACGCGACGCATCTCGCGGTCGTCGAGGTCGATCCCGACACGTGCGGGGTGCGGCTCCTGCGCTACGTCGTGGCCGAGGACTGTGGCCGCATCATCAACCCGTTGATCGTCGAGGGCCAGGCGGTCGGCGGAGTCGCTCAAGGCGTGGGCGCCGCGCTGCTGGAGGAGGTCGTTCACGGCGCCGATGGCCAGCTTCTCACCGGCAGCTTGATGGACTATCTCGTTCCCACGGCGTGGGAGATGGTCCCGGTGGAGGTTCATCACGTCGAGCGGCCATCGCCGACCACGCTCGGCGGCTTCAAGGGTGTGGGCGAGGGTGGCACGATCGGCGCACCGGGCGCGATCGCCAATGCCGTCGCCGATGCGCTGAGCCCGCTCGGTATCGACGTTTGTGAGCTTCCGATCAGCCCTGACAGACTCTTCGCGCTGGTGCGCTCGCGGCGGTAGACGCCGCGGGATTGGTCGGTTGCCGGCACCAGAAGTGCATAAGATGCTGCCTCCGGTGTCGTCGTCGGCCATCACTGCGCGCCGCGCCTCGCCTGACCCGCCGCGACGGCGGCTTCCGGTCGGCGCCGACGTCGTGGCCGGTGGCGTGCACTTCCGCGTGTGGGCGCCGCGCGCCACACGCGTCGACGTGGTGATCGAGAATCGGTCGGCCCACACCGCGCGTCTCGACCACGAGCCGGACGGGTATTTCTCGACGCTCGTGACCGACCTGGGCGACGGCGCCCTCTACCGATACCGGCTCGACGAGCAGCCGCGCTTGCTGCCCGATCCGGCCTCGCGCTTCCAGCCGCAAGGGCCTCACGGGCCGTCGCGTGTCGTCGATCCCGACCGCTTCGAGTGGACGGACAGGGACTGGCGCGGTGTCACGCGCGACGGCCAGGTCCTCTACGAGATGCACGTCGGCACGTTCACGCGCGAAGGCACGTGGGCGGCGGCGGCGCGCGAGCTGCCCCCGCTGGCGCGCCTCGGCGTGACCGTGCTCGAGGTCATGCCGGTGGCCGATTTCGCCGGCAGCTTCGGCTGGGGTTACGACGGCGTCGATCTCTACGCGCCGACGCGGCTCTACGGCGAGCCCGACGACTTCCGCCGCTTCGTGGACCGCGCCCACGCGCTGCGCCTCGCGGTCATCCTCGACGTCGTCTACAACCACCTCGGCCCCGATGGGGCGTTCCATCGCGAGTTCTCGCCCGACTACTACAGCGCCCGGTACGCCAACGAGTGGGGCGACGCCCTGAACTTCGACGGCGCCAACGCCGGCCCCGTGCGCGAGTTCTTCATCGCCAACGCCGGCTACTGGATCGACGAGTTCCACCTCGATGGCTTGCGCCTCGACGCGACCCAGACGATCCACGACGCGTCGGCCGACCACGTGCTCGCCGCGATGAGCCGCCGCGTGCGCGAAGCGGCGCGCGGGCGCTCGACGCTCCTCATCGCCGAGAACGAGCCTCAGGACGTGAAGCTGTTGCGATCGACGGCGAGCGAGGGTTATGGCATCGATATGCTCTGGAACGACGACTTCCACCACAGCGCGCGGGTCGCCCTGACCGGACGCAACGAGGCGTACTACACCGACTACCTCGGGACGCCGCAAGAGCTGATCTCGGCGGCGAAGTGGGGCTATCTCTATCAGGGCCAGCGCTATCGCTGGCAGCGCAAGCGGCGGGGCACGCCGGCGCAGGACGTCGCCCCGTCGGCCTTCGCGATCTATCTGCAGAACCATGACCAGGTGGCCAACACCGGACGCGGCGAGCGCCTGCACCAGCTGACCGATCCCGGCCGCTTCCGCGCAATGACCGCGTTCTTGCTCCTGGCGCCCCAGACGCCGCTGCTCTTCCAGGGCCAGGAGTTCTGCGCGTCGTCGCCGTGGCTCTACTTCGCCGACCACACCCCCGAGCTGGCGGAGCTCGTGAGAAAAGGACGCCTCGAGTTCCTCGCGCAGTTTCCCAGCCTCGCCACGCCGGCGATGGCGGCCTGCCTGGCCGACCCGGGCGACCGCGCCACGTTCGAGCGGAGCAAGCTCGACCTCACCGAGCGCGAGCGTCACGCGTGGGCCGTGAACCTTCACGCCGACCTCCTGAAGCTCCGCCGGGAGGACGCCGTGTTCAGCGGGCGACAGCGTCGTGGTCTCGACGGAGCGGTGCTGGGGCCGGAGGCGCTCGTCCTCAGGTTCTTCGGCGACGACGATCGACTCCTCGTCCTCAACCTGGGACGTGATCTCGAGCTCACGTCAGCGCCGGAGCCGCTGCTGGCGCCGCCGGCCGGGCGCGGCTGGCACATGATCTGGTCCAGCGAGGATCCGCGTTATGGCGGTTGCGGCGCGCCGCCGCCGGAGTCCGAGGACGGCGCTTGGCGCCTCACCGGACACGCGGCGTTCGTGCTGGCGTCGCGCCCGCTCACGTAGTGCGAGCCGCAGGCCTCACGGCGGCCGAGGCGAGCGGTGAAATGGGTCGAACACTGAGCGACAGCGTGATCGACCTCCCGGTGCGGCGCCTGCCGTGGGCGGGAGAGCAGGCCAAGGACGTCGAGCCGCTCGTCACCGGCGAGTGGCTGCTCGCCAACGGCCTCGGCGGCTACGCCGGCGGCTCCATCTCGGGCGTGATCACGCGGCGCTACCACGGCCTGCTGGTCGCGGCGCTGCCGACCGGGCGCACCAACATGTTCACGCACGTCTGGGAGCGCCTGCGCCTGCCCGACCGCTCCGTCGTCGTCCTGAGCGACGAGGAGAACGCGAGTGGCCCGCTGCTGCTGCAGGGCGCGCGCTACCTCACCGAGTTCCGTCTCGAGCTCGGTCTGCCGGTGTGGCGCTACGACATCAATGGCTTCATCCTGGAGAAGCGCATCGTGCTCGTGCACCGGCAGAACACCGTGCACGTCTCCTATCGGCTCCTCACCGGAGAAGGCAGCGTGCGCCTGACCCTTCGCCCGTCGGTGCACTTCCGCGACCACCACGCGCCGGTCAACGCCCCGGTGCCCGGGCCGTTTCCCATCACGGCGGTCGAGGACCGTCTCGAGATCGGCGCCGGGCCGGAGCTCCCTCCGCTACGGCTCACGCTGCACGGTGTGCCCAGCGCGTTCACCATCGACGGCAAGGTGACGCGCAACGTCCTCTACCGCATCGAGCGCGCGCGCGGATACGAGCACACCGGTGAGCTGTGGAGTCCCGGCTACTTTCGCCTGGATCTCAAAGCGGGCGAATCGGCGACCCTCATCGGCTCGACCGAGCGCTGGGAAGTGATCCGCTCGCTCGATCCCGAGGCGGCCACGCGCGCCGAACGCGAGCGAAGGGTCCGGCTGCTGGCCGCGGCGCCGCCCGATGCGCGCTCCGGCCCGGCTGCCGAGCTCGTGCTGGCCGCCGACCAGTTCATCGTCACGCCGCCCGGCCGCGTCGAGGAGATGGCCCGCGCGCGCGCGGCCGGCGAGGAGGCGCGCAGCGTCATCGCCGGCTATCACTGGTTCACGGACTGGGGACGCGACACGATGATCAGCCTCGACGGGCTGCTCTTCCCCGAGGGCGAGCGTCAGGGGCTCTACCACACGGCCGACGCCACGCTCTGGTTCTTCCACGCCATCGACCGGTATCTTGCTGGCACGGACGATCGCCTCACGCGGCGCCTCCTGCTCCCCCGGCTGCGCGACATCGTCGCCCATCACCTGGCCGGCACGCGGTTCGGCATCGGCGTCGAGCCGCGCGACGGCCTGCTCCGCCAGGGCGCACCGGGCTATCAGCTCACTTGGATGGACGCGAAGGTCGGCGACTGGGTGGTGACCCCACGCCGCGGCAAGGCCGTGGAGATCAACGCGCTCTGGTACAACGCCCTTCGCCTGCTCGAGGCCTGGGAGAACGAGGAGGGCGACGCCGGCGCGGCCAAGGAGCTGGCCCGCCACGCCGATCGTGCGCGCGCGGCCTTCAACGATCGCTTCTGGTACGCAGCGGGCGGCTACTGCTACGACGTGGTGGATGGTGAGAGCGGCGACGATCCCGCGTGCCGACCGAACCAGATCCTGGCGGTGAGCCTGCGCCACCCTGTGCTCGACGTCTCGCGGTGGAAGCCCATGCTCGACGTCGTCACCGATCGGCTGCTCACGCCGGTCGGCCTGCGCTCGCTGGCGCCGGATCACCCCGACTACAAGTCACGCTACGACGGCGATCTTCGCGCGCGCGATGCCGCGTATCACCAGGGCACGGTGTGGGCCTGGCTGATCGGTCCCTTCGTCGACGTGTGGCTGCGCGTGTATCCCGACGATCGGGCCGGCGCGCGGCGGTTCGTCGAGGGATTCGTGCCTCACCTCGGCGAGGCGTGCTTCGGGTCGATCAGCGAGGTGTTCGACGCTGAAGAGCCGTTCAGGCCACGCGGCTGCGTCGGCCAGGCGTGGAGCGTTGCGGAAGTGCTGCGCGCGTGGCTGGCGACGGCGCCGGCCGCCGACGCCAGCCCACGTCCGCGCTAGGCGGCTCGGGTCTGTCGCCCGGTTGTCGGCTGGGGTCGAGGCGCGTCGAGCATCGCGGATGCGCTTTCGCGGCGGAGGCCGAGCAGCTCACTGACGGCGCGCGAAGCGATGGCGAGTCCGGCCACCACGAGGGCGGGGCCGATGATGCCGAGCACGGACAGCCAGAGGGCGGCCTCGTGCGACCAGCCGGCGTCGACGAACTGCGGATAGCCGAAGAGCCCACCGGAGAGCAACCCGGCAGCCGTCGAAACGGCGAGCAGACGGGACAGCTTCATCGCCTCACCTCCGCGCGAGCGGTGCGCCTCACTCGATGGCGGCGCTGACCGGACCTTGTGGCTTCGGAGCGGACTGATCCGCCGCGGCGGCGGCGAGCGCCAGCGCGGCTGCGAGCAAGGCAACGATGGTCAGGAATCGTAGGCTCATCTCTGCACCAGGGAGTCGGAGAAGACGTAGAAGTCGCTGAGCTTCCATTGACCGTCGCGCCAGACCGCACGCACGCGGATCTGGGCCGGTCCGCGCTCGAACTGGGCGGTGACGAGGTAGACGTACGTCAGCACCCGGCCTCGCGTCGTGAGTGAGAAGAAGTACTTCTCGCGCTGAGCGCCGCCGTAGGCCCGCAGATGGCCGAGCCGCTGCTTGAACGACGCGAAGAGCGTGTCGATCCTGTCCAGCGTGATGTCCCGCAGCATCTCGCGGCTCGCGTTGGCCAGCAGGTCACCGGTGTTCCAGCGGCTCACGACAGCGGGAACGATCTTGTCCACGTACGCTCGAGCCTCGCCCTCGCGCGACGATGCCGAGTAGTACCCGGCGCCGGACACGAGGCCCGCGATGGCGACGAAGACCAGGATCACGGTGGCCAGGGCGAGCAGCGCCTTCTTCATGTCGCGACCGTAGGTGGCAAATCGCAGGCCAGACCCCTTGGGGTGGGGCCCCGCCGGCTAACTACCGATCAGGTCGTGAGGGCCGTCGACACGACGCACTGCGCCGAGGCGGGTGACCGTGCCAGGCTGCCCCGAAAGCCGTGCCGCCAGGCGCATCTCGCCCAGCGTCAGTCCTGATTCCAGCCCATCAGGATCCGCGGGTCGGGCGCCGGCGGCAGCGCCGTGGCCTCGCCGCCGGCCTCGTGTTTCGCCAGGAAGTCCCGGACCTCGGGGAATGGCTGGCTCGACCAGGTGTCGGCGATCTGCAACGCGAGCCTGGTCTCTTTCACGTACTCGTCGTACTTGCCCTGGGCGTAGAGCACCCGGCCCAGCATCAGCCGAGCGCCGGGGTCGTCGCCGAAAAGCTCGAGGGCTCGGCGCAGCCGCGGCTCCGCCTCGGCGTAGCGGTCGAGACTCACGAGCGCCTGCGCGAGATTGCGATGGGCCCGCCAGTGCTCCGGATCCGCCTGGATGGCGCGCGCGAGCCAGCTCAACGCGCGCTCGTGCTCGCTTCGATCCCACGCGATGCGCGCCAGATGCAGGTACGGCCGGGGGAACGTGGGCTCGAGACGGATCGCCTCCTCCAGGAGATGGGTGGCGCCGCTGGCATCGCGCTCACGCAGGTAGCGCTGGCGGGCGATGATCGCGAGCTGCTCGGCACGCTTGCTGATCTGCCGGCCGTCCATCAGACGGACCCGCAGATACCGCTCGCCCACCAGCTTGTTGGCGGCCGACGTGGTCAGGCGCGTGCCCTCGGCCACCACGAGTTGGGCCAGCCGCACGTAGCCTTCGTCGGTCAGCCACTGGCCGTACCACCACACGCAGTCGGCGTCGGGAGGCGTGGCGAGCGCCGCCAGCCGGAACGCCTTGAATTGCTCGTCGCTGCGCCGGCCGGCGCGCTGGCGCGCCTCGGCGCAGTAGTTGCGCCCCGGCGTGACCAGACCGTACTCCTGAGCGAGCGTTCGTGCGTGGGTCGGGTCGCCCTTCTCCATGACGATGTCGACCTTCAGCTGGGCGATCGCCTCGAGGCCGCGCTCGTTCTTGACGACCTCAGCCTTCTGCTCGGGCTGGCCGTTGAGGAACTTCCACCGGACGTCCCACGGATAGCTGGTGACGAAGAAATCGAGGTGGGCCAGCGCCTGGTCGTACACGCCGAGGCGCACGAGCAGGGAGCCCATCCGGAACTGGGCCGCGGGGTTGTCGGGCGACAGCGTTCGCGCCTGTGCGTAGGCAATGAGCGCCTCGTCGAACTCTCCGATGTACTCGGCGATCGATCCGTAGAGCGTGCGGGCGGCCGGATCTTCGGGAACCTGCCGGACGAGATCGCGGGCGCCACTCAGCGCCTCGAGAAAGCGGCCGTCGCGGTACGCCTGGGTCACGCGCTCGACCTGGGCGACGACCTCATCCGCCTCGGCCGCCGCGCTCGTCCGCGGCCACGCTTCGACCGCGAGCAGCGCGACGAGCGCCAGCGCCGCCCGCGTCACCGGTCGTGAGAGCCGAAGGGGGTTGGGCCGACGCGGGGGTCGGCGCCGAGGCGCGTCTCGAGGAAATTGCGGACGTTGCGCTGGGAGGGATCGAGCCGCAGCGACGTCTGCAGCGCCGGCACCGCCTCGCTCTCGCGCCCGAGCTTGAGGAGCGCCCAGCCGATGTTCGCGTGCGTCCACGCGTCGTCGGGATCGAGAGCGAGCGCGCGCTGGTACACCGCGAGCGCCTCGTCGCGGCGGCCCAGCTCGTTCAGCGTCCAGCCGAGGTTCTGCACGGCCCGCAGATGCTCGGGATTCAGCGCGACCGCCTTCTGCAGCCATTCGAGCGCCTGCGCGTAGTCCTTGCGATTGATGTAGACGCGCGCGAGGTTGCTCGGCGGCCACGAGAAGCGTGGATCGACGGCCATGGCCCTCTCGTAGGCGAGGATCGCGTCGTCGTTCTGCAGGCGACGGCCCAGCGAGTAGCCGGCGCCGTTCAGGGCCTCGGCGAGCGTCGGGACGTCGTGCTGGGGCAGGCGAGCCCGAAGGAATGCGGTCGCGCGCGTCCGCAGCTTCTGGTCGTCGGTCTTCGCGATGAGATCGAGGAGGATGTGCCGCGGCAGCCGCGTGAAGCCCTCGTCGGTGAGACTGCGGGCGACCGCGAGGAGGCAGGGCGCCTGGTCGGGATGAATCAACCACGCGAGCAGCATGCCGCTCCGCCGGTTGATGCCGGGCAGCGGATCGCGGCAGTAGTCCCGGCCGGGAGCGAGCCAGCCTTCGGCGCGCGCCAGGTCGAGCGCAGCTGTGTGGTCCCCGATGTCGACGAGGAAGAGCAGATAGGATTCGGCGACGTCGCTTCGGCCCAGCCACTCTCCCTGCACGCTCGCCTTGTACGCCGCGCGCGCCTCGTCGGTCAGCCCGGCGCGCTCGGCCACGGCGGCCAGCCAGGCGTGGTGCTCGGGCGCCGGGGCGATGCCGATGATCGTGCGCGCCGTGGCCACGGCTTCGTCGAATTCACCGAGCGCGTTGGCGGCGCGGACCTGCGCGAGCAGGGCAGCCAGATTGTCGGGAGCCGCGGCCACCGCCTCGCGGAACCGCTCGAGCGCCTCGCGGTACCTGTTCGCGCGCATGGCCGCGAGCCCCGCTTCGAGCGCGATGTCGAACGGCGACTGGGCGGCGGCGCTCACCGCCAGCGCCAGCCCAGCGGCGAGGCAGGCGACGATGGCGAGGCGACGGAGGCGCATAGGGCGGTGTGCGAGGCAATTCGCGCGCCAGTTCGGCGCGCGGACGACACTGTCGGCCAACCACTTATATGGTCGAGCGGAGCCGTCGTGACGGAGGCGGACGGCTCACGCCGATCGTGCCAGACCGTCCTCGAAGTTGTGCCGCGACGACGCCGTTTGTCAGGCCGGGCCGAAGCCGACGGCGGTCTCGTTCCGGATGACGAGCGGCCGGAAGCGGACGGGCATCCCCACGGCCAGCCTGTCGAGGGGGATGTCCACGATGCGCCCGAAGAGCGAGACGCCCTCCCGGAGCTTCACGACCGCGACAGCGTACGGCGCATCGCCGGCGTGCTTGGTGGGCGCCACGCGGATGATCGTGTAGGAGGCGATGGTCCCGTCACCCGAGAGCGCCAGCGGCTTCCAGTCGCGTTGGCCACAGGCGTCGCAGAACTCCTTGGGCGGGATCTCGAGGTTGCCACAGCGGCCGCACTTGATGGCGGTCAGTCGCCCGTCGCGGGCCGTCTCGAAGAACTTCTTGAGCGTGACCGCCGTCTCAGTCACGGCCGAACAAGCTCACGAGAACCGTGGCCGTGTTGCCGCCGAGGGTGTGGGTGAGGCCCACCTTGGCGCCATCGACCTGGCGCTGACCAGCCTCACGGCGAAGCTGGGTCACGATCTCGACGATCTGCGCGGCGCCGGTCGCGCCGATCGGGTGTCCCTTGGCCTTCAGGCCACCCGACGTATTGACGGGAATCTTGCCGCCGAGGCTCGTCCAGCCTTTCTCGGCGGCGATGCCGCCAGCCCCCGGCTCGAACAGCCCGAGGCCTTCCGTCGCCACGATCTCGGCGATGGTGAAGCAGTCGTGGAGCTCGACCACGTCGACGTCGTCGGGCTCGAGCCCGGCCTGGCGATACGCGGCAGCCGCAGCGCGCTCGGTGGCCGGCACGCGGGAGAGATCCTTCTTGTCGTGCAGCAGCATGTAGTCCGACGCGGCGGCCGAGCCGAGCACCCAGATCGGGCGTTTGTGGCGGCGCGCGACCTCCTCCGAGGCCAGGATCACCGCGGCCCCACCGTCGGTGAAGGGGCAGCAGTCATAGAGCTTGAGCGGGTCGGCGATGTAGGGCGAGGTCATCACCGTGTCGAGGGTGATCTCCTTGCGGAACTGCGCCTTGGGATTCAGGACGCCGTGACGATGGTTCTTCACCGCGACGTGGGCCATCTGCTCCTCGGTCGTTCCGTACTTCGCCATGTGGGCGCGGGCGACGAGGGCGAACACGCCGGGGAACGTGAGGCCGAGGGTCTGCTCCCAGCTGGCGTCCGACGCGTACGCGAAGTACTCGGTCGATTCCGCCGTGGGGACGTTGAGCACGCGCTCGGCGCCGCCGACCATGATGATGTCGGAAACGCCGGCGGCGATCTCCATCGTGGCGTGACGGAAGGCGGCGTGCGACGACGCGCAGGCGGTCTCGAAACGGGTCGTGGGCACGGTGGGGATGCCGAGGACGGAAGCGGCCTGGGGCCCGGTGTGGAGCTGCTTCTCGGTCTCGCTCCCGACCACGTTGCCGTAGTAGAGCGCCTGGACCGCGCTCGGGGAGAGCTCGGCGTCGATCAACGCGTCCCGGGCCGCCTCGGCGAACAGCTCCGCGGAGGTCCGGTCGTGCTTGCCGAACTTCGTGACCCCGACGCCAATGACCGCCACTCGGCGCATAAACCCTCCCGGGACAATGCGTTCGTAACATTTGTAATGATACAACCTCGAGCGTCTCGGCGCGTCATGGAGCCTCCGAGAGTGGCCCTCCGCTGCCGATTACCCGGTCGATGTGTAGTCAGGCTCCGGATTGCCGCGTTCTCATCGCCGAAGACACGGCGGACGTGCGCGACCTTCTGTGCGACGCGCTGCAGAGCAGCGGATTCACCGTGACAGCCGTTCAGGATGGCACCCAGGCGGTCGAAGCGCTCGGCAGCCAGGCGTTCGATGTCCTCGTGACGGACTTCGCGATGCCCGGTCACGACGGTCTCCAGGTGGCGAAGGCGTGCAAACGTCAGCGGCCGGGAGCCAAGGTCATCATGCTGACGGCCTGGGATCTTTGGCTGAAGGACAGCGACTGCGCGGAGAGCGGCGTGGACATGCTCATGCCCAAGCCGGTACGTTTGCCCGCCCTGGTCGCGGCGTTGCGCAGTCTCAGTCAGAGCTCGTCGGGCTAGACTCGCTCACGAGCCGCTGGGCCCGTCCGAATCATACGCGGATGTGGCTCGCGGGAACGTCAGGCTGAACACCGTCCCAACGCCCACGGTGCTTCGTACTCGGATCTGGGCGCCCGGCTGCTCGGCGACGAGCGCTCGCACGATCGAAAGCCCAAGCCCCGTCCCCTCGGTCTTGGTCGTGTAGAACGCCTCCCAGATTCCCTCGAGTCGTTCGGCGGCAATGCCGGGCCCTGAGTCGGCGACTTCAACGACGACCGTGTGAGGCTCCGCCTCGTCGTTGACGTAGGCGGACAAGGTGAGCATCCCACCCCCCGGTGCCATCGCCTCGATCGCGTTGTTCGTGAGGTTGACCAGGACCTGCATCAACTGGCTGCGGTCGCCGAGGACGTTCGGCAGCTCGTTGGCGATCTGACGAACGACCTTCACGTTTGCACTTCTGGCGTTGTACCCGACGAGTTCCGTCACGGCGGTCAGGAGATCGCCGAGGTCCACCAGGGCCCGGTCGATCCGCTGGGGTTTTCCATACGTCGACAGGCCGTGCACGATTCGCCGCATACGATCCACGGCCTCTTCGAAGCTGTCGAGATGACCGTTCAGCGTGTCCGGAGCCACGGGGCCTTTGAGGCCGAGCCGCTTGAGCATCTGGGCCCGCCCGTCGACGACCGTCAGAGGGTTGCGCAGCTCATGAGCGACACCAGCGGCGAGACGGCCGAGGTCGGCGAGCTTCTCGGTGCGGAAGAGCGCTTCGCGCTGGCGATGCACGTCTTGCTCGGCCCGCTTCCTGGCGCTGATGTCGTCGTACATGACGAGCACGCCGTTGATTCGCCCGCTCGCGTCGTGCAGAGCCGCCGAGAACACGCGAACGTCCAGAAGCCGACCATCGCGCGCCTGACGCACGGTTTCGACGCCGTCGAGAACCTCGCCCTTCAGTGAGCGGGCCCGGTGGGCATCGATTTCACCTTGCCGGTCCGGGGGAGCGAGCGGACTGGGCTGGCCCATGAGCTCGTGCTCGCGCCATCCAAACATGGATTCCGCGGCAGGATTCCAGAGCTGGATGCGCCCGGCGGCATCGTAGAGAACGATCGCCAGGGGCGACTCTCGAACGAGGCTGCGCAGTTTCTCGTTGGTCTCTCTCAGCGTCTCCAGCGAGGCGTCGAGCTCCGCCTGACGCTTCTGAATCGTGTTGGCCATCCGATTGAAGGCGCCGGCCAGGCGTCCCAGCTCGCCGCGCGACCGGGTGTCGGCGCGCGACGCGAAACTGCCCGCGGCGATCTCTTTGGTCGTCTCCAGGAGCGCGTTGACGGGCCGGATGATGAGCGCGCGGGCCACCAGCCGGGCGGCGACGAGCGCACTCGCCGCGACCAACGCGAGAATCGCCAGGTCCCGCCAGAGAAGACGGTTTGCACGGGCCACGATCCCTGCTCGAGGCGTGCCGACCGCGATGAATCCCGCCACGTCGCCGCCTCGGTGGATCGGCCGAAATCCCCAGACCGATTCGACGCCGTCGAGGCCCGGCGCTTGCACGGTGCCTTGTTGTGTCTGAAGGATGGTCTTCACGATCGGGGTATCGGCGAACGATTGCCCGACCGATCGCCCAGGATCGGGAACGCGGACGAGGACCGTGCCTTTGCGATCGAGAACCAGCAGCGTGGCTGCCTCCGGCAGATTCGTCCCGCTGACGAGCTCGGCGAGCCAGCCGAGATCCAGCGCCGCGAAGAGCACGTGCGGCCCAGCGCCGGTGCCCTTCCCGATCGGCTGCGCGAAGATCACATTGCTTCGTCCGGTGATCCGTCCTACCTGGTAGTCGCCGACAGCGAACGCGAGCCGTTCCCGCGCCGCGCGAAACCATGGGCGGTCGGCGACCGTGACGCGACCGCTCGCCGGCACGGCGCTGCAGACCACGTCGCCATCCGGGGCTGCGACGCCGAGCTGGGTGTACCGCGCATGGATTCGCTGGAGCTCCTGGAGGAATTGTCCGCACGAGCGCTCGGCCTCCAGGAGTGTCGGCACCCGCGCCAGCGCCGCGAGGAACTGGCGGCCGTCGTCGACGACCCGGCTGTGTTCGCGGCTGATCACACCAGCCAGGCCCAGGGCTTTCTGGCGGGCGGCCGCGACGCTCGACGTTCGGTCCTCCGCGGCGTTGTAGAGGATCAGGGCGAACAGTGGTGCGATGGCGGCGAGCACAAGAGCCAGCAGCTTGCTGTCGAGTGAGCGGAGCACCGAGCCCTCCTATGTATTGGCGCGGAGAAGTATTGGCGCGGAGAAAAAAGAAGACTCTCTCGATCTTACGAGACGGGGGTGTCTGAAACCGAATTCCCCGCCGCCTTGCGCACCTCGCAGGACGCCCGCGGGGCCGCGCAAGGTCAGGAGGATCGTGAGGCCAGCGGCGCTAACTCCGCAGGATGACGATCACAATCGCCACGACGGGATGCGCTAGTGATAGCATTCATCGGAATGGCGGCCGGTCTCGTGGTTCTCGGCTGCG
>MNEG01000036.1:0-16746 GCA_001917585.1 Candidatus Rokubacteria bacterium 13_1_40CM_68_15
TCTCCATGATCATCACGACGCTCCCCGTCGTGTTCCCGGTGGTGATCGCGCTCGGTTACGATCCGATCTGGTTCGGCGTCGTCATCACGATGCTGATCGAGATCGCGATGATCAGCCCGCCCGACGGCACCGTCATGTACGTGCTGCAGGGCATGCGGATCCGACCCGGCCCGATCACCGACGTCTTCATCGGGGTGACGCCGTTCGTGTTGATCTACATCGTCGGTGTCTTCCTGATGATGATCTTCCCCGACATCGCGCTGTGGCTGCCCCGGGTTCTCAAGTGAGGATCCCGGAGGGAAGAGCGACATGACCGCGCGCTTCCGCGTCGGCGTCGACATCGGCGGCACCTTCACCGACATCGTGCTGCTCGACGACGGCGGCCGCATCCACACCAAGAAGGTGTCGTCGAGCGTCGACGATTACGCGCGCGCGATCGTCGACGGTCTGGGGGAGCTGTTCGGCGAGACCGGGCTCAGCGGCGGCGACCTGGCCGAGGTGCTGCACGGCACCACGGTCGCGTCGAACGCGATCCTCGAGCTGAAGGGGGCGCGCACCGGCCTCATCACCACCGCCGGGTTCCGCGACGTCCTCGAGATCCGCCGCATCCGGATGCCCAAGCTCTACGACCTCTCGTGGGAGAAGCCGGTGACGCTCGTGGAGCGCTACCTCCGCGTCGAGGTCGACGAGCGCGTCGACGCCCACGGCACGATCCTCAAGCCGCTCGATCCCGCGGCCGTCGAGCGCGCGCTCGACCACCTCCTCGCCGAGAAGATCGAGGCGCTGGCCGTCTGCCTCATCCACTCCTACGCCAATCCCGCCCACGAGCAGCTCATCGCCGAGATCGTGCGGAAGAAGGCGCCCGACCTCACGCTGTCGGTGAGCGCCGACGTCCTGCCCGAGATCCGCGAGTACGAGCGCACGTCGACGACCGTCATCAACGCGTACGTGATGCCGATCGTCCGTCGCTATCTGGGCACGCTGCGCGCCGGCCTCGACGGCGTCGGCGCCAAGGCGCCGCTCATGATCATGCAGTCGAACGGCGGCCTCATGACCGACGAGGCGGCGGCCGTGAAACCCGTACACGTCATCGAGTCGGGACCGGCCGCCGGCGTCGTCGGGGCGCAGGCGCTGGCCCGCAAGATCGGGCTCGGCAAGATCGTGACCTTCGACATGGGCGGCACGACGGCGAAGGCGTCGCTGGTCGAGGACGGCGAGGTGTCGCGCGCGACCGAATACCAGGTGGGCGGCGGCATCATGGCCGGCTCGCGACTGCTCACCGGGGCCGGCTACCTGCTCCGCGTTCCCGCGATCGACCTCGCCGAGGTGGGCGCGGGCGGCGGCTCGCTGGTGTGGATCGATCCGGGCGGCGGTTTGCAAGTCGGCCCGCAGAGCGCGGGCGCCTTCCCCGGTCCGCTCTGCTACGACCTCGGCGGCACCGAGCCGACCGTCACCGATGCCAACGTGATCCTCGGGTTCGTGAATCCCCGGGAGCTCGCGGGCGGCGCCGTGAAGCTCAACGCCGCTCGCGCGCACGAGATCTTCGAGGCCACGATCGCGCGCCGTCTGGGGCTGCCCCTCGCGGAAGCCGCCTACGGCGCGCACGTGATCGCGGCGTCGAACATGATGCGCGCGATCCGCGCCGTCTCGAGCGAGCGCGGCCGCGACCCACGCGAGTACGCGCTGTTCGCCTTCGGCGGCAACGGGCCAGTGTTCGCAGCGGGGATGGCGCGACAGCTCGAGATGCGCCGCATCGTCGTCCCCCCGGCCCCCGGCCTCTTCTCGTCGTTCGGCCTGCTCTTCGCCGACGTCGAGCACCACTACGTGCGGACGTGGCGGCGGCGGGCCCGCACCGTCGAGCCGTCGGCGCTCGGCGAGGTGTTCGCGCGGATGGAGGCGGAGGCGCGCGGGCAGCTCGCCGCGGAGGGTTTCATCGGCGCCGCCGTGCGCATCAGGCGGTCGGCCGATTGCCGCTACGAAGGCCAGTCGTTCGAGCTCACCGTGCCCGTCGCCGGCGGCGCCCTCGATGCCGGCACGCTCGCCGAGCTTGACGAGGCGTTCGGCCGCGAGCACGAACGGACGTACGGGCATCGCGCGGGCCCCGAGGAGCCGGTCGAGATCGTGAGCCTGCGCGTCGTCGGCCAGGGCATTCCCGACCGGCCGCGCGTTCCCGATGTCCTCCGCGTCGACCGCTCGGGACCGGGCCGCGCGGGTGGCGCGCGGCGCGTGTACTTCGGCCCCGACCTCGGGTGGCGCGAAACCCCGATCATCGATCGGGGCGATCTTGTGTCGAGGAGCGCCCCGGGTTCCCCGGGGCGCTTCCGAGCGTCGGGGGGTGTGGGGGACCATGTCGGGGCCCCCCACGGGATGGAGGGTCCGTGCATCGTCGAGGAGTACGATGCGACGTGCGTGGTGCCGCCGGGCGCGCGGGCCACGCTGGATGCGCACGGCAACATCGTCATCGAGCTGGCGCCCGAAGGAGCCGTGATCTGATGGACACCGTGCGAGACCCGATCGCCTTCGAGCTGTTCCGCAACACGCTGCTGTCGATCGCCGACGAGATGGCGCTGACGATCCTGCGCACGGCGTATTCCGGCGTGCTGCGCGACAACATGGATTACTCGACCGCGTTCTGCGACGGTGCAGGCCGGACGGTCGCGCAAGGCCTCACCCTGCCCGCCCACCTCTCGTCGTTCCCCGACGCCCTGGCCGCGACGATCGCGCGCTACGGGGATCGCATGAAGCCGGGCGACGTGTACTGTCTGAACGATCCGTTCGAAGGCGGTATGCATATCCCCGATGTGTTCGTGCTGAAGCCGATCTTCTTCGAGGGCGAGCGGCTCGCGTTCGCGGCGACCATCTGTCACCAGACCGACATGGGCGGACGCGTGGCCGGCTCGAACGCGTCGGACTCGACGGAGATCTACCAGGAAGGCCTGCGCATCCCGCCCGTGAAGATGTACGACCAGGGGGAGCCCAACGAGACGCTCTTCCGCCTGTTCGAGAAGAACGTGCGCGTGCCCGTGCGCGTGCTCGGCGACATCCGCGCCCAGCTCTCGGCCTGCCACATCGCGGAGGAGGCGTTCCTGCGGCTCGTGCATCGTCACGGCGCCAAGCAAGTGAAGGCGTACATGGAGGAGGTGCTCGAGCACACCGAGCGCCTGACCCGCGCGGTGCTGCGCGAGCTGCCGGACGGCGAGTGGTCGTTCGAGGACTGGATCGACGACGACGGCGTGGAGTACGGCAAGCCGATCCGGCTGTTCGTGACGTTCCGCAAGCAGGGAGACTCGCTGGTCGCCGACTGGACGGGCACGTCGCCGCAGCCGAAGGGCGCGATCACCAACACGCTGTCGTTCACCAAGGCCGCCACCTACACGTGCCTCAAGTCGGTGCTCTCGCACGACATCCCCTGCAATGCCGGCTTCTATCGCGCCATCGACGTGATCGCGCCGCCCGGCACGATCGCCAACGGCGTGCTGCCGGCGGCGTCGGCTGCGCGCGGGCTCACCGGGTTCCGGATGATCGACACCTGCTTCGGCGCGCTGGCCAGGATGCTGCCCGCGCGGTCGATCGCCGCCTCGGAGGGCGGCAACACCGGCGTCTCGATCGGCGGCTATTATCCCGACCGCAACCCGTTCATCTTCGTCGAGTTCTTCTGCTCGGCGTGGGGTGGCCGCGCCTGGTCGGACGGCCTCGATGGCAACGCCAACCTCATGGCCAACATGTCGATGCCACCCGTGGAGATCACCGAGGCGGAGCAACCGCTGCGCGTGCATCGCACGGAGTTCATCCAGGACGTCGGCGGCGCCGGCAAGTATCGCGGCGGCGCCTCGATCCGCCGCGACTACGAGATGCTCGAGGACGAAGCGGTGCTGCAGGTCCGCTCGGATCGTCACGATTTCCGGCCGTACGGACTCTATGGTGGCAGCCCCGGCCAGCCGTCGCAGAACGTGATGAACCCCGACACCGAGAACCGGCCGCTGCCCAGCAAGCTCACGATGGCGATGAAGCGCGGCGACGTGTTCAGTCACCGCTCGGCGGGACCGGGCGGCTGGGGGGATCCGCTCGAGCGCGATCCCGCGCGGGTGGCGCGCGACGTGAAGAACGAGTTCGTGTCGCGCGCCCGCGCCCGCGAGGACTACGGTGCCGTCTTCAAGGGCGACAGCCTCGAGGTCGACGAGGCGGCGACGGCGTCGCGGCGCGACGAGATCCGGCGCCGACGCGGGTGGACGGAGCCGCCGTTCGTGAGCCGCTGAGTCGACAGGGTGACGGCTTACGACCTCTGTGACAAGAGCGACTCGACGAGGCGGCACAATTCCCAGGGATCGACCGGCTTGGCAAGGTACGCCTGAAAGCCGGCGGACAGGATTTTCGTCTCGTCGTCGGAAAGCGCCATCAACGCAATCGCGGGCCCCCTCCCGCCGTGCTTCGCGCTGCGCGCTCGTACCTGTCGGATCAGCCACGAACCGTCATGCCCAGGCAGGGCAATGTCAGTGATCAGCACATGAGCCACGGCTTGGTCAAAGACGTTCAGCGCGTGCTCCGCTGACGCAGCGACCGTCACCAGGGCACCAGCGTACTCGAGGATCGTCCTGAAAAGCCCGCGAGCGTCCGGACTATCGTCGACGACCAGCGCATGCAGCCCGGCGAGCATGTCTCGCGGCACGGACGACTCGCGTCCCATGGTCGTTGCCGCATCTGCAAGAATACTGCCCGCTAGGCGAAGGAGTTCTCTTCGTCGATCAGCTCGCCGACAAGACGACAGAGCGCCCAGGTATCAATTGGCAGTTCGAGGTACCCGTCGAACCCGCTCGAGCGGGCGGCGGCCGCGCCCGAGGCCGGCCCCACGCCAATGATCGGAGTTTTTCCCCCCTCCTCGTGAGGGAGTGCCCGGAGCAGACGAAGAAGAGCTGCCGCGGAGTCGAGGGCGGGACGTACCCCCGCGACGACAACGCGGGGAAGGGCCTCTCGCATGGCCGCCAAGGCCGCCTCAGTGGACGCCACGGCCCAGACCAAGGCGCCACAGTAGCGCAGAATTTCGCTCGTCAGAGCACGCGTTTCCGGGTTGGCGTCAACCACGAGCACCGCGTAGCCACGCAGCGAATCCAGCGGATAGAAGCCAGACGTCATGCCTAGCCATTTGAGCAAGTCCCGGGCCAAGAAACACGAACGTGCGCCGGATGTTCCGCTCCGAAAGTTAAAGCTGGGGATGGCCTCACGCTCGACAGCGGTCGCCCTCACGCAGCGCGCCGAGCTGGTGGAGGATCGTTTCGGCGTCGCTGATCTCGAACTTGCCCGGCGCCTCGACGTTCAGCGCCTTGACGATGCCGTCATCGACCAGCATCGAGTAGCGCTGCGAGCGGATACCCATGCCGCGTGCAATCAGGTCGAGCTCGAGCCCGAGGGCCTTGACGAACGTCGCGCTGCCGTCGGCCATCATCCGTACCTTGCCGGCGGACTTCTGCTCCCGGGCCCAGGCGCCCATGACGAAGGCGTCGTTGACCGAGATGCACCAGATCTCGTCCACGTTCCGGGCCTTGAGCTTCTCGTAGTTGGTGAGATAGCTGGGGACGTGCTTGGCTGAGCAGGTAGGAGTGAACGCTCCGGGCACCCCGAACATGACGATGCGCTTGCCCCTGACGAGCTCGGCGACCGAGAACGTATTCGGGCCGATCGAACAGCCCGGTGTTTCTGCTTCGATCATCTCCGTGAGGGTCCCCTCGGGGAGGTGGTCGCCAACCCTGATCGCCATCGCATTCCTCCTGGAGTAGGCGCTCGAGCGTTTGTGATGCTATCCGAGGCCCGGGCGTCGCCTGATCGGAACTTTCGATGGTAGTCGCACGCCCGCATCGTCGGTCGTCGAACGCGCCTGCCGGTAAGCGCGCCGATCTCGGGCAGATTTCGAATGCATCGGGACCTGGGGCGACTCCACCGGCGTTCGTATCGGAAGAACCGACTTGTGTTCCGTTCGCTAGCCTCTATCGTGAGCGGCGATGACCCAGATCCGCGTCCCGGCCGGCAGGGAAACCTTGGCGGATCGCTTCATCTCCGTGTGGCGCAGAACCGATATGCTCTTCGCCATCGTCGCGCGCGACGCGATGCTGAGTCGACCGATCGCGCTGCGCCATCCGTTCATTTTCTACGTCGGCCACCTGCCGGCGTTCGCGTGGAACCACATCTGCCGCGGGGTCCTCGAACGCCCGTCCTTCAATCCGCGCTTCGACGAGATCTTCGATCGAGGCATCGATCCCGACGTGGACGATCCTTCGACCTGTCATGCGCATCCCGAGGTGCCCGAGCGCTGGCCGGCACTCGACGAGGTCATCGCGTACCGCGACCACGTACGGAACGCCGTCGTCGAGTCCGTCGACAAGGTCGCCGCGCGCGCGTCGACCAACCTCATGGCCGAGCACAACCGCGTTCTGTCCATGGCGATCGAGCACGAGCTGATGCACCAGGAGACACTCCTCTACATCGTGCAGCAGCTCGGTTCCGACCAGAAGATCCGACCACCGGGGGTCGCGTACCCCACCCGAGAGGGAATGCGACCACGAAGCATTGTGATCGCCGAGGGGAAAGCCACCCTCGGCGCCTTCTTCGGCGACCTCGATTTCCGATGGGACAACGAGTTCCCGGGCACGAGAGTCGAGGTTCCTGCGTTCACGATCGATTCGACACCCGTGACGAATCAGCAGTTCCGATACTTCGTGGATTCGGGCGCCTACGATCAGAAGGCGCTCTGGAGCGACCTGGACTGGGCGTGGAAGAACCGCGTGGGCCTGAACGCTCCACTCTGTTGGATCAGGCAGGACGGGGCCTGGTTGTATCGGACGATGTTCGACGGCATCCCTTTCTCAGACGCCAGCGACTGGCCGGTCTACGTGAGTCTCGCTGAAGCGCAGGCGTATGCGCGCTGGAGCGGAGCTCGCCTTCCCACCGAGGCGGAGTTCCACCGCGCGGCCTACGGTGACCCGAACGGTGACGAACGCCCGTTCCCCTGGGGAGACGAGCCACCGACAGCTCGACACGGCAACTTCGATTTCGTGCGCTGGTCCCCCGACCCCGTTGGCTCGCACCCTGACGGCATGAGCGCCTGGGGGGTGCATGAGCTGGTCGGCAACGGCTGGGAGTGGACCGAGAGCGTGTTCGGGCCGTTCCCCGGATTCACCGCGCACATCCCCGGGTACCCGGGATATTCGGCAGACTTCTTCGACGGCAAGCACTACGTGCTGAAGGGCGCCTCGTGGGCGACGGCGGCGAACCTCATCCGGCCAAGCTTCCGGAACTGGTACCAGGCTCGATATCCGTATGTCTTTGCGAAATTCCGGTGCGTCCGCCCCGTCCTCGATTGACGCCCATGGTGCTCAGCTTGTGCGACGTGCGATGCTACGCGCGTGACTCGCGAGCGACGCGCGGCATCCACTCTCGGTGCGTCGCTGGGCCGGATTCTCTGCATCGCGGCCCACCCAGACGACATCGAATTCACGGCGGCCGGCAGCGTCGCCCGGTGGACGAGCGAGCGGCGCGAGGTCACCTTCTGTCTCGTGACGACCGGCGGCGCCGGCACGAACGAGCACACGCCGTCGAGTGAAGGCCTCATCCCGATCCGCGAGCGAGAGTCCCGCGAAGCGGCGCGGATCCTCGGCGTGCAGGAGGTGATCTTCCTCGGCCACCAGGACGGTGTCGTCGAGCCGACCATCGGCCTCCGCCGCGATCTGACGCGCGTCATCCGTCGCTGCCGGCCCGACGTCGTCGTGTGCGGCGATCCGACGGTTCGCTACTACGGCAACGAATACCTGAACCACCCCGACCACCGTGCCGTCGCGAGCGCGGCGCTCGACGCCGTCTTTCCGTCGTCAGAGACGCGCGCGATCTTTCCCGAACTGCTGACCGAAGGTCTCGAGCCGCACAAGGTGAAAGAAGTCTGGATCACCGGCGCGATTCCTCCGGACGCGTGGATCGACATCGGCGACACACTGGCGACGAAGTGCGCGTCGCTCAAGGCGCACGTCTCGCAGGTCGGCAAGGGCGAATGGGTCGACGATCTCCTGCGGGGCTGGGCCATCCGCGACGGTAAGCACGCCGGCGTCGAGCACGCCGAGGCGTTCCGCCGAATGGTCCTGTGGGACGGGAAGTAGTCCGGCACGCGCGCGGGCCGCCCGCGCCGCGCTCACGCCGGTTTCAGCGGCTCGCACTCCTCGAGCCAAATCTGATGGCACTGGCGATGAAGGCGCAGGGTGAGCCCTGACATTTCCACCTTGAACTACGACAGCTCCAGGCGTCTCGCCGACTCCGCCAGCTTGGCGCGCGCGCGAGGCGCTCTCGTGCCATCGCGGCGGCGAACGGTGTGTCGGCGCGATCCCCACCGGCGAGAACACGCGTCAGAACAGCGCAACGACGCGTCATTGGGTTTGGTACTGACATTGCTTCCCTCGGCTTGGCGTCGGTGGCCTCTGATCCGTCGGCTCTCCGGGCCTCGTTTCGCGCATCCTACGCCGAAGGCGTGGTCGCCGAGTTTTTCGGCGCGTGCGCTGGTGGAGCCATCCTCACCGCCTGGGCGCTGCACCTCGGGGCGAGTCCTCTCGCCATCGGGCTCATCGGAGCGCTGCCACTCGCGGCCCAGATCGTCCAGCTCCCCGGCGCCTGGCTGACCCAGGCGTTCGGCCCCAAGATCGTGGCCGTCACGGCGATCGCCGCATCGCGACTGGTGTGGCTTCCGATGATCGCGCTGCCGTTCATGCCGTGGTCGGCACCCACCGCGCTCCGCGTCTTCGTCGCTGTGGTGGCGCTCGCGGCGATCTTCGGCGTCATCGGGAACAACGCGTGGACGGCGTGGATGGGCGAGCTCGTGCCCAGCGCCATCCGCGGCCGCTTCTTCAGCCGTCGAACGGTGTACATCACGGTGGCCGGTACCGTGGCATCGCTCGCCGCGGGCGTGGCGCTCGATGCCCTGACCTCGCGAGGCTTCGAGGGCCCGAGTCTCGGCGCGCTGGCCGCGGTCGCGTGCCTCGCCGGCGCCGTGAGCGTCTATTTGCTCCACCGCCAGCACGACCCGCATCCGCTTCGCGCGCGAGAGCGACGCGACTGGCGAGTGCTGGTCGCCGTGACGCGCGCGTCGCAGGCGCGCGCCTTCCTCTGGTATCTGCTCGCCTGGAACAGCGCGGTCGCGCTGTCGGCGAGCTTCTTCTCCTTCCACATGCTGAGCAACCTGCGCACCGGCTTTGCAATCGCCGCCCTCCACGGCGTGGCGGTGGCAGCGGTGCGCATCATCTCTGCGCCGCTGTGGGGACGCGCGGTCGACCGATTCGGCGCGCGGCCAGTGCTCGTCCTGTGTTCCTTCGGCATCGCTGCGGTGCCGGCGATGTGGCTGCTTCCGACGCCGGCCTTCCTGTGGCCCCTCGCGCTGGAAGCGGCGCTGTCCGGCGCGCTCTGGGGCGGCCACGGCATCGCCGCGATGGACCTGACCTTCCAGCTGTCGCCGCGCGCCGAGCGGCCGTTCTACCTGGCCGTCTTTGCCACCGCCGGCGGTCTGGGGTTCGCGGTCGCGTCGATGCTGGCGGGACTTCTGGCGTCCCATTTGCCAGGACGCTTCGATCTGCTCGGCGAGACCTGGGCCAACCTGCACGTGCTGTTCATGCTCTCGGCGCTGGCGCGCCTCGTCGCGTCCCTCCTGACACTGCGCATCCAGGAGCCCGGCGCCCGGGATGTCCGGGCCTTCGTCATCATCGTCGTCCGCGGCGCGGCGGCGCTCCTCCCCCGACGCGCCGCCGGTTGAGGAGCGCGCGCGACACGAGGTCGTGCTTCAGCGAGCGCTCCAGGCGGGGATCGGCCAGACGGGCCTGGCCGTGGCGGCCTCGGGCGGGAACACGATCTTCAGCTGACGGTCGAGGACCTGGGCCACCATCGCCCTGGCCAGGACGTTGTCGTGCTTGTCGTCGAACTTCACCCCGTGCACGAGCAGCACCTGCTCGGCCCTGAGATCGGTCCCCACCATCGCCTTCTGGATCGCCGCCGGCTCGGCGGAACGCGCCCGGTTGATGGAGTCCGCGATCACCTGGACGTTCGTGAAGTAGCGGACGGAGTTGTCGTTCATGTCCCGGCCGTTACGCCGCTTGAACTCGTCGTTGATGGCCTTGAGGATCGGCTTGCTCGACGAGAGCGCCGGGCTCCACAGCTGCCGCTTGGAGCCGAAGTTCGCATCGTCGCCCATCGCCTCGTAGAACTTCGGATCGTCGTCGAAGCCGCCCTGGCTGAAGATCAAGGCGGGGGCGTAGTCGAGCTTGCGCATGGTCTTTCTGATGATGATGCCGTCGGAGGTGTACGACGTCTGCACGAGCACGTCGATGCCGGCGCTCTTCAATTTCAAGATTTCGCTGTCCATGTTGGCCTGCTCGCGGCTGTAGGGCACGCGCAGTCCGGGCGTGATGCCGCGCGCCTTCGCCATCTCCTCGACGGCGTTGGCGAAGTTGACGCCGGCCGCGGTGTCCTCGTGGAGCTGGCCGAGCTTGTTCCACTTCTTGCCGTCCTTGCCCATCCACTCCAGGTACTGGAACAGCACCTCGCCGCCCTGATGCGCGTTGACGCCGACGCGGAAGAGGTACTGGAAGCCACGCTGGGTCAGCTCGGTCGCCGTGGACACGGTCGTGTGAGGGATGCGATAGCGCTCGATGACCGGCGCGATGGCCACGGTGACGCCGCTGTGCCACGCGCCCATGGTGGCCGAGGGCTTCACCGTCGTGATCAGGCGCTCGGCCTCGGCGCGGCCGACCTCGGGGCTCGCCTGACTGTCGGCGAAGACGAGCTTCAGCCTGGCCCCGCCGAGCGACGGGATGCCGTTCCAGCCCGCCCCGAGGAGCGCACTGCCCGTCGCGGCCTTCACGCCGCCGTTGATCATGTCGGCGGCGAATTCCGCGCCGACCTTGCAGTCCTGGCCCGTCCCCGGGGCCGGGCCGGTGAGCGGGATGATGACACCGACCACGACTTCCTTGGGCACCTGGGCGTCGGGCGCGAAGACCCCGAGCGCCACCACGCCGATGATCGCGAGCACCAGGCCGAGCACGCGTCCTCTCATTGCCGCCTCCCCTCGAGCGTTCTGGCTCAACGGCCCCACAGCCCCCTGGGCCGCATGAATAGCACAGCGAGGAACACCAGGTAGACCAGCGCGAGCTTCACCTTGGGCATGGTGAGCGTGCCTCCGGTCACGTTGACGACACCGATCACCAGGCCGCCCGCGAACGCGCCGTAGACGTTGCCGAAGCCGCCGAGGGCCACGGCGGCGAACCCGGGCAGCAGGAACACGTCGCCGACGAGCGGGTTCACGTACATGAACGGGGAAACGAGGCTGCCCGCGACGCCCGCCGCCGCCGCGCTGATCCCCCACGCGATCGCGTAGAGCCGATCGGGCTCGATGCCGAGGGCCAGCGCCGCCTCGCGGTCCTGCGCGACCGCGCGGAGCGCCTTTCCCGTCTTGGTCCACGTGAGGAAGCAGAACAGCGCGCTGGTGGCCAGCACGCTGCCGACGAAGGCCACGAGCTCGCCCGTGCTCACGCGAAGCTCGCCCAGCTTGAGCACGCCGTTCGACACCAGGCTCTGCGCCTGGCGGTCGTCGGGCCGGAAGACGAGCCACGCCGTGTAGCGCAGGAGGACGAAGAGGCCGAACGTGGACAGGAGCTGAGCGAAGACCGGCCCCCGCATCACGCGCTGGATCACGAGCCGATAGGTCAGCACGCCGGCGCCGAAGAGGACGAGCGCGTTGACGGGCAGGCTCACGAGCGGGTCGAGACCGGCGCCCGCGTACAGGAAGAAGGTCAGGTACATCGCCCACATCAGATATTCGCCGTAGGCGAAGTTGATGACGTCCATGATGCCCCAGATCAGGCTGACGCCCACTGCGACGAGCGCGATGACGCCGCCGAACATCAATCCGCTCACGACCGACTGGAGGACGATCTCGAGCGTCATCGTCCCGCCACGCCCGAGCCGAGATAGGCGCGACGCACCGCCTCGCTCGCCAGCAGGTCCTCCCCACGGCCCTCGACGCGCGTCTGACCCTGTTCGAGCACGTACGCGCGATCGCTCACCTCGAGCGCGCGGCGCGCGTTCTGCTCGACCATCACCACCGTGGTGCCCGCGGCGCGGACCTCCAGGATCTTGTCGAAGATCAGGTCCATGACCAGCGGGGCCAGGCCCATGGTGGGCTCATCGAGGAGCAGGAGCCTGGGCCGGAGCAGGAGCCCTCGCCCGATCTCGAGCATCCGCCGCTCGCCACCGCTCAGGCCTTCGGCTCGCTGCTGGCGCCGCTCGGCGAGCCGCGGGAACAGCGCGAGCACGCGCTCGATGTCCTGGCGGACCTCGGCCGTGGTCTTCCTCACGTACGCGCCGAGCTCGAGGTTTTCCTGGATCGTCATCCTGGGAAACAGACTCGACCGCTGCATCACGTAGGCGACGCCCTTGCGGAGGAGCGCGGGCGGACGGAGGCCACCGATCTCTTCGCCGTCGAGCTGAATCGATCCCTGACGCGGCGTCAGGAAGCCGGCGACCGTCTTGAGCAGCGTGGACTTGCCGGCCCCGTTCGGGCCGAGCACCGCCACCAGCTCACCGGCCGCGACGCGGAGCGACAGGCCGCGCAGCACGTCGAACCTCCCGTAGCTCGCATGCACGTCGTCCACGAGGAGAACCGTCGTCACCGGCGGCCCGTCGCGCGCGGCGGACCGAAGTACGACTCGAGCACGGTGGGGTTGCTGCGGAGCGCCTCGGGCGTGCCTTCGGCGATCGTCCGGCCCATGGCCAGCGCGTACATTCGGCTCGACAGGCCCATCACCGCTTCCATGTTGTGCTCGATGAGCACGATGGTGGTGCCGCGCCGATTGATCTCGCGCAGCCGCGCGAGCAGTCGGTCGACCAGGACCGGGTTCACGCCCGCGGTGGGCTCGTCGAGGAGGAGCAGGTCGGGCTCGCCCATCAGCACGGTGGCCAGCTCGAGCAGCCGCTGTTGCCCGTAGGAAAGCTCGCTTGCCGGCGTGGTGGCGTGGTCCGTGAGTCCCATGAAGTCCAGCAGCGCGACGGCCCGCCGCTTCACCTCCGGCCTGCTCGCGCCCGAGAAGGCGGCCGCGACGCTCTCGGCGCGGTGCGACTGGCCGGCGAGCACGTTGTCGAGCGCGGAGAGCTGCGGAAAGACCCGGACGAGCTGGAACGTGCGGCCCACGCCGCGCGCGCAGACCACGTGCGGTCCCACCCCGAGAAGGCTCTGGCCGCTCAGCCGGATCTCACCCGCGTCCGGCGCGAGAGCGCCGGCGATGCAGTGGAACAGCGTGGTCTTGCCCGAGCCGTTCGGCCCGATCAGCCCGACGATCTCGCCGGCCTCGACCGTGATGTCGACTCCGGCCAGCGCCGTCAGGCCGCCGAAATGCTTGGCGACGCCGCTGACTTCGAGAAGGCTCACGCCACTCGCGGCACGAGCCGGGCGCGACGCCGACGCCGCCAGAGCGCGACCACGCCGCCCGGCATCCACAGCGTGAGCCCGACGATGATGGCGCCGTACACGACCTGGTCGATCCCGATCCCGCGGCCACCCCAGAAGACGCGAACCGCCTCGGAGAGCGGGATCAGCGCAAACGCGCCGATGATGGGCCCGGCCACGGTGCCGTGCCCGCCGAAGACGGGCACCAGCACCATCCGCACCGAGAGCATGGGCGGCATCACGCTGAACGGGTCGATGTACGTCGTGTACTGCGCGTAGAACGTCCCCGTCATGCCGGTGATGAACGCGCTGCCGGCCAGCGCGGCGAGCTTGTAGCGCCGCGGGTCGATGCCGAGCCGCGCCGCCGCCTCCTCGTCCTGGTTGATGGCGCGCAGGTAGATTCCGAGACGCGAGCGCTCGACCTGGACGATCACCAGCGTCATCGCGATGGCCATGACGAGGATGATGAGGAGGTAGGGTTCCTTGTCCGCCCACAGCATGTCGCGCGTGCTCGGGATGCGCTGGACGGGCAGCACGAGCCCGTTCGCCCCGCCCGTCCAGTCGAAGGCGAGGAAGAGCACGCGCACCGTCTCGCCGATGGCGAGGGTGGCCATGGCGAAGTAGTGGGTGCGCAGCTTGAAGCACGGAAAGGCGATGGCGCACGCGATGGCGGCGGCCACGAGGCCACCCGCGACCATGCCGAGCCAGGGAGAGACGTTGGCGCGCAGGAGGAGCAGCGTCGACGTGTAAGCGCCGAGCCCGAAGAACGCGGCATGACCGAGCGACCACTGCCCCGCGTAGCCGCCCACCAGGTTCCAGGCCTGGCCGAGGACGACGTACAGGAGACACACGATCAGGACGTGCTCGTAGTAGATCGTGTTATCGTGCCTGCGCCGGTCCGGCAGGAGGCCGGTGGGAGAGTGCGCCATGGCCAAGAACGGTTTCAAGATGATCGACGCCGAGATGCACGTGATGGAGCCGGTTGACCTCTGGAATCGCTACATCGATCCCGAGTTCAAGGCGCGCGCGCCCCGCCGGCTGAACGAGCGCCGCTGGGACATCCGCACCATCGTGGAAGGCGAGGTCATGGCCGCCATGCCCGGCGGCGACTGGCCGGCGCTGTCCGACGTGGAGGAGAAGACGCTGGGCGACCGCTACGCCGAGGAGATCGCCCGCGACTTCGATCCCGAATCGCAGGTGCAAGCCATGAACAAGGAGGGGCTCGACCTGGCGATCCTCTTCCCGACCTCCGCCATGTACGTCACGGCCTTCGAGACCATGGACGCGCGCTTCGCGGCGGCGACGTGCCGCGCCTACAACGACTGGCTGCACGACTACATCGAGGCCGCCGATCCCAAGCGCCTCTTTGGCGCCGCCGCCGTCTCGCCCCACGACGTGACGAGCGCGGTGACGGAGACGCGGCGCGCGGTGACGCAACTCGGGATGAAGGCGATCTTCCTCCGACCCAACATCTTCAACAATCGGCCGTGGCACGACCGGTATTATGACCCGCTCTGGTCCGTCTGTCAGGAACTGAACGTCCCCGTGGGCTTCCACGAGACGACCGGCTCCCGGATGCGGGCGGCCGGCGCCGATCGCTTCAAGCAGCTGGGCATCGTCCACATCGCGTCACACTCCGTCGAGCAGATGCTCGCGTGCATGGACATCATCATGGGCGGCGTGATGGAGCGTTTTCCCCGCCTCCGCTTCGCCTTCCTGGAGGCGCAGTGCGGCTGGCTGCCCTTCTGGCTGCATCGCATGGACGAGCACCACGAGTGGCGCGAGCCCTACGGCGAGATGACGCATCTCCCGATGCTGCCCTCGGAATATTTCCGTCGCCAGGGCTTCTGCGCGGTCGAGTGCGACGAGGAGTTCGTGAAGCACGTCGTCGACTCCTTCGGCGACGACAACCTCGTCACGACCACCGACTATCCCCACGGCGACTCCAAGTATCCGAAGGCCATGGACCGCTTCCTGACCCTGCCGCTCAGCGACGCGAGCAAGAAGAAGATCCTGTGGGACAACGTGCTCAAGCTGTACGCGTTGTGAACATGGGGGGCCTCGAAGGGCCCCCCAAGTCGTGAAGCTCGGGTTCATCGGCGTCGGGAGCATCGGCAGCCCCATGGCCGGCCAGCTCCTCCGCGCCGGTCACGAGCTGGTCGTCCACGACATCCGCCGCGACGCGGCCGCGTCACTCCTCGCGCGCGGCGCCACCTGGGCCGACTCGCCCGCCGCGGTGGCCGCCGCGTCCGAGATCGTCGCCACCTGCCTGCCCGGCCCCAGGGAGATGGAGCACGTCACGCTCGGCCCCAAGGGAATTCTGGACGGCGTGCGGAAGGGCGCGCTCTACATCGACCACACCACGAACTCACCCCTGCTCGTGCGCCGTGTGCACGACGCGCTGGCCGCCCGGAACGTCGACATGCTCGACGCGCCGGTGAGCGGCGGCACCGAGGGCGCACAGACGCGCGACCTCCTCGTGATGGTCGGCGGCGACGGTCGCGTGTTCGAGCGCGCCCGGCCGGTGCTCGACACGCTCGCCGCGCGGGTCCTCCACGTGGGCGCCATCGGCTGCGGCTCCGTCTGCAAGATCATGCACAACTGCGCGAGCTTCACCCTCGATCTCGCCATGGCCGAGTGCTGGACGGTGGGGGTCAAGGCGGGCGTGGCGCCGGAGACCATCGTCGACGTCTTCAAGAACGCGGCGCTCGGCAACATGATGAGCCTCAAGGTGCGGCTGCCCGCCACGTACCTGCGCGGCAACTTCGATCCCCGCTTCGCGCTGAAGCTGGCCCGTAAGGACCTCGGCCTCGCCCTCGAGCTGGCCCGCGCCTACGACACGCCGATGCGGCTGGGCGCGCTCTGCGAGCAGGAGATGGTGGAGGCGATGGCGCGGGGCTGGGCGGAGCGCGACGCCTCCATCTTCCTCACCCTCCAGGAGGAGCGCGCCAAGGTTCAGGTGCGCGTCACGCCAGAAAACCGCTGAGCAGGACCGTCAGCTCGCGCGGCCGCTCGAGGAACGGGAAGTGGCTGCAGTCGGGGATCTCGACGAGCATCGCGTCGGCGAGCCCGGCGCGCGTCCGCTCGGCGACATCGGGCAACAGCGACTCGCTCCGCCCCCCGCGCACGATCAGCACGGGGCGGCGGATCTTGCCGAGCACCTCCCACTGCGGAGGAAATAGCGTGTCGCGCGAATCTCGCCGCTGCAGCTCGCGCAGGCGCTCGCCGAAGCGCCAGCCGAAGCGCCCGCCCGGCGCCGGCGCGAAGTGTTCACGCACGACGATCGC
>MNEG01000036.1:16828-30608 GCA_001917585.1 Candidatus Rokubacteria bacterium 13_1_40CM_68_15
CCAGACGCTCCACCTGTGTCTCGTGCTCCGCCACGTACGGCAGCGCGATCATGCCGCCGAGCGAGGCTCCGACGAAGACCAGCCGGTCGAGACCCAGGCGCCGCGTGGCTTCGCGGATGTCGCGCCCGTAATCGGCGAAGCGATACTGTCCGGTGAGGTCGCCGTCGCTACGGCCACGCCCGCGCAGCGTCAGAGCGACGAGATGGTAGCGGTCGGCGAGCGCCGGCGCCACGAGGTCCCAGTAATGGGCGGTGCCATCCCAGCCGTGGACGAGGAGCACGTGGGGACGCGCGCGATCGCCCCACTCGACATAGTGGAGCCGCAGGCCTCCGACGTCGACCGTGCCCTCACTCACGCGCACCGTATGGCCTCCCTTTCGGGACTCGGATTCGAAGTCGCGACCACGCGTTTGCGAGCACTCAATGGCCAGTTTATAGCGCCGCGCAGCCCTCGGGTGACGTTCGGTTTGTATCGCCTCCCGACATAGTCGACACTCCTGCCGCCTCGAAACCGACGCGACGGCCCCGCCGTCGTAAGAGGCCGACGAATCAGGGGACCCTCGTGTGGCACGCGCGTTGCTCCCAGTCTTCGCCGTCAATGGTTTGCGCAGCGCTTTCCTCGATCAGACTCCGGGCGCCGTGCACGCTGGCGATGGTGGTCGCGCTTCCGACGACGGCGCTCGCTCACGAGCGTTTCGTCAAGCACGACGTGCTGCGACCGTTTCCCCACGACTTCTTCTTCCACGTGGACGGCAACGTGCTGAGCATCGCGACGCGCGTCTGCCTGGCCATGGCCGCGGTGCTCTTTCTGTGGTTCCGGCGGCAGGCGATCCAGGCGTTTCTCGACAGGAAGCTCCGGGCCGGTTCGAACCGCCGGCGGCTCGAGCTGATCCGTGTCGGCCTGCGCTTCGTCACCGATCAGCCCGTCGACACCTCGTGGTTCCGGCGCGTCGAGGAGTGGGCGGTCATTCTGTTCTTGCGGTGTCCGGGCCTCGTCTTGATGTACGCGGCGGCCAACTCCTCACTCGTGATGCCGACCTATCCGCTGGCCGAGCCGACGAAGGTGCTGTTCCAGTACGCGTCGGTCGCACTCGGCATCGCGATCATCACCCAGCTGGCGCTTCCGCTGTGCGGCGCCGCCATCTTCGCGATCTTCGGATACATCGTCGTTGCTTACGACTGGAAATTGGCCGTCGACGTGCTGCCCGTGTTGAGCGTCGCCATGGTCTACGTGACCTGCCCATGGGACTCCCACGTACGACCGATCACCTCATTGAGCCGTCGCCAGATTCGGTTGGTGCGCCTGGTCCTCGGCTTCAGCTTCTTTGCCCTCGGGTGGATGAAGATCTACAACCCGGACGACGTGATCGGCGTCGCTCAGAACTTTCCGACCGTGACCGAGGACATCTTCATCAAGCTGTTCTACTGCGGCACCGATCCTCAACTAAAGACGGGCTGCTGGCTGATGGCCTTCGCGCTGAGCGAAGTCTTGACCGGGTTTCTCGTGATGGTGGGCGCCTTCAGCCGGGCGTGGGCGGTGCAGATGGTCTACGTCTTCACGAAATTGATGGTAGTGGACTTTGGCTGGCCGGAGATTCCGCACCTCTATCCGATCAGCGCCTTCCTGACGCTCGCGTTTTCGAACCAGCTTTCCAACGAGCTCGATGGCGAGCCGACCGTGGTCGGCAGCACGATCTCGAAGCGGCCGCGCTGGGGGCTGGCGGTGTCGGCCGCGCTCTCGTGGTTGATGATCTTTCCGTTACTCTACGCGCTAACCCTGACGCAGCGGCCGTTTCTGCGGACGTCGACGACGACCAGCGCCACCCGTCCGACCGAGGTCGGCAGCCGGCCCAAATAGACACGGGCGGTACTGCGCATCAACCCCCGCCCAGGCACGGGTCACGGCGCAACCACGTACTAGCGGCGTCCTGCACCGGGGACTACGGTGCATGTGCATGCTGACTCCGCGTGAACGTGCCCTCGTGTTCCGAGCCTGCTGGCATCATCCGATTGCGAAGTGCGGGCGCTGTGGCGCCTCGTTCAGATCCACCGAGCTCGCGGCCGATCCGTTCTGCGGCCTCAGCAACCTCTGCCCGTCGTGTCGCATCGACCTGACCGACTCCATCCGGCAGCATCTCATCTCGTGCGCGGTCGCTGCCGTCCTCGTGGCTCAAGATGCGGTTGCCGACGGGAAGCTGATCTGCGAGGACAGCGTCACGTTGCGCAAGGACGCTCACAGGCTCCGTGATGCCGCCGGCGTCGCCCGAGCCGAAGTCGAAGCCGAGATCGAGCGCAAGAAGCGGGCCGAAGCCGAGACGCCACCGGGAGCGTACCTGGCGTGAAGTCGGTGGAAAAATCTGAACGATAGGGGGGCGGCGGCGGCCGCCCCCTCCGACTGACGCTACGGACAGACTCGCGTAATGAACTTCTCGGGCGGCGGCCCGCCCCACTGCGAGACCAGAGCCTCTTCGGCCGACAAGAGATTGCCGCCGTTCTTCGCGTTGAGGCGGTCGGTGTCCGCCCAGTGCTCGTGCACGCGGCCCCACGGATCGGCCCAGTAGTCGTAGACCTGGCTGCCCAGGAGGTGGCGTCCGATCCCCCACATGTGCTCGTACTTGTCGAGCTGGACGATGTAGTCGTGGCCCATGAAGACGTCGTCGACGTCCTGCACCTCGAACGAGAGGTGATTGAGGCCCGCGCGGTCGTTCTTGATGCAGAAGAAGACGTGGTGGTCGACGTAGACGTCGCCGCGATCGCACCGGTTGAACGATCCGATGATGTTGTCCTTGCTCCCCGCGTACACGTCGTCGGAGCAGACGAGGCCGAGCGTGTCGCGGAACCACTGCACGGTCTCCATCACCCTGGGCGAGGCCATCACGCCGTGGCCGATCCGCTTCACCCGTGACGCGCCCTTGGGCAGCCGGTACAGCTCGCCGGCCCGCTTCAACGGCTCGGACCCGGAGTTCAAGACCTGACGCTGCACGGGGATCGGCTTGAGCGTCTCGATCCCGTACAGCACCTCGACCTGGTAGCCGTTGGGCTCCTTCAAGCGGACGCGCTTGCCTCCGCCCGGCTCGTCGATGTCCTCGACGGCCGAAGCGCCGGGCGCATTGGCCACCCGCTTGAGGTCATCGAGGCTCGCGGCGTAGTACGCGAGGCCCACGAAGCCGGCGTCGCCTTTTTCCGTCACGTGGAGGTGATGGCTGAGATCCGTTCCCCGCATGTAGAGGGCGGTCCTCGTCCGGTCCGCCCTCACCATCCCGAAATGGGTGAGGAACTCCTCCATCAGGTCCAGGTCCGGCGCCCGCAGGCGCCCGTACGCGAGATCCGTCACCTTGATCACTGGCATCGTTCCACCTCCGCTCGAACCTGGAACCAAGCTAATGCTTCACGCGGTGAAGATCAACGTGGGACGCGATCACCCGAGCTCCCGCGAGGCCAGGCGCGCGCCCTCCACCATGGCGTCGAGCTTGGCCCACGCGATCCTCGCGTCCAGGAGGGGGCGCTCGGCGAACGTGGCGAACCCGCAGTCGACGCCGGCGATGACGTTGTCGCGGCCGACCAGACGCGCGCACTGCACCAGCCGTTGCGCCACCAGCTCGGGGTGCTCGATGAAGTTGGTCGTGGAGTCGAGCACGCCCGGGATCAGCACCTTGCCGGCCGGGAGCTTGACCTCCTCGAACAGCTTCCATTCGTGCGCGTGGCGCGGGTTGGCGCCCTCGAAGGACAGGCCGGCCGGGCGCGCAGTGAGCAGGATGTCGAGGATGTCGCGGAGCGGCACGTCACGGTGGTGCGGGCCTTCATAGTTGCCCCAGCAGACGTGCAGGCGCATGCGTTCGGGCGGAAGGTCGGCCACCGCGTGATTGAGCGCCTCCACGTGCAGCGCGGCCACCTTCCTGAACTCGTGCAGCGTGAGGTGCTGGAACTGATTGTTCCGTCCCGAGCCCAGATCGGGACAATCGAGCTGGAGCAGGAAACCGGCGCGCACGATGGCGGCGTATTCACGCTTCAACACGTCGGCCAGCGCATGGATGTACGCTTCGTGGCTCGGGTAGTAGCGGTTCACGAGGAAGCGGGCGGCCTGACCCGGCGACACCGCGGTCATGAAGAAGACTCGATCGGAGCCGGCTTTCTCGGCGGCTCGCCGGAGGTTGTCGATGTCCTTCTCGACCGCGCCGAAGTCGCGCCAGGCAATCGGGCCCGAACAGGTCGGCCGCTTCTCGTAGGCCGGCGTCTGTCGCCGCGCCGCGAACTCGGGGAAGTCCTTGAGGTCGGCGCCCATGATGGGAGGCACGCTCTCGCCTTCGAACCCGGTGAGGCGATCCTTGATGTACGTCGAGTAGTCCAGCTTCCCCTGCTCGCCGTCGTTGACGATGTCGAGGCCCGCCGCCACCTGCTTGCGGACGATCTCCTCGACCGCGGATCGTACGCGGGCGTCGAATGCCGCCCCCTCCGTCGCGCCGCCTTCCTCCCGCTTCCTGAGGAGCGCGACGAGATCGTCCGGGCGCGGCAGGCTGCCGACGTGGGTCGTGAGGATCCTCAACGTCCCAGCACCTTGTTGCAGTCCGTCATCTTGCCCTTGAACTCCGCCCAGGCCGGGTACTTCAGGAACTCCTCCGGCGTCCACGTCCAGAACTGGGAAACGCTCGGATACGTCCTGACCGGCGTGTTCACGAGCTGGCTCCCGACGCGCTCCACCTTCCGGACGTACTGGGGCTGCACGATGTTCTGGAACTGATCGAGCCGTACGACGCCCTTCGGCGAATCGAACTCCGCCTTGCGGAGCGCGGCCATGAACGCCTCTTTGTCCTCGACCTTGCCGTTCACGGCCCGGGTCGCCTCCGCGATCGCCCTGGCCCCGACGTATCCGTCGGCGGCGTTGTCGAACGGCACCCGGCGATACTTCTTCTCCCAGGCGGCCACGAAGCGCTTGTTCTCCGGCGTGTCGATCAGCGCCGTGTAGTGGATCGCGGAGTACCAGCCGAGCGAGGCGTCGCCGAACTGGGCGAGGTTGGCCTCATCGGTGATCTGGGCGTAGAGATCCATCAGCGGCAGCGTGACGCCGTACTCGGGATATTGCCGGCCGAAGCGGAGCCCGTCGGCGCCGACCGTGAAGACGACCACCGCGTCGGCCGAGCGATCGATCTGGGTGATGAAGGGAGCGAAGTCCGGAGTGCCCAGCGGCGCCCACAGCTCCTGGACGACGCGTCCGCCGAGCGAGCAGAAGACCCGGGCGAATGAGCCGTTGACCTCGAGACCGCCCACGTAGTCGGAGCCGATCAGAACGACCTTTCGCCACCCCGCGTTCTTGTACGCCCAGTCCGCCGCGGCGTGGCCCGGCCCCGTTCCGCTCTGGGACCAGCGAAAGATGTACGGGTTGAGCAACGGTCCGGGGACGGTCAGCGAGCTGACGCCGAAGTCGGCCGACACGATGATCGGAATCTTCTTTTCCTTCGCGTACCCGGCCACCGCCAGTCCGACCGCGCTGCTGACGATGCCCTTGAGCATGTGGACGCCGTCGCGCTCGACCAGCTTCCTGGCCTTGGTGAGGCCGACGTCGGGCTTGCCCTCGTAATCCTCGACGAGCAGCTCGATGGGCCGCCCGCTGACTTTCCAGCCGATCTCGTCGAAGTACAGCCGGGTGCCGTCGACGGCCTCGCGCCCGTTGCGGGTGAAGACACCGGTGAGCGGGACGAGCATCCCGATCTTGACGGGCGCCGGCGACTGGGCGGCGCCGGGCCAAGAGGAGAGCAGGAGGAGACACGTTCCCACCGCCACGACGCCGGCGACGACACGCTTCATGGATGGTCCTCCTCCACCGCCTTGGTGGGCCGCGAGGGTAGCACAGGTTTGCTATAGTCACGCGGTGCTGACCGTTCGCGGAGTGCCACTCGAAGTGGTCGAACGAGGCCAGGGCCGTCAGATGCTCTGGCTCCACGGCGAAGAAGGCCTCGATCCGCAGGCGCCGTTCCTCGATCTGCTCGCCGGCACCGGCCGGGTGGTGGCGCCGTCTCATCCCGGCTTCGGCCATTCCCCCGAATCGAGCACCGTCGACACGGTCGACGACCTGGCCTACCTGTACCTCGACCTGCTCGCCGAGCAGGACCGCCGTGACGTCATCGTGATCGGCGCCTCGCTGGGCGGGTGGATCGCGGCCGAGATGGCGGTACGGAGCACGGAGCGTATCGGCGGCCTCGTGCTGGTGGGCGCGCTCGGCATCAAGGTCGGCGATCGCGAGGCCCGGGACATCCCCGACATCTTCGCCCTGCACCCCGACGAGGTCACCCGTCTGCAGTACCGCGACCCGGCGCGCTTCGCCGTCGATTACACCAAGAAGTCGGACGACGAGCTGGCCATCATCGCGCGCAATCGCGAGGCCACCGCGTTGTACGCGTGGGAGCCGTACTTCCACAATCCCAAGCTGCCCCAGCGGCTGCACCGGGTCACCGTACCCACGCTGTTCCTGTGGGGCGCCGACGATCGGTTCGTCGGCGCCGAGTATTACGGCGCCGCGTATCGCGCGGCCATTCCGGGATCCCGTCTCGAGCTCGTCGAGCGCGCGGGACACTTCCCCCATCTCGAACAGCCCGAGGCCGTCGTCGAGCGCATTCGGGGCTTCGTCCAGGACCGCGGGGCGTAGGGAGGAGGGCGCCGCATGCGTGGCTGGTTCTTCAGCGAGAACGCGTACCATCTGCTGCCCGACGCCAGGGAGTACGACTCCATCCGGGTCAAGCTCCCCAACCGCTACTACGATCCGAAGATCGGCGCCGACCTCTATCACCGCTTCATCGACGAGTGGATGATCGCCGAGGACATGGGACTCGAGATCATGGTGAACGAGCACCACCAGACGGCGACCAACCTCAACCCGAGCGGCCCCGTCGTCATGGGCGTGCTCGCACGCGAGACGCGGAAGGCCCGCCTCCTGATCCTGGGCAATCCCATCGCCAATCGCCGCGAGCCGGTCCGGGTGGCCGAGGAGATGGCGATGGTGGACGTGTACTCGCGCGGGCGCCTCGAGTGCGGGTTCGTGCGCGGCGTGCCCTACGAGATGTCGGCGGGCAATCACCGGCCGACCCGGATGATGGAGCGCTTCTGGGAGGCGCACGACCTCATCGTCAAGGCGTGGACGAGCCACGACGGCCCGTTCAACTGGGAAGGCAAGTACTTCCATCATCGGCAAGTGAACATCTGGCCGCGACCGTATCAGGAGCCGCATCCGCCGATCTGGATCACTGCGCTCAGTCCGTCCAGTGCGCGAGAGGTCGGCGCCCGTGGCTACATCGTCGCCTGCTTCCTCACCGGGTTCGAGGGCACCAAGGCGGTGTACGACGCCTATCGTGGCCGTCGGTCCGAGCTGGGCCTGTCCTCACCGGGCCTCGATCGCTTCGCCTACGCCGCGCTCGTGTACACGGGCGAGACCGACGAGGAAGGATACGCGGGCGCGCGCAAACTGATGTGGTACCTCGAGTCGAACAAGGTGCCACCGCAGTTCACGAGTCCGCCCGGCTATCACCCGGTCACCACCATGGTGAACAGTATGAAGGGGACGAATCCCGGCATCTTCAAGATGTTCCAGAACCCGACGCTCGCCGGGCTCATGGAAAATGGACTGGTGTTCGCCGGAAATCCGGATTCCGTCTACCGCCAGATCAAGAAGATGTACGACCACGTCGGCGGCTTCGGTCATCTGCTGATGATGGCGCAGGCCGGCTTCCTGGATCACGACGAGACCGTGAAGGGCATGGAGATGTTCACGCGCGAGGTATATCCAAGGCTGAAGGAATTGACTGTTTGACTGAGGGGGGACCCTACGTCCCCCCTCAGACTCCCCTTTTCGCGCGGCCCGCGACGGCGCGGGTCGTTTCACACGGCGGTTGGCTAGCGCACCGTGTCCGAGTGCTGAATCATCCTACGTGCTGTTTCAGGAAGTCCATGGTGCGCTCGCGCGCGAGGCGGGCGCTGGCCGCGTGATACGACGCGCGCTCGTCGCAGCTGAACCCGTGGCCCGCGCCCTGATAGATGTGCATCGGCACCTTGGGCTGGGCCAGCCTGATCTTGTCCCAGTGCTCCGTGGGGATGGACTGGTCGGTCTCACCGAAGTGCAGCAGCACCGGACCCTTCGGCTGCTCGTTGGCGAAGTCGGCGACGGCGCCGCCGTAGTAGCCGACGGCGGCCGCGACGCCCGGAACGCGGGTGGACGCCAGCCAGGCCAGCGAGCCACCCATGCAGTAGCCGACGACGGCGACCTTCAGGCCTTCCTTCTTGAGCGCGTCGACGGCCGCCTTCATGTCCATGACCATCGCGTCCCACCCGAGCTTGCCGCGAATCGCACGGCCGCGCTCGATGTCGCTCTGCTGGTAGCCCATCTCGACACCGCGCTCGACCCGGTCGAAGAGCGCGGGGGCCAGGGCGACGAAGCCGTCGGCGGCGAAGCCGTCGGTGAGCTTCTTGATGTGCGAGTTGACGCCGAAGATCTCCTGGACGACGACGACACCGCCGCGCGGCTTGCCCTTGGGCGCCGCCCGGTAGGCGCCGAACTTGAATCCGTCATCGGACGTGAGGTTGATCATCTCTCCCATCGTGGTGGTCTCCTTTTCCTGGTGGTCAGCGTGGAACGAGCGTGGCGCGGCCGCGCGCCGAATCGACGGTCAGCGTGAAGCGGTCGAGCACGTCACGGCCGAGGAGGCCGTCGATGTCGGCCAGACCGACGTCGTGCACGATCACCGTCAGGGGCCCCACGCGCGCCCCCGCCACGTCGAGCAGCGGCACCGTCACCTCGCGGGCGGTCGCCGAGCCGGTCACGCCGATGATGTTCACGACGCGCGCGTTGCCCGTGTCGAGCCCGGTCCGCGCGAAGGCGGCCGGCGAGATAACGGTCCGGTCGGCCCCCGTGTCGAGCACGAGCGTCAGGCCGATGCCGTTGATGGAAACGCTGGTGCGGATCGGCCCGGCGCCGGTGATCGGGATCACCGAGGGATCGGTCGCGGGCGCCTCCACGCGGCCCGGCTCCTCGGGCCGGGCCTGTGGGCTGTCGATCTCGCGCGCGCGTTCCCGGTACTCCGGCGGAATCGATTCGCGATCGTTGGTGTAGCGGGTGACGCCGTCGGCGTCGGTCCATTGATAGATCTGAGCCGCCGCCGGCATCGCCGACGCGAGAACGACGACGACGACCACGGCGGCGGCCACCAGTCTCACCCGAGATCGGGCTCCACCCGCAAGCCGTCGTTGAAGCGGTTGGTGAAGTTGGCGGCGCAGATCACGAGCGTCAGCTCGACGATCTGGTCCTCGCTGAAGTGCTTGCGCAATTCCTCCAGCGCGCGGTCGCGCATGGGGGCGGCGCCCCGCGTGAGCCGCTCGGCAAAGAGGATCACCGCTTTCTCGCGCTCGTCGAAGAGCGGACTGCGCTCGTAGAAGGTCAGGGCACGGATCTGCTCGTCGGTCACGCCGACCCGCTTCGACGAAGCGGTGTGGGCGCGCGTTCAGTACTCGCAGCCGTTGACGAGCGAGGTCTTGAGATAGGCGAACTCCTTGAGCTTGGGCTCGACCGTCCCCTCGCCCGTCGCCGCCCCATAGAAGGGCAGGAACTTGGCGAGCACGTCGGGCCGGTGGGCCATCACCCCGAAGATGTTGGGGACCTTGCCGAACTTCTTGGTCATGTCCTCGAAGATCGGCTTCACGTCCGGTGCGGCGTTGTCTTTTCGCACTGGGTTCACCACGGCCATGCTGTCCTCCTTTTACTCGTCCACGGGCATCGTCAAGGGTTCGCCGGCGCCATAGAAGTAGGCGCCGCGCCCGGCGGCGGCTCCGACGACGGCGATGTCGAAGCAGCCCGGCTCTTCTACCACGGGCAGACGCTCGGCGTCACCGGACCACCTTCTTCTCGCGCAACGCCGCGATCGCCGCCGGGTCGTAGCCGTGCTCGGCCAGGACCTCGTCGGTGTGCTGGCCGTGGAGCGGCGCCGCGCTCCGCACGCCGGCGCGCATCCGCGAGAACTTCACCGGCGTGCCGATCACGGGAATGTCGCCCAGCCGAGGGTGGCGGGCTCGTTCGATCATCGAGCGCGCGGCGGTCTGCGCGTCCTTCATCACCTGGTCGACCGTGTTCACGGGCGTCGCCGGCACGCCGGCCTTCTCGAGCACGGCCAGCAGCGGTTCACGGTCGTGCGTGGCGATCGCCGCCTCCAGCGCGGCCTCCAGATCTTTGCGGTGCTTGACCCGCTCCGGGTTGCTCTTGAAACGCTGATCCTCGGTCAAGGCGGCGAGGCCCAGCGCCGGAGCCAGCCGCTGCCACAGCCGGTCGTTGGCGGCGGCGATGAAGACCCACTGGCCGTCCTTGCATCGGAAATTGCGATACGGCACCACGGAGGGATGCGACGAGCCGAGCGCCTGCGGCACGGCCCCGGTGAGAAGAAAACCCTCCGCGTGATAGTTGAGCAACCCGACGGCGGTCTCCAGGAGCGAGGCGTCGACGCGCTGGCCGAGCCCGGTGCGCGTGCGGTGATGGAGCGCGCTCACGATGCCGAAGGCGGAGAAGATGCCGGTCGTCAGGTCGAGGAACGAGATGCCGCAGCGGACGGGCGGGCCGCCGGGCTCGCCGGTGATCGACATGATCCCGCTGAAGGCCTGCATCAGCGCCTCGTAGCCGGCGGCGTCCTTGCGCGGGCCGGTGCGCCCGAAGGCCGAGATGGAGCAGTAGACCAGCCCCGGGTTGAGCGCGGAGAGCGTGTCGTATCCCAGACCGAACGACTCCATCGTCCCGGTGCGGAAATTCTCGATGAGGACGTCGGCGCCGGCGACCAGGCGCTTGAGCGCCTCCACGCCCTCGGGCTGCTTGAGGTCGAGCGCGATGTCCCGCTTGTTACGGTTGATGACGAGATACGCGGCCGACTCGCCGTCCTTGTGGGGCGGCCACGTCCGCGACTCGTCCCCGCTCCCGGTGTCCTCGACCTTGATGACGTCGGCGCCGAGATCGGAGAGCAGCATGCCGCAGTAGGGACCGGCCAGGACACGGGAGCAATCGACGACACGGATGCCTTCGAGGGCCAGGGCGGGCTGGGTCATGGCGCCTAAGATAACGGAACTACCCGACCCAGACCACCTCCAGGTTGACGCGTGCGGCCGCCTCGCGTTGGCGGGCGTCGGCGGTGAAGAACGGGGGCCTCCGACCCAGCTCATCGGCGAGAACCAGAGCTGACGCGATGTGGATCGCGTCGAGTGCGGGGACGCCGAACTGCAGGGCCACGGTCTCGGCGCGGCTCAAGACCGGCGGAGCGACCTCGATGAGCTCCCACCGGACACGGTCATCGTTGATACGGCGCAGGGCGGCCGTCATCCCTGTCTCGTCGATGTCACCGAGATTCATTCGACGGCGAATCGCGGCACTGAGCTCGACGGGGACCACCGTCGACGAGACGAGCCGAAAACGGCGAAACAACTCGCGGGCGCGGATGGACGACGGCTCGTTGACGTAGCGCTTTACGACGACGCTCGTGTCGAAATACGCCGAAGGTGTCGGCACTATCGCTCGTCGCGCATCTTCCGGATCGTCTCGGAGAGGGGCTCGCCTTTGATGCGGATCGGACGGAAGGGAGGCATCGGCCCCGGCTTCGCAGCCCGCCGCAGCACACCGGCCGCTTCGAGGCGTCGCAAGGCGGCTTCATCTCCGTTCGCTCGTGCCAGGGGCCGGATCACCGCGATTGGCTTCCCTCGCTCGGTCAAGATCACTTCTTCGCCCGCCTTCACGGCCTTCATGGCCTTGGAGAACTTTTGATTCGCTTCGCGCAACCCCATTCTCATGGCCTGCTCCTGGGAATGTAGTGACATAACTACATTAAGGCGGTCCGGCCGATTCCGTCAATGTCTGAAAACCTCGACACCTGAGCGCGGTACCATGGAGGTCATGACCCGCCTGCGCCAGGCGTTGCTGGAGCGCATCCTCGTCCTCGACGGGGCGATGGGGACGATGCTGCAGGCGGCCAGCCTCGACGCCGACGATTTCGGCGGCCCGCAGTACGAGGGCTGCAACGAGCACCTGAATCTCACGCGCCCCGACGTCGTGGGCGGCGTCCACCGCGCGTACCGGCAGGCCGGCGCCGACCTGATCTGCACCAACACCTTCGGCTGCGCGCCGTACGTGCTCGGCGAGTACGGGCTCCGCGGGCGCGCCCACGAGATCGCGCTCGCCGGGGCGCGCATCGCCCGCGAGGCCGTCGGTGACGGCTTCGTCATCGGTGCCATGGGACCGGGCACCCGCTCGATCACCGTCACCCGCAACGTCACCTTCGACGAGGTCCGCGCGGCGTACGCGCTGCAGGCCGGCGCGCTCGTCGAGGGCGGCGTGGACGCGCTGCTGCTCGAGACCCAGCAGGACACGCTGAACCTGAAAGCTGCCGCGCTCGGCGTGCGTGACGCGCTGGCGGCGGCGGGCGCCGATCTTCCCGTGATGGTGAGCGCCACCATCGAGCCGATGGGGACCATGCTGGCCGGCCAGGGCGTCGAGGCGCTCTACGTTGCGCTCCAGCACCTCGACGTCTTCTCGATCGGTTTGAACTGCGCGACCGGGCCCGAATTCATGACCGATCACCTCCGGACGCTCGCTCAGCTCGCGACCTGCTTCGTCACCGTGTATCCGAACGCCGGGTTGCCCGACGAGCGGGGTCAGTACGGCGAGACACCCGAGAGCCTGGCGTTCAAGATGCGGCGCTTCGTGGACGAACGGTGGGTCAACGTCGTCGGCGGCTGCTGCGGCACGACGCCCGAGCACATCCGGGCACTCGCGGCGATGGTCCGTCGGCAGCGCCCCCGCGCCCCGGCTGCCGCCGAGCCGCAAGCGGTGAGCGGCATCGAGGTGCTCTATCCCGCCGACGACAATCGGCCGATCTTCGTCGGCGAGCGCACGAACGTCATCGGCTCGCGCCGTTTCAAGGAGCTCATCGTGGCCGGCCAGGTGGAGGAGGCGGCCGAGATCGGGCGCGCCCAGGTACGCAACACCGCCCACGTGCTCGACGTCTGCCTGGCCAACCCCGACCGTGACGAGGCGGCCGACATGGATCGGTTCATGGCCGTGCTCACCCGCAAGGTGAAGGTCCCGCTGATGATCGATTCCACCGACGCGGCCGTGATCGAGCTGGCCCTCCGGCACTGCCAGGGCAAGGCGATCGTCAACTCGATCAACCTCGAGGACGGCGAGGAGCGCTTCGAGAAGGTCTGCCCACTGCTGCGCACGTACGGCGCCGCCGTCATCGTCGGCTGCATCGACGAGGACAAGCAGCAGGGCATGGCCGTCACCGCCGGCCGCAAGCTGGCCATCGCCGAGCGCGCCCACACGCTGCTCACGCAGAAGTACGGAATTCCGGCCCGCGACCTCATCTTCGACCCGCTGGTCTTCCCCGTCGGCACCGGCGATCAGAACTACGTGGGCTCGGCCGTGGAGACGATCGAGGGTGTCCGGCTGATCAAGGAGCGGTTTCCCGAGTGCAAGACCATTCTGGGGATCTCGAACGTCTCGTTCGGCCTGCCGCCCGCCGGCCGTGAGGTCCTGAACGCCGTCTTCCTCTATCACTGCACCAAGGCGGGGCTCGACTACGCGATCGTGAACACCGAGCGACTCGAGCGCTATCCCTCCATTCCCGAGGAGGAGCGTCGCCTGGCCGAGGACCTCATCTTCCAGCGCGGCGACGACCCGGTGGCCGCGTTCGCCGCCCACTTCCGCGGCCGCACCAAGGCAGCCCCCGCCAAGAGCACGCTGTCGCTCGACGAGAGGCTGGCCCGCTACATCG
>MNEG01000044.1 GCA_001917585.1 Candidatus Rokubacteria bacterium 13_1_40CM_68_15
CCCGAGTTCTCCTACTTCATGATCTTCGGTCCCATGGCCATCCTGCTGCTCGTGCGCCCCACCGGCCTCTTCGGTCGTGAGGCGTGAGCGCCGCCGCACGAACCGCGTGGGTTCTCGTCGCGGTGGTGGCGCTGCTGGCGCCGCGCGTGCTCGACACGTTCTGGACGCGCATGGGAGTGAACGCCGCCCGGATGTACGCCTTGATCAAGTTCGCCTTGCCGCCGTACTCGCCCGTCTGACGCGTCGTCCTAGACGGGCTTGCCGCTTCCAAACATCTGCCCAGATTCCGGTATGGGGCGTCAGTGCCCTTCCACACATGAATAGGGATCGACCCCGTAGAAATCTTCAGCGTGCTTTGCGGCGTCTCCGGCGCCGGCGGTGACCAACGCGGCGGGCCGCTGAGGGCGAAGCCCGACCTCGTCCGGCTGGTCCTCTCACCCTGTAAATGCCCCGGCAACAGCGAAATGCCGATCTGGCTCCTCACCCTAGAGATGCTGCAGCAACGTCGGGGTGCCAGCGAGTCCTCTCACCCTTTCAAAGGCTGCAGCAGCGCCCGGCGCCAGAACGACACCCGGTCGACGGCGACCAGCTTCTCCACCATGAGAGGCTGCGGCTGCGCCGACGAACTTTCTTGGGTCGGGGCCAGCTCCCGCCGTAGGCTGGCGCCCAGGAGGGCCTGGGCCATGCAGAAGAAGAAGGAGCTGGAGCGCCTACGTCGCTCCGTCGAGTACGTGGCCGCGCTGCATGACGACGCGATGGACTTCATCGAGAACGGCATCCGCGACATGATCGCGCTGCGTGACGCGCTCACACGCGCGGCCGACGAGGTGAAGGCAGCGCGGGTCGCGCTCGAAGCCGCCACCACGCAGGAGGGCGCGCTCAGGGCTTCGTAGAGCTGCGGAGCCGGCGGCTGGCCCGCCGGCCCCGCGAGGGCGTGCTACGCTGCGACCCGGCCGGCGCGGCCGGTCAACATGAAGTGAGAGCCCCTGAACTGGCAGTGAGATGCAGCGCCTGGGCGCTCGCGGCCCTGGTCGCGCTCATGTTGCCCACCGTTCTGGACACGTTCTGGACGAGCCTGCTCATCCAGATCCTGGTCTTCGGGCTCTTCGCGCTCAGCGCGGATCTGCTGATCGGCCACGTGGGACTCCTGCCGATGGGCCACGCGGCGTTCTTCGCCGTCGGCGCCTACGCCACCGCGATCCTCGAGGTCCGGCACGGGCAAGGATTCGCCCTGTCGGTGGCGGGCGGCCTCGTCGCCGCCACGCTGCTGGCGCTCGTGTTCGGTCTCGCCGTCCGCACCGGCGATGTGTACTTCATCCTCCTCACGCTCGCCCTTGGTAACGTCGTCTGGGGCGCCGCCATGCGGTGGACGTCGTTCACGGGCGGTGAGAACGGCGTCAGCAACGTCCCGCCGCCCGTGATCGCGGGATTCCGTTTCGAGCGGCTTGACGACTATTACTACCTCGTGCTGGCCACGATCGTGGCCTGCGCCGTGGGCTATCGGATGCTGGTCCGCTCGCCCTTCGGGCTGACGCTGCGTGGGATCCGCGAGAGCGAGAGCCGCATGCGCGCCCTTGGCTATCGCGTGGAGGCTCACAAGCTCGCCGCGTTCATGCTGTCGGGCGCCCTGGCCGGGCTCGCCGGCATCCTCTACATCTACTGGAACCGCTTCGTGTCGCCGGCGGCGGCCGGTTTCCTGGTCTCGGCCGAGGCCGTGCTGATGGTCATCCTCGGCGGCTCCGGCACCGTGCTCGGTCCGTTTCTCGGCGCCGCCGTCATCATCGTCATTCGCAGCTACGGCAGCGCGTACTTCGTCGCGTGGTGGATGACGGCGATGGGCCTCGTGTTCATCGCCACCGTGTTGTGGGCGCCGCACGGCCTGCTCGGGGTCGCGGAACGGTTCCGGCGGGGCCGGCGAATGGAGATCGCGGGCGGCCGGCTCGCGTCGGAGGAGACGCGGCCATGACGCCGGCGATCGAGACCGTCACGCTGTCGCGCTCGTTCGGCGGCGTCCACGCCGTCGATGGCGCCTCGCTGCGCGTGCCGCCCGGCCAGCGCCGCGCGATCATCGGGCCCAATGGCGCCGGCAAGACGACGCTCTTCAACTGCCTGACCGGCGTGCTGCGGCCGACGACCGGTCGCATCCTGCTCTTCGGCGACGACGTCACCCGAATGCCCGAGTACCGACGCGCGCGTCTGGGCGTGGGCAGGACCTACCAGATCTCCAACGTGTTCCTCGGGCTGACCGTGCTCGAGAACGTGGTCCTCGCCATCCACGGCACGCGGCCCCGCAAGTGGATGATTCACCGTGCCGTCGACCGGCTGAGCGACACCCATGCGCAGGCGCTGGGCGAGCTCGAGCGCGTCGGGCTCGTGCACCGACGCGCCGTCGTGGTGCGCGCGCTCTCCTACGGCGAGCGGCGCCAGCTCGAGCTCGCGCTCGCGATGGCCAGCCGCCCGCGCGTGTTGCTGCTCGACGAGCCCACGGCCGGACTGGCGCCGGCGGAGCGCCAGCGCGTGTCCGAGCTGATCGCCACCATCCCGCGCGCCGTGACGGTGATCCTGATCGAGCACGACATGAGCGTGGTGATGGGCCTGGCCGACGAGGTGACGGTGTTGCACCGGGGAAAGGTCATCCTCGACGGCCCGCCGGAGGCCATCCAGGGCAATGCCCAGGTCAGGGAAGTCTATCTTGGCCGCCGCTGATCTCCTCGCCGTCGACGACATCCATACCTACTACGGCGACTCCTACGTGCTGCAGGGACTGTCGCTCGGCGTTCCCTCCGGCACGATCGTCGCCTTGCTCGGCCGCAACGGGATGGGCAAGACGACGCTCATCCGCTCGGTGGCGGGGCTCACGCCGCCCCGCCGTGGTCGCATCACGTTCCGCGGCCGCGACGTCGTGGGTCTGGCGCCGTACCGGATCGCTCAGCTCGGTATCGCGCTCGTTCCCCAGGGCCGGCGGACGTTTCCCTCCCTCACCGTGCGCGAGAACCTCCAGATCCCGCAGAGCGCGCTGGCCGGGCTCGGTGCTCGGGGCCGCGTAGAACGATGGAGCCTGAGCGAGGTGGTGAGAGAATTCCCGCAGATCGGCGACCGTCTGGGTCAGCGCGCGCGCAATCTCTCGGGGGGCGAGCAGCAGATGCTGGCGATCGGCCGCGCGCTGATGGCGAATCCCGATCTCATCCTGATGGACGAGCCGTCGGAAGGGCTGGCGCCGGTCATCGTGCAACAGCTCGGCGCGATCATGCGGCGGCTGCGCAGCCAGGGCCACTCGATCCTGCTCGTCGAGCAGAACGTCGGCCTGGCGATGGAGGTGGCAGACTACGTGTACGTGATCACGACCGGGCGCGTGACGTGCGCCGGCACTCCGGCCGAGCTGGAAGCACAGCCCGACCTCATGGCTCGCCACCTCGGGATCGAGTGATGACGACGGGTGCGTTCGATGGCATCGTGGTCGGAGCCGGCCACAACGGCCTCACGCTGGCCGCGTACATGGTACTGGCCGGCCAGCGGCCGCTCGTGCTCGAGCGCAACAAGTGGATCGGCGGCGGCTGCACGACCGAGGAGCCGGTGGTCCCGGGCTTCCGCTTCAACCTGCACTCGAACTTCTACATCGGCCTGGACAACGCGCCGTTCGTGCGCGACCTCGAGCTGTGGCGCTTCGGATTTTCCTACGTCGAGCCGCCCGTCCAGCAGGGCGCGACGTTCCGCGACGGCACCTGCATCGTGATCCACAAGGACGTGGAGCGGACGTGCGCCTCGCTCGCCCGCTTCTCGCGCCACGACGCCGACGCCTTCCGGCACCTGCACACGACGTGGACGGAATCGATGCGACCGCTGTTCACGTCGCTGCTCTACAACGCACCGCTCCCACCGGCCGAGCTGCGAGCGCGGCTCGGCGGTCCGCAGGGCGCGGATCTCCTCAGCCACGCGCCGCTCAGCCTCTTCGAGGCGGTGGATCGCCACTTCGAGGACCACCGCGTCAAGAGCTTCCTGAAGCTCTTCATGCACGTGACGACGGCCGAGAACGAGCCGGGCACCGGCCTGCTCTTCGCATCCACGATGGCCAACATCACGCGCCTGGCCTTGCCCATCGGCGGCTCCTCCGCGCTCCCGCAGGCGCTCGCCCGCCTGGTCGAGGCGGGCGGCGGGCACGTCGAGACCGGCGCCGAGGTGAGGGAGATCAGGGTGAAGGGCGGCCGAGCCGTCGGTGTCGAGCTGGCCGACGGCCGGCGCTTCGCGGCGCGGCGGTTCGTGGCGAGCGCGATCGACGCGCCGGCAACGATGCGGCTCTGCGGCGAGTCGGCGTTCTCCGACGAGATACGGGCCAAGCTCAACGCCTGGTACTGGGGCAGCCACAGCCTGCTCACGATCCATCTGGCGCTGAGCGAGCCACCGATGTACGGCTCGGCGAAATTCGATCCCGACATCGAGCGCGCGTTCAACCTGTTCATGGGCTGGGACGACACCGCGCAGGTGATCCGCTGTTTCGACCAGTGCCGGCGCGGCGAGCTGCCCGATCACCTGATGGGCAACGGAGCCTGCAACACGCGCTTCGATCCGAGCTACGCGCCGGCTGGCAAGCACGCAGCCTTCTGGTGGCCGTTCGCGCCGTACGCGCTCCCCGACGGCCCCGAAGGCTGGGACCGGCGACGGAAGGAGTACACGGCGCAGCTCCTCGACGTCTGGCGGCAGTACGCGCCGAACCTGACCGACGGGAACGTCCTCGGTGCCTATCTCTTCACGCCGCTCGACATCGAGCGTCGCAATCGCAACATGGTTCGCGGGGCCGCCCGCATGGGCGCGTACGTTCCCTCCCAGCTCGGGATCAATCGGCCGCATCCCCTCCTGGCCTCGTACCGCTCGCCCATCGAGGGGTTGTACCTGTGCGGGTCATCGAACCACGGCGGCGGCGTCAACGGCGCACCCGGCTACAACGCGGCCAACGCCATCGTCGACGACTTTCGGCTCTCGCGGCCGTGGACACCGATCGACCCGCCGAGCTGGGCGGGGTGACCGGCGGCTCGCGAAGCCGGCGACGTCCCGGTAATCACATCGTCGGGCTGGAGAACTCGCCGCCGAGCGCGACCAGGGCCCAGGGCGCTCCCTGAGCGTCCCAGCTGAACCCGATGTGGGCGGCCAGGGCGTGCTGGTCGCGGAACAGGCGCTGGATGGGATAGCGGTCGTAGATGCCGTTGGCGCCGGCCAGCGCGTGCAGTGTGTCGACGGTCTCGGTGCACTGCTCCATCGCCCACGCCACGTTGCGCTTGAAGCGGAGCTTCTCCTCGATCGTCGGCGCGCGGCCTTGCCTGGCGATCGCCTCGGCGTCGAGACAGTCCGTGCGGATCACGAGTCGCGCGGCGTCGACCATCGCCCCGGCGCGCGCGACGCGAAGCTGCACCGCCTGGAAGTCGCGCATGCGCATGGCCGTGTAGCTCGTGCTGCGCTCCTTGATCGCCTCGACCGTCAGCTCGAGCGCGGCCTGCGCGTTGCCGACGCCGGCCGCCGACAAGCAATGCGAGCCGAGCGCCGAGAGCGGCACGCGATAGAGCGGATTCTGATTCACCCGCGCCCCGGGGAACTCGCTGCCGCCGCGCGCCAGGTACATGGACAGCGCGCGATGCTCGGGAACGAAGACGTCGTTGGCGCGTACAGACTTCGATCCCGTGCTGCGCATGCCCATCACGTGCCAGTCGTCGACGATCTCGTACTCCTTCCGCGGCACCAGACACATCCGGTGATCGACGACGCGGTCGCCGTCGCGGACCATCACGGCCAGCATGTTCCAGTCGGAGGCGTCGACGCCGCTCGAGAAGTTCCACAGACCGCTCACCACGAAGCCGCCGTCGACGCGCCGCCCGCGCCCCTGCGGGTAGGCGATGCCGGAGGCGATCAGCGCGTCGGGGTTCTTGCTCCACACCTCTTCCTGGGCCCGCTCGTCGTAGAGCGCCAGCATCCAGTGGTGGACGCTCAGGTTCGCGACGTTCCACGCGGTCGACGCGCAGCCACGCCCGACCTCGGCGGGGATGTCGAAGAGCGAGACGAAGGGCAGCTCCATTCCACCCCACCGTCGGGGCTGGTGGAAGCGGAGCAGCCCGGTGCGATGCAGGTCCTCGAGCGTTTCCTTCTGCATCTCCCGCCCGGTCTCCGCGGCGTCGGCCCGCTCGCGCAGCGCGGGCACGAGCGCCCGCGCCCGGCTCATCGCCTCGTCGTAGGTGACGTCCGTGAAGCGACGCGGTGACGTCACGCCCGCATCCCGGCCACCTGCGGCATCTTCGAGTAATTCTCGCCGCCCCAGTCGTTCACGTCCTTGAGCCCGAAGAAGTTCAGCTCGATGGTCAGGCCATTGGGGTCCTTGACGAAGATCTGGTAGAGATCGAACTCGGGAAGCGATCGCGGCTGGTACTCGACCCCGCGCTCCTTGAAGCGCCGGATGAAGCCACCCGGCTCGGTCGCCACGAAGGCGATGTGATCGACGACGCCGGCGTGATCGGTCACGGCGTCCTTGGGCGTGCCGAGGTAATAGAGGTTGGCGTTGTCGATACCATCCGGGCCCATGTGGACCTGGATCTTGCCGTTCACCCCGAGCCAGTACCCGGGAAAGGGGAACGTCGGCCGGGGCATCACCTCGAACCCGAGCACGTCGCAGTAGAAGCTCTTCGTCTTCTCGAGGTCGTTGGCCCGCACGAAGTAGTGATTCAGCTCTGTCAGCGGCATGGTTGCCTCCTGGTCGTGGGTCGATAGTATATGCCCCCAGGAGGAGCCGATGGATCCGAACGCCAAGAAGACCACGCTACGGATGATTCCCTACGGCCTCTACGTCCTCACGGCGGCCAACAAGGGCGGCCAGGTGGCCGCCGCCACGGTGAACTGGGTGACCCAGGCGTCGTTCGAGCCGCCCCTCGTCGCGATCGGCGTCAAGGCCGACTCGCACGCCCACGCCCTCATCAAGGAGAGCAAGGCGTTCTGAAGGGCGACAGAATTTCCGGCGAGCCCTTCCGTTCGGGCGCGACCGGCGCGCCGATCCTGGGCAACGCGCCCGCCTTCATCGAGTGCACGCTCGAGGCGACGGTCGAGAAGGGCGATCACTCAGTCTTCGTCGGCAAGGTAGTGGAGGTCGGGCTCGCCAAGCCGCCCGACGGCCGCGCCGACGACGCGACGCTGTGGCTGAAGGACCTGGGGGACAAGGTCTTCTACGGCGGGTAGCCGCTTTACCTAACTTTACCTGGCGGAGAAAGTCGGTTCATCCAGGGCGCCGACACTTTCCTGCGACGGGAGACGTTCTCCAACGCCCCGTCGGGGAAAGGAGCAGCAGCCATGAGCGACACGACACAGACCTCTCCGCCTTCAACCTCAGGTGGCAACAACCCGCGCCGGCGTTTCTTCTGGCGCGCGGCCATCGCGACGGTCAGGGTGCCACGCTCGATCCCACGACGCTGGACGCGCATCTCGACCGCGCGCTCAAGCACCTGTACGTCGAGATCGAAGCCACTGAGGCGCAGAAGCAGCAGCTTGCCCCGATCGTGAAGGGGGCTGCGCACGATCTGCTGCCGATGCGGGCGAGGATACACGACGCGCGCCGGCAGGCGGTCGAGCTGTTGTCGCAGCAAAACGTCGATCGGACCGCGCTCGAGGCGCTTCGGGCAGATCAGCTGAAGCTGGCCGAGAACGCGTCTCAGCGCCTCACTCAGGCGCTCGCCGATGTCGCCGACGTGCTCACGCCAGAACAAAGGAAGCAGCTCGCCGAGCGCATCAACCGCCGGCACGGCCACCACGAGTAAGCTAAAGATGTGACGGCGCCGCATATCCTGATCATCGAAGACGACGCCCGCCTCGCCGCGATGGTGTCCGAATATCTCGGCAAGGCGGGCTTCCACGTCGCCGTCGCCGCGGAGGGCCGGGCGGGGCTCGAGCGGCTGCTGCGCGAGCCCTTCGATGCACTGGTGCTCGACCTCATGCTCCCCGACATGGGCGGGCTCGACGTGTGTCGGCAGCTCCGCGTGAAATCCGACATCCCGGTGTTGATGCTGACCGCGCGGGGCGAGGCGATGGATCGCGTGGTCGGCCTGGAGATGGGCGCCGACGACTACCTTCCCAAGCCGTTCGAGCCGAGGGAGCTGCTGGCACGCCTGCGCGCGATCCTGCGTCGCGGCCGTTCCGGCGGCCCGTCGAATGTCCTGCGCTTCGGGCGACTCGAGATCGATCGCGACGCCCGCACCGTGCGCGTCGAGGATACGGAACGTACGCTGACGGGGTACCAATTCACGCTGCTCGTCGCGCTCGCCGAGAAGGCGGGCCGCGTGTTGTCGAGGAATGCCCTGATGGATCTCGTCAAGGGCGAGGCACTCGAAGCGTTCGACCGATCGATCGACGTCCACATCTCCCGCATTCGCGCCGCGATCGAGGATGATCCGAAGCGGCCGCGTCGAATTCTCACCGTGCGCGGCGCTGGCTACGTGTTCGCCAGGCAGCAGGACTGATGCGTCGGCTCTATCTGCGCATTTATCTCGCCGTGCTCATCAGTCTCGCCGTGTTTGCGCTGTGCGCCGGATTCGTGTGGCGCCAGTTCGGCGACGCCGGCCCGGCGAGCCACGTCTTCGAAGTCGCGGGAACGCTCGCGCAGAACGTCCTGCCTCCCGCCGGAGCGCCGAAGGCCGAGCAGCAGGCCGCGCTCGAACGACTCGCCGCGAATCTGCGGGCGGACGTCGCGCTGTTCGCCACCGATCGCTCACTGCTCGCGGCCGTCGGCGAGCCACTGCCAGCGCCGGCCTCGAGCCGCGACCGCGGCGGCTGGTTGCGCCGCTGGGGTCCTCCTGCGGGTGCGCTCCATCTCCCCGACGGCAGGTGGCTGGTCGCGAGTGTGCCGCGCGGCCACCGGCATCCCGGTCTCCCGTTGTTTCTCGTGGTCGCGCTGCTCGCACTCGCCGTCGGCGTTGGTGCCTATCCGGTTGTGCGCCGGTTGACCGCGCGGTTGGAGCGTCTGCAGGCAGGCGTCGAATCGCTCGGCGCCGGGGACCTCTCGGCCCGAGTGAAAGTCGAAGGTCACGACGAGGTGGCGCGGCTCGCCGAGAGCTTCAACCGGGCCGCCGACCGGATCGAAGAGCTGGTGGGCGCCCACAAGTCGCTGCTGGCCAACGCCTCGCACGAGTTGCGCACGCCGCTCACGCGCATCCGCATGGCGGTGGAGCTCATGAAGGACGGCGCTGACGGCAAGCGCACGCGTGACGTCGAGCACGACATCGCCGAGCTCGACGCGTTGATCGAAGAGATCCTACTGGCCAGCCGCCTGGATGTCGTGACCGAACGGGAAGCGGACGAGGAAGTCGATCTGCTCGCGCTCGCGACCGAGGAGTGTTCGCGTTATGAGAACGCCGAGGTCGAGGGCCAGCCGGTCACGGTGCGCGGCGACCCGCGATTGCTGCGGCGGATGACGCGGAATCTATTGGAGAACGCCAGGCGCCACGGCGTGCCGCCCATCGAGGTGCGCGTGAGCCGCACCGACGGCATGGCGGAGCTTCGTGTCTACGACCACGGACCGGGCATTCCGGACGCGGAGCGCGAGGATGTATTCCGACCGTTTCACCGGTTCGCGAGCGCTGAGGACCGCGGGGGCGCCGGATTAGGGCTGGCGCTGGTCCGCCAGATCGCGCGCCGTCACGGTGGCGACGCGCGCTATCTGGGCCGTGAGCCGTCTGGGAGCTGCTTCGTCGTCAGCCTGGACGCATCTCTCAGCCCCGCACGATGAGCGACGACGCGCTCAGACCCTCTCGACGATGTGCAGGCCGCGAGTGCGGTCGATCAGGTACATGAGGCCGCGAGCGTCGTAGCAGACGTCGTTGCTGCAGACTCGGGAGGCGCCGTCCGGAACGGGCGGGACGAAGCTCGCGACCTCGCGCGGCGCGTGCGGCTTCGAGATATCGACGATCCTCAGGCCGTGGGCGAACCACGCCACCGGGATCTCGGTGGAGCGCACTTCCTCGGCCGGCTGGTGGCAGCCCGTGAACTCCGGCTGCGGCGAGCCGTCGATGCCGTCGACCTGAAAGCTCGCGAACGGCGTGGGGCGCGTCTCGTCGGTGATGTCCACGAGCCAGAGGAACGACGACGTGGCGTCCTTGGTGAGGCGCAGCACGTCCTCGTCGGCGACCAGCATGATCTGCCGTCCCATGAGCGGGAAGGGGACGGGGAGCGTCGTATGCGTCGGCCACGGGAACGGTGGGCTCCAGTCCACGCCCGAGACGAACCGTGGCTTGGCCATGTCCTCGATGTCGAGGATCACGAAGCCGCCGTGCCAGTACGAGACGTAGAGCCGGTTGCCGCGACGGATCGGGTGATGGCAACGGTGGGCACGCCCCTCCCAGCTCGGTGTCTCACCGCCGGCGATCCACTGGCCCGGCATCCACCAGCGCCCGACCTCTTCCGGCCTCGCGGGATCCTCGAGATCGAGGATCATCACGATGTTGCCGCGGTAACCCTCGGGCTCGGGCGAGAGATAGGCGTAGCGCCCGTCGAACGTGAAGCGATGGAGGCCCTTCCATTCGACGAAGGTGATCTCGCGCGGGCGCTCCGGGTGGCTCACGTCCCAGATGCCGAGGCCGCCTCGGAAATCGGTCGGGACCTGCGTGCGGGGCGGCGCTTCCCGGTTGACCAGCATCACGCCGTTCACCGCGCGGACCTTGTGCGAATGCACGCCGGAGGGAATCGTCAGCTCGGCGAGCTTCCGTGGCCGCGACGGATCGCTCACGTCGACGATCGTGGTCCCGTGTGGCGCCTTCATGTGGGCGACGTACGCCGTCGTCCCGCTCACCACGACCTGGCCACCGCCCGGGCAATCGAAG
>MNEG01000043.1 GCA_001917585.1 Candidatus Rokubacteria bacterium 13_1_40CM_68_15
CCCGATCCGCTGCTCGCGTATCTCGGCAAGTTCGGGCTCGGGAAGGGGACGATCCCGGCCGGAACCTATCCGCAGGCGACGAACGGCAAGGAGGCCGTCGTCTCGGCGACGATGGGCACGACGATCACCGTGACGACGAAGATGGCGAACGACCTCGCCTACACGATCACGAAGACGCTCAACGACAACCCGGATCGCGTACGCAAGATCCACGGCAGCCTGGCCGACTACGACCCGGCCAAGGCGTATCTCTATCTCGGCGTTCCGCTTCATCCGGGCGCCGAGCGCTACTACCGTGAGAAGGGGTACCTACGCTGAATTCCGGGTATCTTTCTGGAGTGCACGGCGACCCGTGACTGTTTGCATTGCGGCAACGAGGAGTGACACGTCCTACGCCATCGGGTAGTCGCAAAGAAGCTTGAGTCTCTGTGTAACCATTTCGTCGAACCGCCGTCTAATCGGCAGAGGGCACGTTCGTCTCCTGGTTTGTCGTCGCGGCGGCATCAGCAGAACCCTGTTCTTCCACACATCTCGTGCCACGATATTGTCACGTCGGCGCAGGCCCGCCACGCTGTCAGGAAAAGGAGATTCTCCCCCTCCTCTATCAGACCGCGAAATTGGTGATCCTATGTTCAAGTCTGCGGCTTCGGATCTCCCCTACGTATGGCATTTGGCGTGCATCGCTTCGGCTTTCAGCCTCGAAGGCAAAGGGGGACGCCATGACGAGCTTCTGGCACAAGAGGCACTGCACGATGGGCAATCAGCGCGGCTTTACGCTCATCGAGCTGATGATCGTCGTCGCGATCATCGGCATCCTGGCCGCCATCGCGGTTCCGCTCTACGCCAACATGCAGGCGCGGGCGCGGATCGCGAAGGCCCAGGCGGACATTCGCGGTCTCGCGTCCGCCGTGTCGGTGTACACGGCGCACATGGGCACGCTGCCCAGCGTGCTCGATCTGCTGACGGCGATCGCCACGAGCCCGCAGAACATCACGGCCGGTCCGTTCATGGCCGCGATCCCGACGCCGCCCAGCACGGTCTGGGGCAGCGCGTACACCTACGCCATCAATGCGGCGATCGGCCTGTTCACGATCTCGGCCGCTGGCGACGGCGCCACCGTTTCCGCGCCGTAGCAAGCGAGGAATGGGGGCCTCAGGAGGAGTTCCTTCCTCCTGAGGCTCTTTCAAATAGCGCCGACCGTGATCGGCAGTTCGACGTGGCTCACCATCCTGGCCCGAACGATCGTAGGCCGGCGCTCACGAGAACCACCCGGCTCGCCGGATCTTCGTCCGCTCCCTCGAAAGCCCGCTTCAGCGTCGCCTCCCGCATCACTTCAGCGCTGGTGACTGCATCTCACAGTCCGCACCGTCCGAATGCCACACGCCCCCGTCGCGCTGGCACAGGGCTTGACGAATGGAGCCCGGGGACGCGCTGGGGCTCGACGACGAATAGCGCGCGCACCCGAAGAGCAAGGTCAGAATGGCGAAGGGGAGAAGTATCCTGCCGCTTCTCATGACGGCAGCCTCCTTGTTGTCAGCGTCTCGTAGGCCGGCCCACGATCGCGTGGGCTCGCTGCACGCAGACGTTACGGGCGGGATATCAGGCGAGCGGAGGCGCGCGACTGAGAGTGGAGGACAGCGGGAACAGTGGACGCTGGCCGACGTTTGCCCGCGTCACGAGAGCGACGACGGGGGCCACCGGGCGAGCCGACCACACGATGGCGGGCTGGATCGCACCCAGGTTGCTTGTGATCAACAGAACGACGTCGTCGAAGTCGGCATTGTCGTAGAGGCCGGGGAACCACGACTGATCCGGCGGGCTGGCATGAGCGGCCGGCGGGAGCACCAGAATTGCCGCAGCCAGAAAAAGACCAACGAGGCGGCGCGGAATCACGGCGCGAGACTAAATGAGCCTCGACGGCAAACGCAAGTAGGCCCGCGAGCAGGGTCCGTCCCGATAAAGCGTTCGATCAATCCCGGAATGTCGGGCGCGGGTTTCAGTTGAACCATCCGGCGGTGGCGCATCGCTTTCCGCCGCTCGAGCGCCCGCTTCAGCATCGCCTTCGCAAATCTAGCCAGGATTATTCACGACGGAATCGGCCAACGTTACCAGCAAACAATCAGTTGGCGTAACATCGGACGCCGTCGGATGGAGGTCGCCAATGAAAAGGCTCGTCATGCTGCTCTGCGCGTGGATGCTCTGGGCGAGTACAGCGTCGGCTGAAGGCGCATGGGTGCTCTGGAGCACGACGATGAGCTATTGGTCACAGGCTATCGAGCCAGCGATCGTCTACCCGAAAGTCGCCACCCCGAGCTATGCAGAGTGCCGGGCTCAGGCGATCGCCGAACGCGATAGTTGGCCGGCGGCAGCTGCTACCGCGAGAAGGGCTCGCTGAAGTAGGGAGCCGGTGCGCGAGCTCGCCGGCCCGACACGCTGGGGGGTTGCGGCATGGGCCGCCGCGGCGTCGCTCTTTCATCTGTATACCGCCGGCTATGGCGTCTTCGAGCCTCGCCTCCAGCGTTCGCTCCACCTCCTCTTCCTCGTCCCGCTGGTCTTCGTCCTCTATCCCTTCCGGATGTCGTCGCCCCGGCGCCGGCCGAGCGTCTGGGACTGGCTCTGGGCGGTCACGAGCGTCGTGGCGAGCGCGTACCTCATCTGGGACAGCGATCGCATCAATCACCGCTGGGAGGGCGCGAGCGACGTCCTGCCGCGCGAGGTCCTGCTCGGCACCGTCATGGTGGCGCTCGTCGTCGAGGCGTGCCGCCGGTCGCTCTCCCGCTGGATGGCGGTCACGATCTCGGTGGCCCTCGTATACCTGGCGACGTGCCAGTGGTTCCCGGGCGCCTTCCACTACAAGGGCTTCACCTATCCGCGAATGATCGAGCTGCTCTACCTGGGAGGCGACGACGGGATGTATGGCTTCCTCACCGGGATCTCGAGCAACATCCTGTTCATCTACGTGCTGTTCGGAGCCGTGCTGATGAAGGCGGGGGTGGGAACCTTCCTGATCGCCCTGGCCGAGCGCACGACCGGGTGGATGCGCGGCGGGCCGGCCAAGACCGCCGTCGTGGGGTCCGCGCTCTTCGGGACCATCAGCGGCAGCACGGTCGCCAACGTCTATGCCACCGGCTCGTTCACGATCCCGCTCATGAAGCGAGGCGGCTACCCGGCGAAGACGGCAGCCGCCATCGAGGCCATCGCGGGCACCGGCGGCCAGATCATGCCACCGGTCATGGGCGCCGGCGCTTTCATCATGTCGGAGATGACGAACGTGCCGTACTTCGAAGTCGCGAAGGCGGCGGCCATTCCGGCCATCCTGTACTACGTCGGCCTGATGGCCATGGTGCACTTCCTCGCCGTCCGGCATGGCCTGCAGCCCCGGCCGCGCAGCGAGCTGCCGGGGTGGGGGGCGATCCTTCGTCGCGCCTACCTCGCCCTGCCGTTCGTGGCGATCGTGTACTTCCTCGCCGCCGGCTATTCCCCGACCGGGGCCGCGTTCTACGTGATCGTCATCACCGTCGCCCTGTCCTTCCTCGATCGGCGGACGTGGATGACGCCGCGCCGGTGCCTCGAGGCACTGGTCGAGGGCGCGGCCAGCGCGGCCACCATCGCGGTCGCCCTGGCCGGCTCAGGCATGATCGTGGGCGTCCTGACCCGCACGGGCTCGGCGCTCGCGTTCGGGGGCGCCGTGCTCTCGGCATCGATGGGGAGCTTGCTGATCGCAATGATCCTGATCTTCCTGGTCGTGAGTGTGCTGGGGACCGGTATCCCGACCACCGCGGCCTACGTGATCTCGGTCGTCGTCGGGGCGGGGGCCATGGGTGGCCTGGGGGTGCCCGTCCTGGCTGCCCACCTGTTCGTGTTCTACTACGCCGTCCTGTCCGATCTCACGCCGCCGGACGCCGTCACCGCGTTCGCCGCTGCGAACATTGCTGGCTCGGAGATGATGGCGACCGGCCTCGAGGCGTTTCGTCTCGGCATCGCGGGCTTCCTGGTGCCCTTCGCCTTCGTGTTCCATCCCGAGCTCCTGCTGCGAGGGACGTGGACGGAGATCCTCGCGATGTCGGCCTTCGCGGCCATCTCCGCGGTCGCCCTGGCCGCCGCGATCGTGGGGCAGGCCGCGGGGCGGCTCCTCGGCTGGGAGCGGTTTCTGGCGCTCGGCACGGCCGGGCTCATGGTCGCCCGGGACGCGCGGCTGCAGGTTGCCGGGGCGCTGGTGTTCGCTGCCCTGGTGGCCTGGAGCGCTCGCCGCCGTTCCCTAACCGCCGTTGCGCCAGCTGGGGGTTAGCCAGAATTCCTTAACCCCATACGGCCCTGACGGTAGTTAGATAGCTCCGTGGCCCACGCGTGGACGGCCGGTCGCCTCTGCCTCGATTTCGCCAACAGTACCCGGCTCTCGACGTATGCCGACCTGGCGGCATGGGCGGGCGGTGCGGGAGCGGTCCCGCCCGCGCTGGCCCGCGCCCTCGCCAGGGCGGGACGACGTCGTCCGGCAGCGGCGTCCGCCGCCCTCGGCCGAGCTCAGGCCTTGAGATCTGCGATTGCCGCCGTGATGGCGTCGGTGGCCGAGCGCCGGCCGCCCCCGCCCCGCGCGCTCGAGGACCTCAATGAAGCGCTCGCCGAGACACTCGGCCGCACCCGCATCGTCAGGCGAGGCCCCAGCTTCGCCTGGGACTGGAAGACCGGCGGTGACGCGCTCGATCGGCTGCTGTGGCCGGTGATCCGTTCCGCTGCCGAGGTCCTGACGTCGAGCGACGTCGCCGCCGTCCGGGCTTGCGCTGGATATGCCTGCGGCCGCCTGTTCCTCGACGGCAGCCGCAACGGCAGCCGGCGATGGTGCGACATGGCCGTCTGCGGCAACCGTGCGAAGGTGCGGCGTCACTACGCGAGGAGTCGATCCAGGAGGGCGCGGTCGGCCGGCGGGAAGTCGTAGTCCATGAGGCGCGCGGGTTCGACCCACGCCATGGCCTGGCCTTCGCGCGGCTCGATCGTCCCGGATTCGAGGTGGCACTCGTAGAAACGGAGAACGACCTGGCGGTCGGGGTACTCCCAGCGTACGGTCTCCACCAGCTTGCCGATCGTGAAGGTCGCGGACAGTTCCTCGGTCAGCTCGCGACGCAGACACTCCTCGAAGCTTTCCTGTGGCTCACGCTTGCCCCCGGGGAACTCCCAGAGACCTTCGAGATGCGAGCCGGACCGGCGCTGGGTGATCAGGTACCGGCCCGCCGCGTCCCGGATCAGCGCCGCCGCGACTTCGATGACGAGCACGACACCACGGGATAGCTGGCGCAGAAGCGCTTCATTGGGCATGGCGTGCAGTGCGGAGCTCTGGGCGAGCACCACGTTGCGCCGAAGTCCATGAGAGCCTGGTTGAAGTCGTAGGCGCGGCCCGGCGGCACGAGCGCTTCGGCCAGATCCCAGTACGCCTTCTCGCCGCGAAGACGTCGCGCCCGGCGGGGTCCGATGAAGACGCGTGAGAGGACGCGACGGACATTCGTGTCGAGGATGGCGGCGTCCTGACCGTAGGCAAAGGACAGCACCGCGCCAGCGGTGTAGCGGCCGATGCCGGGAAGGTTGCGGAGGCCTCCCGCGGTGTCAGGCAGCCGGCCGCCGTAGCGGGCAACCGTCTCGCGCGCGATCTGGTGCAGGCGGACGGGCCGGATGTTGTAGCCGAGCGGGTACCAGAGCCGGCGAACGTCGCGGGCTCGAGCGCTGGCAAGGTCCTCGAGCGTGGGATACCGCTCGAGAAACTGGTGATACTTCGGTACGACACGATCGACCTGCGTCTGCTGGAGCATGATCTCGGAGACGAGCACGCGGTAGGGATCGCGCGTGCGTCGCCAGGGAAGATCACGACCGTGCCGCGCGTACCAGGCCAGCAGTCGGCGCTGAAATGCGCGCACGACGCGCCGGTCTGGCTTGACCACGCGCGGAGTCTAGCATGCCCCTCCTGGAGCGGTACCATCCCGTCGTGGGGCGGTACAATGTCCGCATGCCAGATCCCGCCGCGGAGTATGAAGCCGTGCGTCACCGCGTCGGCCTCATCGATCGCAGCGACCTCGGCGTCGTCGAGGTGACGGGCCGTGATCGCGCCAGCTTCCTGCACGCGATGCTGAGCAACGACGTCAAGTCGCTCTCCGCTGGCCGAGGCGCCACCGCCGCCTTTCTCGACGTCCAGGGCAAGGTTCAGACGCTCGTGACGATCTGGGCCCTGGAGGATCGGCTCGTTCTCCTCACGCCTCCCGGCGAAGGCGCCAAGACGATCCAGGCCCTCGATCACTACCTCTTCTCCGAGAAGGCGTACTTCAAGGACGTGACGGGCGAGATGGCGCTCTTGATGCTCGCCGGTCCCGAGGCTATCGCGCTCGCAGAGCGCCTGGCCGGCGTCACGGTTCCGGAGACAGCGTGGGGCAACGTCGACGCCCGCGTTGCCGACGTCGACGTGAGACTGGTGAGGGGCGGCACGGAAACGGGCGAGGCCGAGGTCTGGGTCGCGGCGGCCACTGCCGACGGCGAGCGCTTGCGCGCGGCGCTGGTCGAGAGCGGGGCGATGCCGATCGGTCGCGCCGCGTGGGAGTCACTTCGCATCGAAGCGGGAACGCCGACCTACGGGAGCGACGTCGACACGACCGTGCTCCTGCCCGAGATCCCGATCGAGCACCTCGTCTCTCACACCAAGGGCTGCTACATCGGTCAGGAAGTCGTGGTGCGGATCCGTGACCGCGGCCACGTCAATCGCCATCTGCGCGGTCTCGTCATCGACGGCTCCACCACGCCGGCGGTGGGCGCGCCGGTGGTGGCCGCCGGCGCCGAGGCCGGGCGGGTCACCAGCGCCGCCTGGTCGTTCGGACTGCACCACCCGATCGCGCTGGCTTTCATCCGGCGCCAGCACGCCGACCCGGGAACGCCGGTCACCGTGCGAGCCGACGGTGCGGAGCTCGCGGCGACGGTCTCGGCGTTGCCGTTCACCCGCTGACCCCGGGAGCCACGTGGCCAATCGCCTCGCCAACGAGACCAGTCCTTACCTGCTCCAGCACGCTCACAATCCCGTGGACTGGTTTCCGTGGGGTGACGAGGCATTCGCCAAGGCGAAGAGCGAGGACAAGCCGATTCTCCTCTCGGTCGGGTACTCGGCGTGTCACTGGTGTCACGTGATGGAGCGCGAGTCGTTCGAAGACCAGGACGTCGCCCGGCTCATGAACCAGCACTTCGTCAGCGTGAAGGTCGATCGGGAGGAGCGCCCGGACGTCGACCACATCTACATGCAAGCGGTGCAGTCCATGACGGGCCACGGCGGCTGGCCGATGACCGTCTTCCTCACGCCCGAGGGCGCGCCCTTTTACGGCGGCACGTACTTCCCCCCCACGCCTCGGCATGGACTGCCATCGTTTCCCCAGCTCCTGCACGCCATCGCGGACGCCTGGAGCACGCGTCCGGCCGAGGTCCTGGCGTCATCGGAAAAGTTCACCGCCGAGCTGAACCGCGGCGGCCAGCTCCGAGGCGCCGTGCAGCTCCTGAGCGACGACATCCTGTTCAGGGCCTTCCAGGCGATCTCCGGCCAATTCGACGAGGCCGAAGGCGGCCTGGGCGGGGCACCGAAGTTTCCCCAGCCGATGATCTGGGAGTTCGTGCTGCGCTTCTGGAAGCGCACCGGCAACGACTTCGCGCGGAGCATGGTCCAGAAGACGCTCACGAAGATGGCCCGGGGCGGGATGTACGACCAGCTCGGCGGCGGATTCCACCGCTACTCGGTGGATGCCCACTGGTTGGTGCCCCACTTCGAGAAGATGCTCTACGACAACGCGCAGCTCGCCACGCTCTACCTCCACGGCTGGCAGGCGTTCGGCGACGACGAGTACCGTCGCATCTGCGAAGAGACGCTCGACTACGTGCTGCGCGAGATGCGTGGCTCGGCCGGGGGCTTCTACTCCGCCCAGGACGCAGACTCCGAGGGCGAGGAAGGGAAGTTCTTCGTCTGGACGGCCAGCGAGATCCGGGCTGCGCTCGGGCCCGACGCCGACGCTGCGCTCGCCTACTGGGGTGTGGATCGCGGGCCGAACTTCGAGGGTGGCAAGAGCATCCTCTGGGTTCCCGGCGAGTCGGCGCCCGAGAAGATCGCGAAGGCGCGCCAGAAGCTCTATGCGATCCGCGAGGAACGGGTGCCACCCGCCTGCGACGACAAGGTGCTGGCCGCGTGGAACGGCCTGGTCGCCCGCGCGTTCGCCGAGGCCGGAGCCGCGCTGCGGCGCGATGACTACGTGGCGGCCGCGGCGGCCAACGCCAATTTCATCCTGACCCGGATGCGTGACAGCAGCGGGCGGCTCCTCCGAACCTGGAAGGACGGGCAGGCCAAGCTCAAGGCGTACCTCGAGGATTACTCGATGGTGGCGGCCGCGCTCGTCAGCCTCTACGAAGCGACGTTCGAGCGCCACTGGCTCGACGACGCCCGACGGCTCGCCGACGAGATCCTGCGACTCTTCTGGGACGACGCGATCGAGGGTTTCTACGATACCGGCAGCGACCACGAACGACTGATCGTGCGGCCACGGAATCTCTTCGACAACGCCGTGCCGTCGGGAAGCTCCGTGGCCATCGAGACCTTGTTGCGGCTGAAGGTGCTGACGGGCGAGGCGCGGTACGAGGCCAAGGCACTCGCTGCCCTGCGGGCGATGGCCGATCTCATGTCGCGGCATCCAAGCGGGTTCGGGCGCTTCCTCTGCGCCCACGACTTCAACCTCGGTCCCGTCGTCGAGATCGCGGTCGTGGTGCCGCGCCGCGACGGCGGCCGCGAAGAACTCATGCGCGAGATCTTCGGCCGCTATCTGCCGAACCGCGTCGTGGCCGGCACCACGGACGGCGATCACGCCGGCGCCGCCGGAGTTCCGCTGCTCGAAGGCCGGCGCGCCGTGGACGGTCGCGCGACCGTCTTCGTCTGTCGGAACTACGCCTGCGAGCTTCCGGCGACCGACGTCGCCACGCTGGGGCGCCAGCTCAGCGGCGTCTGAGCGGATCGTCGACCCCGGCCTCGGCGAACCCCTTCTGGCGCAAGATGCAGGCATCGCAGACGCCACAGGGCTGATGATCCGGCCCCGGATCGTAACAGCTCCAGGTCAGCGCGAGATCCACGCCCAGCTCACGAGCCCTGCGCACGATCTCGGCCTTGCCAAGCCGGATGAGCGGCGTGTGGATCGAGAACCGGCTCCGTTTCTCGACGCCGGCCTTCGTGGCCAGGTTCGCCATCACCTCGAAGGCGTGCACGTACTCGGGACGGCAGTCCGGGTAACCCGAGCTATCGAGGACGTTCACGCCGATGAAGATGTCCTCGGCGCTCAGCGTCTCCGCCCACGCCAGCGCCAGCGACAGGAAGACGGTGTTGCGGGCCGGGACGTAGGTCACGGGGATGTCCGTCATCGCGGCAGGCCGTCGGCCCTGGGGCAGGGCGACATCCGCGGTCAGGGCCGAGCCGCCGAAGCGACGAAGATCGACGGCGAGCACCACGTGATCACGCGCGCCGAGCGCGGCGGCCACGCGCGCGGCAGCGGCCAGCTCCACGCGGTGCCGCTGGCCGTAGTCGATGGTCAAGGCGTAGCAGGCGAACCCATCGGCGCGCGCGCCGGCCATCACCGTCGTCGAGTCGAGGCCGCCGCTCAGCAGCACGACGGCCCGCCTGCCGTCCGCGACAGGATCGCGTTCGGATTCGCGCGTGACTTGCATCCACCGTCATCGTAGCCACTGACCAATAACCCCGCAACGTCGGAGGTGAATCATGCCCGCCCACACGCAGATCCGCGCTCCGGGCCTCAGTGAGCCCATCAGCCATTATTCGGACGCCGTTCGGGCGGGTCACACCATCTATATCTCCGGACAGGCCAGTCTGGACGCCGACGGCCGGCTGGTCGGCCGGGGCGACGTCGTGGCCCAGACGCGCAAGGTGCTCGACAACATGAAGCTCGTGCTCGCCGCGGCCGGCGGGACGCTCGACGACGTGGTCAAGGTGACGGTCTATCTCGGCAACGTGGACGAGCGGCCCAAGGTCAACCAGGTCCGCCAGGAGTACTTCGGCGCCAACAGGCCGGCCAGCACCCTGATCGAGATCAGCCGGTTCGCCATGGACGGCATGCTCATCGAGATCGAGGCCGTGGCCGTCGTGCGATGACCGGCGGTGGTATACTCCGTTCGTCGTCGTGGGGGGAGGATTCCTGAGAACCGGGTGCGGCCCGGGACCCCTCGAACCTGATCTGGATAATCCCAGCGAAGGGAACACGGCGCCAGACACGGCCGCACCCGCTTTGTGGGCGCGGTCGTTTTGTTTTTTTGGCCACCGGAGGGTCGGTGTGCGGATCACGGTGAACGGCAAGGCGATGGAGGTGGCGGATGGCCTCAGCATCGACGGCCTCCTCGCCAGCCTCGGCGTGAAGCGCGAGTTCACCGCCGTGGCCGTGAACCGCGAGATCGCGCGCCGCCACGAGTTCGAGTCCATCCGGCTCAAGGATGGGGACCGCGTCGAGGTGGTTCGGCCGATGGGTGGCGGTGCGAGGTGAGAGGAGGATAGCCATGGACACGTCGCTTGTGATCGGAGGCAAGGAGTTCTCGTCGCGCCTGATCGTGGGCACCGGAAAATACGGGTCGCTCGACGTCATGCGGCAGGCCCACGAGGAATCGGGCGCGGAGATCGTCACCGTCGCCGTCCGCCGCGTGAGTCTACCGGGCAGCGGCGAGTCGATCCTCGACTACATCGACACCAAGCGCTTCACGCTGCTGCCGAACACCGCCGGCTGCTACACGGCGGACGAGGCGGTGCGCACGGCGTACCTGGCGCGCGAGGCCGGCCTCGGCGACCTCGTGAAGCTCGAAGTGATCGGTGATTCCCGCACGCTCTTCCCCGACGTTCAGGGTCTGCTCGACGCGACGAAGACCCTGGCGCGCGACGGCTTCGTAGTGATGCCGTACACGAACGACGATCCGGTCATGGCCAAGAAGCTGGAGGACGCGGGGGCGGCGGTGGTGATGCCGCTCGGTGCTCCCATCGGCTCCGGTCTCGGCATCCGGAACCCCTACAACATCAAGATCATCCTCGAGACGGTCTCCGTCCCGGTCATCGTCGACGCCGGCGTCGGTACGGCGTCGGACGCCGCGATCGCGATGGAGCTCGGCTGCGACGGCGTGCTGATGAACACCGCCATCGCTTCGGCGCGCGACGCGGTGGCGATGGCACGCGCGATGCGGCTGGCCGTCGAAGCCGGGCGGTTGGCCTACAAGGCCGGACGGATGCCGAAGAAGCTCTACGCGAGCGCGTCCTCGCCGCTCGAGGGCCTGCCCGATTGGTCCACGAGCTGAGGCTCTGCCTCGTCACCGATCGCGCAGAGACGCGTGACCGCGATCTGATCGCCGTCGTCACGCAGTGCCTGTCCGCCGGCTTGCCGGCGGTGCAGGTGAGAGAGAAGGACCTGCCGCCGGCCGAAGTCGCCCGGCTCTGTCGCGCCCTCCGGCCGCTGACGGCCGCCCGCGGCGCGCTCCTGATCGTCAACGACCGTGTCGACATCGCCCTCGCCGTTGGGGCCGACGGTGTTCAGCGCACTTCGTCCTCGCTTTCCGTCGACGACATGCGGAGAGCAGCGGACAAGCGCGTGAGGATCGGGGCCTCGGTGCACTCGATCGACGAGGCGGTCGGGGCCGAGGCGGCGGGAGCCGAATGGCTCTTCTTCGGTCCCGTGTACGACACGCCGTCCAAGCGCCGGTACGGCCCGCCTCAGGGCCTGTCGGCCCTCGAGCGCGTGGCGTCGGCCGTCGCGGTGCCGGTCATCGCCATCGGAGGTGTCACGCCCGAGCGTGTCGAAGACGTCAGGGCAGCGGGCGCTCACGGCGTCGCCGTGATCTCCGCGATCCTGGCGGCGGACTCGCCCGCCACCGCCACCCAGAGATTCCTCGACGCCCTCGGCAAATGAGTTCCATGTCAATCAATCGGCGAAAAGGACGCAGCTCCGTGCACCTAGCGCTCGCCACCTACGGTTCGAGGCGAGCACACGCCACCCGCTACAACAAATCATGAAAGTTCTAGTTGTCGGAGGCGGAATTATCGGATGCGCGACGGCGTATGAGCTGGCAAAGGCCGGCTGCGCCGTCACCCTGCTCGAGCGATCCACACCAGGCGCCGAGGCCTCGGGCGCCGCCGCCGGGCTGCTGGCGCCGCTGGGCGACTCCTCCGCGGCGTTCCGCGATCTGGCCGTCGCCAGCTGGCGGCTCTATCCCGGCGTTGCGCGCGAGCTGCGGGAGCGCACGGGAATCGACGTGGAGCACGTCACCCGCGGCACGATCTATCCGCTCTACACCGCCGACGACGTTCGCCAGGCCGAAGAGCTCGCGCGGGGTGCCAGGGGGCTCGACCTCGGCGTGGAGGCGTGGGACCGCGGTGACGTGCACGCCCACGAGCCGGCGCTCTCGTCGAAGGTCGGCGGTGCGATGTTCGTCCGCGGCGACCACTGGGTCAACAACCAGCGCCTGGTCGTCGCCTATGCGCAGGCCGCGGTCACTGCCGGCGTCAGCCTCATCACAGGCTGCGGAGTCTCGCGGGTGCTCGTGGAGGACGGCCGCACCAGCGGCGTCATCGCCGAGGGCGAACGGCACGACGCCGACGTCGTCGTGCTCGCCGCCGGGGCATGGACGTCCGCGCTGGCCTCGTCGTTCGGGGCGCGGCTGCCGGTGGAGCCCCGGCGCGGTCAGATGCTGGCGCTCACTCACGTCCCGCCCGTGATCACGCACGCGATCCACGCCGAGGACGTTTATCTCGTTCCGCGACCCTCCGGCGAGCTTCTCGTCGGCGCGACCGTGGAGCGTGTGGGCTTCCAGCGCGCCGTCACGGCCCTCGGCATGTCGAGCCTGCTCCAGGCAGCGATCGACCTCGTTCCCGCGCTGGGCGGCCTGCCGATCAGCCGGACCTGGTTCGGCTTCCGACCCTGGGCGCCCGACAGCATGCCCATCCTCGGGCCGTGGCCGGGAATCGAGGGCCTGTGGGTCGCCACCGCGCACTTCCGGAATGGTATTCTCCTGGCGCCGATCACGGCCAGGGTGATGACCGAGTGGATCGTCACCGGGAAGACTCCGCTGCCACTCGAGGATTTTCTTCCGAACCGCTTCCTAACGAGGCGCCAGACATGACCAGAGACGACCTCAAGCGCGACGTCTGGCAGGCGATTGACCGGCGCCGGGACGAGATCATCGCCCTCGGCGAACAGATCCGGCGTCATCCTGAGCTCGGCTTCAAGGAGTTCAAGACCTCTCGGATCGTGGAGGACACGCTGGCCAAGCTCGGGCTCTCGCCCCGCAGCGGTCTCGCCCTCACCGGGGTGCGCGCCGATCTCGCCGGTCGCGCCGGCGATGGGCCGACCTTCGCGCTGCTCGGCGAGCTCGATGCTCTCGTCGTCGCCGGTCATCCCGACGCCGACCCGGCGACGGGCGCCGCTCACGCGTGCGGCCACAATGCACAGATCGCCGGTTTGCTCGGCGCGGCCATGGGATTGATCGACGCCCGCGCCGCCGCCCATCTCGCCGGACGGCTCGTCTTCTTTGCGGTGCCCGCCGAGGAGTACGGCGACATCGAATGGCGGGTGAGCCAGGCGCGGGCGGGCAAGCTCGAGTTCCTGGGCGGCAAGCCGGAGCTGCTGCGCCTCGGCCACTTCGACGACGTCGATCTCGCGATGATGATTCACACCACCGCGCGGCCCGAGGACGGCAAGGCTGGGGTGCCGGGGTCCAACAACGGCTGCATCGTGAAGACCGTTCGCTACGTCGGACGGGCGGCGCATGCCGGCGGAGCGCCGTGGATGGGCGTGAATGCGCTCTACGCCGCGCAGATCGCGCTCGCCGCCATCAACGCGATCCGAGAGACGTTTCGCGACGAGGACACGATCCGCGTCCATCCGATCATCACTCACGGGGGATCGCAGGTGAACGTGATCCCGGGCGACGTGAGGCTCGAGACCTACGTCCGGGGCCGCTCGGTGGAGGCCATCCTCGACGCGAACGTCAAGGTCGACCGCGCCCTGCGCGCGGGCGCGCTCGCGCTCGGCGCCACCGTCGAGATCGAGACGCTGCCCGGGTACATGCCCATGCACTGCGACGCCACGATGGCCGCCCACTTCAAGCAGACGATGACACGCCTGGTGGGCGAGGAGCACTACCGGCAGATCGGCCATCGCACGGGCTCCACCGACATGGGCGACCTCTCCCAGGTGATGCCGGTGCTCCATCCGTACATCGGCGGCGCCCGCGGGAGCGGTCACGGCGCCGATTTCGAGATCGCGGACACGGCGCTCGCCTACGTCGCACCGGCCAAGGCGCTGGCGGCGATGGCCATCGACATGCTCGCCGACGGCGCCGCCGGCGCTCGCGAGGTGGTCGGCGCCCGGCCGCCGATGACCCGCGAGCACTACCTCTCTTTCCAGCGTGGGATCGCCCGACGCGAGGTGTACGAGGCCTGACCGCGTGTACGGCAAGACGGGCGTCGACTTCCCTCAGCGCATCGTGTGCCTGACCGCCGAGACCGCGGAGATCGCGCACGTGCTCGGAGCCGGCGGACGCGTGGTCGGGGTCCCCGGCACCGCGCGTCGGCCCGACGCGGTCCGGGAGAAGGCCAGAGTCGGCGGCTTCACGACGTTCAGGATCGACAAGATCCTCGAGCTCCAGCCCGATCTCGTACTCGGCTTTTCCGATCTGCAGAAGGACGTCATGCGCGAGCTGATCGGCAGCGGCATCGCGGTGCTGTGCACGAATCAGCGCTCGTTCGAGGACGTGCTGAGGACGATTCTGATGATCGGCGGCGCACTGGGATGCGAGCCGGCCGCGCGCGCCCTCGTCCAGGACCTCCGGGACGAGGTCAAGCAGGTTCGCGAGTACTCCAGCGTGTGGCCCGACCGTCCGCGCGTCTACTTCGAGGAGTGGCACGATCCGCTCATCACCGGCATTCGCTGGGTCTCGGAGCTCATCGAGATCGCGGGTGGCCGCGACGTCTTCGCCGAGCTACGCGACCGCCCGATCGCGAGCCAGCGTATCGTTGCGTCCGAGGAAGTGGTCCGGCGCGATCCCGAGATCATCCTGGCGTCCTGGTGTGGCAAGCCCGTGGACCGCGATGGCATCGCCCGCCGACCCGGCTGGCAGGGGATGACGGCGGTGAAGCGCGGCCAGATCCACGAGCTCGACGGCAGCGACGTGCTGTCACCCGGGCCGTCGCTGGTGATCGGACTGAGACAGATCCACGACATCGTCCAGAACTTTCAGGCCGCCGCCTAGAAGCGTAAGATCGAAGGTAGCTTCTGCCGCAGCCTCAAAAAACTTTGGCCCTGACGGGCCCGCAGCTACGATTGGAGCCGCCGCATGGTTGATCTCGTCCCCGCGCGTCCCGAGGCCTTCTTTGCCGATCGCTTCAACATCACCTCCTCGACCATCGATCGCCTGCTCGGCTCCGCCCTCCGCGGCAAGGTGGACGATGCCGACATCTATCTCGAGTACCGCATCACCGAGGAGCTGGTGCTGGAGGAGGGTGCCGTCAAGAAGGCGTCGCGGCACGTGAGCCAGGGGGCGGGTGTCCGCGCCCAGGCCGGCACGCGTACCGGCTACGCCCACACTGACGACATCTCGATCAAGAACCTGGAAGAGGCGGCCCGCCAGGCGCGGGCCATCGCGACCGACGCGAGCGCTTCGGCGGTCGTGGCAGTGCCGAACGGCAGACCGCACGATCTCTACGCGCTGAGCGAGACGCCGGTCGCGGCCGACCTCACGCGCAAGCTCGATCTGCTGCGCGCCGCCGATCGGGTCGCGCGCGCCGCCGATCCCCGAGTTCGTCAAGTCATCGCGAGCGTCACCAGCGAGGACGTGATCGTGTTCGTCGTGACCGCCGCCGGCTGGACGGTCGGCGACCTCCGGCCGCTCACGCGCCTGAACGTCACCGTCATCGCGGAGGACGAGGGCAAGCGGGAGATCGGGAGCTATGGCGGCGGCGGCCGTGTGGCCTTCGACTGGTTCCTCGAGGACAACCGCTGGGAGCGCTTTGCGCGCGAGGCAGCGCGCCAGGCCGGGCTCAAGCTCGCCGCCGTCGACGCGCCGGCCGGAACGATGACGGTCGTGCTGGGTCCGGGCTGGCCGGGCATTCTCCTCCACGAAGCGATCGGCCACGGCCTCGAAGGGGACTTCAACCGCAAGGGTGTGTCGGCCTTCGCCGGCCGCCTCGGGCAGAAGGTCGCCTCCGAGCTCGTCACGGTGGTCGACGACGGAACGATCGCGAATCGCCGCGGTTCTCTGAACGTCGACGACGAGGGCACGCCGACGTCGCGCAACGTCCTCATCTATCGCGGCGTGCTGTGCAGCTACATGCAGGACAAGCTCAACGCCCGGCTCATGGGCATGAAGGCAACCGGGAACGGACGCCGCGAGTCGTACGCCTATCCGCCCATGCCGCGCATGACGAACACGTTCATGCTGGCCGGCGAGGAGGCGCCCGAGGACATCGTGCGCTCCGTCAAGCACGGCCTCTACGCCGTCGCGTTCGGCGGCGGCCAGGTCGACATCACCAGCGGCAAGTTCGTCTTCTCGGCGAGCGAGGCCTACCTGATCGAGGACGGCCGGGTGACCGCACCGGTCAAGGGCGCGACGCTCATCGGCAATGGGCCCGACGCGCTCACGCGCGTCACCCGCGTCGGCCACGACCTGAAGCTCGACGAGGGGATCGGCACGTGTGGCAAGGACGGCCAGTCGGTCCCCGTGGGCGTCGGCCTGCCCACGATTCGCATCGACGCGATGACCGTCGGCGGGACGCAGGTGTGAGCGGAATCGACGCCGACCTCCTCGTCTCGGTTCTGAAGCGCGCGACCGGGCTCGGTGCCACGGCCGCCGACGGTTTCCTGGTCGACGAGCGCCACTTCAGCGCCACCGTGCGGCTCGGCGAGGTCGACACGGTGACGCACTCGCACGATCAACGGCTGTCGCTGCGCGTCTTCGCCGGCCGCGCCTCCGCCGCGGCCTCGACCTCGGATCTCTCGCCCGATTCGCTCGAGCGTGTGGTGGCGGAGGCGACCCGGCTCGCCAAGATCACCGCCGAGGATCCTCACGCCGGACTTCCCGATCCGGCCGAGCTCACGACGTCGATCCCGGATCTCGATCTCGCGGACGCCGGTGGCCACGATCTGGCTCCCGAAGCCAAGATCGACATCGCGCGCCGCGCCGAGGCCGCCGCGCTGGCCGCTGACCCGCGCGTGACGAATTCCGAGGGCGCCGAGTTCTGGGATCGCCAGGCGCGTTACGCGTACGCGACGTCATCGGGATTCGCCGGCGGCTATCGGACGTCGAGCTTCGGGATCACGGCCTCTCCCGTGGCCGCACAGAACGGCGAGATGCAGCGCGACGCCTGGTACACGACGGCTCGCAAGCGGGCGGCGCTCGACGATCCTGCCGCAGTCGGCCGAACCGCGGCCGCGCGTGCCGTGCGGCGGCTCGGGGCGCGGAAGGTCAAGACGACCGAGGTTCCGGTGATCTTCGATCCGGAGACCGCGGCGACGCTCGTCCGCGCGATTGCATCGGCGGCCGCGGGGCCCAGCCTCTATCGCCGGGCTTCGTTCCTGCTCGACCGGCTGGGCACGAAGATCGCGGCACCCTCGGTCACGATCGTGGACGACGGACTCCGGCCGGGTGGACTCGGGTCGCGGCCGTTCGACGGTGAGGGATTGGCGACGCGCCGGACCGTCCTCGTCAGCGAGGGCGTCTTACAGTCGTACCTCCTCGACAGCTACAGCGCGCGCAAGCTTGGCCTGGCCTCCACGCACCATGCCGCCCGCGACGGCGCCGGCGTCACCGTGGCCACGACCAATCTCATGCTCCTGCCCGGGTCGGCCCGCCCGGAGGACTTGATCGCCTCCGTGCGCGAGGGGTTCTACGTCACCGAGCTGATCGGTTTCGGGGTCAACGGCGTCACCGGAGACTACTCGCGAGGCGCCGTCGGTCTCTGGATCGAGAACGGCGCGTTCGCGTATCCGGTTGAGGAAGTGACGATCGCCGGCAACCTGCTCGACATGCTCGCCCGGGTGGACGGCATCGGCAACGACCTCGTGCTGCGCGATCGGACCGCCGCGCCCACCGTGAAGATCGCGCGCATGGTCGTCGCCGGCGACTAGACCGCTGGCCGCATGATCATCGACACCCACTGCCACCTGTACGAGCCGGTGTTCGCCAACATGCAGGAGACCCTGCAGACCGCCCTGGCTCACGACGTGTGGGGCGTGGTGGCCGTGGGCTGTGACGTCGACACCAACGAACGGACGCTCGCCCTCGCCACGGCTAACTCGAAAACGGTATGGGCCTGCCTCGGTTTCCATCCCGACCGTGTCCATCTCAGCGACGACGACCTGGACCAGGTCGAGCAGCAGGTGGTCGAGCACCACGCGCGCATCATCGGCCTCGGCGAGGTCGGACTGCCCTGGTACTGCCTGCAGTCGTCCACCGACCCGGCGGCGACGATGGAGCGAGGCCGGAAGCGCCTGGATCGCCTGCTCGCGCTGGCCGGACGCTATGACCTCGCCGTCGCTCTGCACGCGCCGCACGGCGCGGCCGTCGGCGCGTTGGAGGCGCTCAAGCGTCACGGGATCGAACGCGCGGTGTTCCACTGGCACAAGGCTCCGCCCGACGTGACACGGGACATCGTGGAGGCCGGGTACTTCGTGTCGGTGGGGCCGGAGGTCGTCTACCGCGAGCGCGATCGCGAGCTGGCGACGTCGGTACCGCTCGACTCCCTGCTCGTGGAAAGCGACGCCCCCTGGAAGTACTCCGGGGAGTTCGAAGGACTGGACTCGGGGCCGTGGTTCGCCGCGCGAGTGGCCGAGGAGCTGGCGAAGATCAAGCAGCTGCCGGTGGCGGACGTGATGTTCCGGCTCTCCACCAATGCCTGCCGCCTCTTCGACCTGGTCTGGGCCTGACGTTCACGTCGCGGTGTGGCCGTGCGAGGTGCGGCCGTCCGACGGCCAAGCCGAGCGCTGAAATGATCGAAAGTGGCGAGCAGTGAAATGAGCGAAGAAGAGAAGCACACCGTCGCGCTTCCCGGAGCCCGCCTCGCTCTCGTAGTTCACGCGCCCCCGGGGCGGCGCCGAGTGCCGTGCGTCATCGCCTGTCACGGGCTCGCCGCCTCGAAGGACAGTGACAAGTACCTGCTGCTCGGAGCCGAGCTGCCCGCGGCCGGCCTCGCGCTTGCGCGCTTCGACTTCCGCGGCTGCGGCGAATCGAGCGGCATCGAGGAGGAGACCACCATCGCCACCCGCGTCGAGGACCTCGAGGCGGTGTTGAAGTTCCTCGCCTTCCACCGGCGACTGGACGGGCGCTTGGGCCTGCTCGGCTCGAGCCTGGGCGGTTACGTGGCCCTCCACGTGGCCGCCGCCCGCGGCGACGGCATACCCGTCGTGACGTGGAACGCGCCATCGAATCTCGCCGAGCTGATGGACACGCCTTCGGCGGACGCCACCGGTTTCGGCATGGCGTTCTTCCAGGAGCTGGCCACCCACCGCTACGACAACGCGCCGACGGGCGTCGGCGGCCATCTGGTCATCCAGGCCGAAGCGGACGACGTCGTGCCCGTCGAGCACGGTGCCACCCTGCACGCGCGCGCGAAGGATCCCTGTGATCTCGTCATCATTCCGGGCGCCGACCACCGGCTCAGCGACATCGGCCACCGCCGGGCTGCGGTTGCGGCGAGTCTCGAGTGGTTCGGACGCTTCTTCGAGGACGCGGCATGATCAACCGCCAGCGCGTGGTCTCGGAGTTCATGGAGCTCGTGCAGATCTCGAGTCCGTCGCGCCGCGAGGCGCCGGTGGCCCAGCGTCTGATCCCGGCGCTCGAAGCGCTGGGCGCCCACGTGGAGGTCGATGACGCCGGCGCCAGGATCGGTGGCGACACCGGGAACGTCCTGGCCCGCATTCCGGGCACGGCGCCGTCGGCGCCGCCGCTGCTCCTCTGCGCCCACATGGACACGGTGGTGCCGTGCCAGAACATCCGGCCGGTCGCGCAGGGCGACGTCATCAAGACCGACGGGACGACGATCCTCGGTGGCGACGACAAGGCGGGCATCGTCGCCATCCTGGAATCGGTCCGCGTTGCCCGGGAGCGTCGTCTACCCCACGGTCCCGTCGAGATCCTCTTCACGATCTGCGAGGAGAATGGCCTGCTCGGCGCCAAGAATTTCGACGTCACGCGTCTGGCCGCCCGGCGCGGGCTGGTCCTCGACTGCGACGGCGTCAACGAGCTGATCACCCGCGCGCCGGCCGCGAATCACGTGAACTTCGTCGTGCACGGTCTCGAGGCCCACGCCGGCGTCTGTCCCGAGCAGGGCATCAGCGCCATCAAGGTGGCGGCTGAGGCCATCGCTCGTATGCGGCTCGGCCGCATCGACGACGAGACGACGGCCAACCTCGGGATGATCGAGGGCGGGCTGGCGACCAACATCGTGCCCAACCGTGTCACGGTGAAAGGGGAGACGCGGAGCCGGAGCCTCGCCAAGCTCGACGAACAGACCGAGCACATGCAGCGCTGCTTCGACGAGGCCGCTGCCCGGCACCGCGTCATCGTGGAGGGACGCGAGCACACGGCCCGCATCGAGGCGCGAGTCGCCCGCGGTTACGAGCGGCTGGACCTCGGTGACGACACGCCCATCGTGCGCCTGATGACCAGGGCGGCCGAGCGCTTGCGCCGCACGTTCCGTACGCGGGCCACCGGCGGCGGCTGCGACGCCAACGTCTTCGCCGGCCGCGGGCTCGAGGTGGCCAACCTGGGCTGCGGCATGCGCGCCATCCACACCGTCAGCGAATGGGTCGACGTCAACGACATCGTCGCCACCGCCGAGCTGCTGGTCGCGCTACTGCAGGTCAACGCGGAGAACTAGGCGCGATCTGCGAGTTTGGCCACGCGGAAGCGATAGCGTTGCGCAAGGCGACGCAGCGTCACGCGCCACGTGAACGAGGGGGTTTGGGGGAAGCGGCACGGGTCCCCCAAGTTAATAAATCGGTTTGGGGGGAAGCGGTACGGGTCCCCCCAAGTTAATAAATCGTAGCGCGGTGTCTAACCCCGCGCGTACCTACACGGCGTCTTTTGCGATCACTTCGACCGGGGCGCACGGCGCGTCGGTGTCGAGACCGTCCGGCCAGTACGCGTAGTGCTCCGGCGCCGTCTCCAGGAGCGGCATGAGCTCCGGCATGATCAGGTCCACGCTGAACGGGCTCGGCCGCCCTGACTGCAACGCTCGCCGCTCCCTCACTCCCGTCAGAAGCGCCGTGAGCCGTGGCTGCTCGAGCGAGCGAGCACACAGCAGATAGGTGGGCTGATAGAGGCTGACCGCGCGCTCCACCCACTGGCCAAGGGCGGCGATGACCTGAACCGCGCAGCCACCGCGAGCGTTGAAGACCACGAGGGCCAGGCCGGAGGCGTCGAGCGGGACGCGACGGAACTCTCGTACGGCGATCAGCGTATGGTCCTCGCTGGCGTGCAGCGGAGGTGGCGTTCCAGCGAACGGAACCTGGCGTACCTCGTAGACCGCGAAACAGTCAGGATCGTCCACGCTCCTGAACCGCGACCTCGCGTGAACGAGATCGTCGTCGGCGGGAAGACGGTGCTCGTCCAGCGCTCGATAGAAGCGCAGACCGCGAAGCAAGAATGGACGACTGCGAAGCACGGGGGTGCGTTGAGCAACTCCCATGCCGAACTTGGAAGATCGCGAAGCCCGCGAAAACGCGCGTGGTGCAAGCAGTTGGGACGATTTTTTCAACGCGCGGTCTTCGACGCTCGGGTGTCACCGGCGTGACAACGGCGCACGGGCCGTGCTAAGGAAAGGACCGTGAGCCGTCGCCGCCTCGCCCTAGCGCTTGGTCTGATCCTCCTCCTCGGCGCGGGCTGGGCAGGCACGGCATGGTACCGAAGTCGGTTCAGCGTCGGTACCGATGACGCGTATATCGAAGGTACGGTCGCGCCCGTGAGCGGCAAGATTCCAGGTCAGGTGATGGAGGTCATGGTGCGCGACAACGAGGTCGTCCGGGCCGGCCAGGTCGTCGTCCGGCTCGATGCCCGCGACTACCGCGCGAAGGCCGGGCAGCAGCGGCGTCGGTGCGCGCCGAGGCGGCCCGCCAGTCGGCAGTCAGTATCCTCGAGTCCAGCCGGGCGGCCGCCCACGCTCGGCGCGCGGCGCTCGCGTCGGCCATCGCCGACCGCGACGGTGTCCACGCGCTCCGCGAACGTACCGCGCTCGACCTCTCGCGCGCCGAGGAGCTCTTCACGCGCGAGCTGGTGGCGAAGCAGTTCGTCGACAACGCGCGCGCCGACGCCCGCGTGTCCGCGGCCCAATTCGCCGCCGCCGAGCAGCGCGTGGCGCAGGCCCAGCGCGATCTCGAATCCGCCGAGGCCGATGCTCGCATGCGGGAGTCCGGCTTCGAGCCCCAGCAGATCGGGCTGCGCACCGCCGAGGCGCGTGTGCTGGAGGCGCGTGCGCAGGAGCAACAGGCCGGGGCGCTCGTGCAGGAGGTGCGCGTGCGGGAGGCCGAGCGCGACCTGGCCGCGGCTCAGCTCAAGGAGGCCGAGGCCGACCTTTCCATGGCCGTCCTCAACGTCGAGTACACGGAGATCCGCGCGCCCATCGCCGGGGTCGTCACGCGAAAGAACGTCGAGCCGGGGCAGGTCGCCCAGCCAGGGCAGGCGCTGCTGGCCATCGTTTCCCTGGACGACGTGTGGGTCATCGCCAACCTCAAGGAGACCCAGCTTCGCAGCATCCGCCCCGGCATGCGGGCCGAAGTGGTCGTCGATACGTTTTCCGACCGCACGTGGAAGGGCACCGTCGATTCCATCGCCGCCGGCACGGGCTCACGCTTCTCGCTGCTGCCTCCCGAGAACGCGACCGGTAACTGGGTGAAGATCGTTCAGCGCGTTCCGGTGAAGATCGTCCTCGATCCCGGCCAGACCTTGAACCCGCACACGCTGCGGGCCGGGATGTCCGCCATCGTCACCATCCATCTCCGCTCGCGGTGACGGCGAGCGTGACGCTCGGTGGTCGTCAGTCGGCGCCCGCCGTGTAAGAAATACCGTAGCTCGGTAATCTTTTCTACAGCCTGGGAAATTCGCTTCAGGCGATCGCGTCGCTCGCGCGCAATGCTACGATGCAGCCGTCGTGGGCGTCGCCGAGCTCGTCTATCGCGTCGCGAACGTCGCCCTGAGCGTTTCCGCGCTCATCGTCGGCGCGCTGATCGTCATCGAGATCAGCCGGCGGCCGACGGCGCGCCGCGAGCCGCTCGGCATGGCGATTGCGCTGGTGTTCGTCGCGATCGGTGGGCGGGCGGCCGTGCGGGCGGTGCTGGAGCCAGTGTCGGCCGTGCCGCCGGGCTCGTTCGCCACCATCGTCGCCGTGGACCTGCTGGCGGCCGGCGCGGCGGTCGCGTTCCTCGCGCTGCACCGGCGCTACGCGGTGTTCATCGAGAGCGCCGACATGGTGCGCGAGTATGAGACGGAGTATGCCGCCAAGGAACGGGAGGCGCGTGCCCTCGCCCAGGTCAACGAGGAGCTGCGGCGACTCGATGAGCTCAAGAGCGAGTTCCTGGCCATGGTGAGCCATGAGCTGCGGACGCCGCTGACGGCGATCGTCGGTTACAGCCGGCTCCTGATCCGTCAGGTGCACGGGCCGCTCACGCCCAAGCAGCTCGAGCACCAGGAGGCGATCTTTCGCAGTGCGCAGCGGCTGACCGAGCTGATCAACGACCTGCTCGACGTCTCGCGCCTGGAAGCCGCGCGCGTCGAGCTCGATCCGCGCCCGATCGATGTGCGGGAGGCGGTCGACCACGTGGTGGCCGCCGTGCGGGTCGCTTCCCAGGCCAAGCAGATTCGCATCGCCAATGCCGTCGGCTCCGACGTGCCGGCGGTGCACGCCGACGCCACGCGGCTCCACCAGGTCCTCGTCAACCTCATCGGAAACGCGGTGAAGTTCACGCCGGCCGGCGGCGCCGTGACCGTGCGCGCGGTCGGCCAGGGCGATCAGGTGTGGATCGCCGTCGAGGACACTGGCCTCGGCATCGCCAAGGACGAGCTGGCGCGTATCTGGGATCCGTTCTATCAGGTCGAATCGCCGATGCGGCGGCGACACGGCGGATCCGGTCTCGGCCTCGCGATCGTCCGGCGTCTGGTGGAGCTCCACGGCGGCGTCGTGCGGGCCGAGAGCGATGGGGAGAACAGAGGCAGCCGGTTCAGCTTCAGCCTCCCCGTTTCGACGGTGGCGCCGCGGGCGGTCATCGCGTCGGTCGAGGAGACGCGCATCGATCCCGTGCTGGCGGGCCGCGACGTGCTCATCGTCGAGGACGACCCGGCCAACCAGGACCTGATGCGGGCCGTCGTCGAGGATCTGCTGGGCGGCCGCGCGACGGTCTCGGCCGACGGCGAAGCGGCCGTGCAGCACGCGCTCGAGCATCCGCCGGCCGTCATCCTGCTCGACCTCATGCTGCCCGGACTGTCGGGCTGGGAGGTGGCCCGCCGGCTGCGGCAGCATCCCGACACGCGGAACATCCCGATCATCGCGGTGTCGGCGCTGGCCCGTCCGCAGGAGCGCGAGTCGGCGTTCCACGCCGGCTGCGAGGCCTACGTGGCCAAGCCCTACACGCCCGACGATCTTGCCCGTGTCGTCGCGGCCACGCTGGCCGACGCGGGAGTGATGTCGCGATGACCGACGAGATCGCGCGGGTTCTCGTCGTCGAGGACAATCGCGATACGTCCGCGCTGCTGCGCGACCTGCTCGAGGCCGAGGGCTACCAGGTCGAGTCGGTGGGAACGGGCGAAGCCGCGCTGGAGGCGCTCGAGGTCAACCCGGAGACGGACCTCCTGGTCCTCGACCTCATGCTGCCTGGCATGAGCGGCTACGAGGTCATCGAGAAGCTGCGCGCCGAGGCCAACCAGAGCCGCGTGCCCATTCTCGTGCTGAGCGCGCTCAGCAGCCCCTCCGCTCGCGTGCGCGGTCTGCGCGACGGGGCCGACGACTACATGACGAAGCCGTTCCTGCCCGAGGAGCTGGTGGCGCGCGCGCGGACGCTCATCACCAGCCGTCTGCTCGAGCGGCGTACGCGGGAGATCCAGGCCCTCGCCCAGATCGCGCAGGCCAGTCTCACCGCCGCCGATGGCGACGTGCTGTTGCAGCGGATGGACGAGATCGTCCTCGACGTCTTCGCCGCCGACGGCGCTGCCATCCTCCTGGCCGACGAGTCGAAGGGCGAGCTGCGGGCCCGCGCCGCGCTCGGCTTCGGCGACGATCTGGCCGGCCTCGGCGTGCGCCTCGGCGAGGGCGTGGCGGGCCTGGCCCTGAGCACGCGCTCACCCGTCATCGTCGACGACGGCGCCGCCACTGATCACCGCGTCAAGAGCCGCACGCTACGGTCGGGAAAGTTCCGTTCGGTGATGGCGGCGCCCCTGATCGTCGGCGGCGTCGGGATCGGAGTGCTGGAGGTCGCCCGGCGCTCGCGGCGGATCGACAATCGTGCCTACCGGTTCCTCAACATCGTCGCCGACCGTGTCGCCGTCGCGATCGAGCATTCGCGGCTGGAGGGTGAGGCACGCGAGCTGGCCGACGTGGTGCGCCGGATCGGTGAGGGCGTCGTCGTGATCGACACCGACGACCGCGTGCTCTTCGCGAACCGCGCGTTCCTGTCCATGGTGGGCGCCGCCGGCGAGGACCTCACCGGCCAGCGCTGGACGGACTTCCTCTCCTCGGCCCAGGACACCGGCGCGCTGGTCATGCAGATGCGCCAGCAGGCCGTCTACCACGGCGAGCTGCTGCTGATCACGCGAAACGGCGACCCGCGGCCGGTGCACCTCTCGCTGTCCGCGGTCGAGCGCCGGAAGGGCGGGCTCCAGCGCATCGGCATCTTCCGCGACATCAGTCCCGAGCACGAGCTCCGCTTCCGCGTGATCCGCGAGCAGAAGTTCCGGACGCTCGGATCGCTGGCGGCCGGCGTGGCGCACAACATCAACAACCGGCTCACGCCGGTGCTCGGCTGGACGGAGATGCTGCTCGAGCGCCTGGCTGCGGGGGAGACGATCGACTCCGAGGAGCTCACCCACGCGCTGAAGGTCATCAGCCAGGGCGCCGCCGACAGCGTGGGGACGGTGCGCCGGCTCCAGGAGTACTCGCGACCGGCGCGCGTGCGTGGTCCGGAGGCGGTGCAGCTGCGCGAGGTCGTGGAGCAGCTCCTGGCCCTGACCCGCCCGCAGTGGGACAACGACGCGGCTCGCCGTGGCGTGCGCTACGAGATCGACCTCCGCATTGAGCCGGCCCCGGCCATTCTCGCCGTGGCCAGTGAGATCCGGGAGGCGCTGCTGAACATTCTCGAGAACGCGCTGGCCGCGATGCCCGACGGCGGGCGGCTCACCATCCAGATCGGCACCGAAGCGGATCGGGCGCACATCGCCATCACCGACACCGGGCGGGGGATGAGCGCCGAAGTCCAGCGGCTGGCCTTCGAGCCGTTCTTCACCACTCGCGGCGGAGAGGGCGGCACCGGTCTCGGTCTGTCGCTCGCCCAGGAGATCGTGCAGCGCTACGGCGGGACGATCACGCTCCAGAGCCGCGAGGGCGTCGGGACGACGTTCACGCTGTCGTTCCCGCCGGTCACGGGCGAGCTGAGCCGTGCCCCGCTGTTCGTGCCCGTCGTGGAGGCCTTGCGCATCCTCGCCGTCGAGGACGAGCCCGAAGTGCTCGACCTCGTGCGGGCGATGCTGACCCACGCCGGCCACGCGGTGCTGACGGCCGCGTCCGGCCGGGAGGCATTGGCGATCTTCAACCGCGAGTCGGTCGACCTCGTCATCACGGACCTCGGCATGCCCGGCATGACCGGACTCGGGCTCGCCGCCGAGCTCCGGCGCATCCGTCGCGTCCCCATCGTGCTGCTCACGGGCTGGGCCCAGGAGCTCGATCCGGCAGCCGCCGAGGACGTCGACGCGATCCTCGCCAAGCCGTTTTCGCGGGAGAAACTCTTCGAAGCGATCGCCCGCGCCGTTCCCGACCGCGTCAAGTCGTCATAACCGGGCACGGGCACCCCGAGTCGTTCCTTCATCCCCCGCTGTCAGGGCAACCGGCTCGCCCACCAGAGCACGGCCGCGCCGACGATGATGCGGTAGACCGCGAACACCGTGAACCCGTGCCGGCGAACCCAGCCGAGAAACCAGCCCACCACGCCGTAGGCGACGACGAATGACACCACGAATCCGATGGCCAGCACGATGACGGAGTGCGCGTCGTGGGGCATCGCACCGATCGCGCTCGGCTCGCCCGCGCGCGGCCGCAGCGACTTCGCCAGGTCGTAGAGGGTGGCGGCCGCCATCGTCGGGATCGACAGGAAGAACGAGAACTCGAGGGCCGCCGAGCGCGTCATGCCGGCGAGCTCACCGGCCGTGATGGTCGCCATCGAGCGTGAGGTGCCGGGGAAGACGGCCGAGAGGATCTGGCAGGCGCCGATCCAGACCGCCTGGCCAACCGACATCTCCTCCATGTTCTCGGTGAGCCAGCCGCGGGCGAAGGCCTGGCCCTTCGATCGGTCGTAGATCGCGTCGACCGCCCACATCACGATGCCGCCGACGATGAGCGATACCGCCATGACGTGCAGGCTCTCGAGATGCTTGCCGATGATCCTGGTCAGCAGGAAGGCCGGAATCGCCGTGGTGAGAAACGCGATCACCGTCAGCGTGAGCGGATGATTGGCGACCGTTCGGTCGCCACGGGAGCCGTGGGGGAACCAGCGGACGAGCTTGACGAGCCGGCTCCAGAAGTAGATCGGCAGGCAGAGGATCGCGCCCAGCTGGATGACGATCGAGAACGTCTTCCAGTAGGCGTCGGTCAGGTCGATGCCGAGCACGGCCTCGCTGATGCGCAGGTGCGCCGTCGAGCTGACGGGCAGGAACTCGGTCAACCCTTCTATCACGCCCAACACGACGGCCAGCACGTAGTCGTTCATGAGCTCATCCGACGATGTCCTCGCCCCCGTCGACGCCGATGACGTTGCCCGTGATCCACGCCGTGTCGGGATGGGCGAGGACGACGAGCGCCCGGGCGACGTCATCGGGCGTGGTCAGACGTCCGCTGGGATTGCGGCGGCGGGCCTGGTCGACCAGCACCTCGTAGCCGGGAATCTTCTGCGCGGCCGGGGTCGGCGTCACGCCGGCCCGGATAGCATTGACGGTGATGCCGCGCGGTGCCAGCTCCATGGCGAGCTGGCGTACATGGGACTCGACCGCGGCCTTGGCCGCGGACACCGGCCCGTACGCCGGCAGCACGCGACGGCCGCCCGACGACGTCAGGGCGAAGATGCGGCCTCCCTCGGTCATGAGCCCGCGCGCCACCAGCTCTTGAGTCCAGTACACGAGCGTGTGAGCCATCACGTCGACCGTCATGTCCATCTGCGCGGGGCTCACCGCTTCCTTGACGGGATCGGCGATGAAGGGTCGGAGCGTGCCGAAGGCCAACGAGTGGAGCAGCACGGTGAGTCGGCCGACGCCCCCGCGCGCCTGCATCGCGCGCGTCATGTCCTCCACGACTTCGGCGCGACGCTCGGCGTCGGCGGCGTTGACGTTGAAGAAGCGGGCCTGGCGGCCGAGCGCTTCGATCGCGGCCACGATGCGCTCGACGTTGGCGAGCGTCGCCTTGCGGTCGAGATGGACGCCGAAGACGTCGACGCCGGCCCGCGCCAGCGCGATGCTCGCCGCTTCGCCGAAGCCCGACGACGCGCCGAGCACGAGCGCCCAGCCGTCGAGCCGCACGGGAGCCGATTGCATGGACTCGCGCATTCTACCATCGTGTAGAATCGCCACCAGGTTATGCCGAAGACCGCCGGCATCATCCTGGTCGGAAACGAGATCCTGTCGGGCAAGATCGAGGACGCCAACGCGATCTACCTCTGCCGCGAGCTCCGGCGCCTCGGCATGGACGTACGGAAGATCGCGATCATCCCCGACGACGTCGACGTGATCGCGGCCGAGGTGGCGGCGGCCCACCGCGCGTGGGACGTGGTCTTCACCTCGGGTGGCGTCGGCCCCACGCACGACGACGTCACCATCGAGGGCGTCGCGCGCGCGCTCGGCGTGGCGGTCGTTCGCCATCCCCAGCTGGCCGGGCTGCTCCGGCAGTACTACGGAGAGCGTCTCAACGAGGCGCATCTCAAGATGGCCGAGGTGCCGGAAGGCGCCGAGCTGGTGGGTGCCGAGTCGCTGCGCTTTCCCACCATCGTGATGCGGAACGTCTACATCCTGCCCGGCGTGCCCGAGATCTTCCGCCAGAAGTTCGACGCGATCCGTGAGCGATTTCGCGACGAGCCCATCCATCTCAAGAACGTCTTCGTCCGCATCGGCGAGGGGACGCTGGCCGCCCACCTCAACGAGGTGCTCCGCCACTACCCCGCGCTGCTGCTCGGCTCTTATCCCGAGTTTTCCAATCCTGAGTACCGTGTGAAGGTCACGCTCGAGTCGCGCGACCCGAGCTACCTGGAGGCGGCGCTGGCCATGTTCGTCAAGGGGCTGCCCGTCGACGCCGTCGTCAAGATCACCTAGCGTCGGGTGCGCCTGATTCCGCTCGGTGTCTCCGTCATCGTAGCGGCGCTCGTGTTCGTGGGCCTCGGCGACGCGCCCTTCCTCGATCCGCCGGAGGGATTCCACGCCGTCGTCGCGCGCACGATGAGCGAGCGCGGCGACTTCGTCACCCCTCGCTTCGATGACGTGCGGTACTTCGACACGCCGCCGCTGCTCTACTGGCTGTTGTCCACGGCCTTCGCGGTCGCCGGTCCCACGCCGGCCGCCGCCCGCTTCTGGTCAGCGGTGGGCGGCGTCGCGTGCGCTGCGGTGACCGCGGAGATCGGCCTGCTGATCGGCGGCGCTCGCGTCGGATTCCTGGCCGGGCTGATGGTGGCGGCCAACCTCGGCATCTTCCTCCACTCCCGCCTGGTCGAGCCCGATGCCCTCTTCATCTTCTTCATCACACTGGCCTACGCGGGATTCGCCGCCGCCTATCTGGGCCGCGGTGGGCGGCGCGGCCTCGTCGTGTTCTACGCCAGCCTCGCGCTGGCCGCCATCACCAAGGACGCGGTGCTGGCGGTCGGAGCGCTCGTCGCCGCCGGAGTGTTTCTCGTCGTCACGCGGGAGCGCCCGCTGCAACCATGGGCGCCGTGGTGGGGGATCGCGCTCTTCGCCGCGCTTCCCGTCGCCTGGTATCTCGCGGTCGAGACGCGCAACCACGGGTTCCTCTGGTACACGGTCGTCGACAACCACGTCCTCAGGCTCGTGCAGGACCGGCACTTCCCCGACGACCACGTGCCGCTGCGGACGCTCGACTTCCTCGGAGCAACCGTGGGTGCCTTCCTGCCGTGGTCCCTGGCCGCGCCGTGGGCGATCGCGCGGGCGTTCCGCCGCCCGTGGCGGACCGCGACGGACCGTCTGTGGGTCCTCTTCGCGGTGTGGGCGCTGCTCCTGGTGAGCTTCTTCATCGTGTTGCCCTTCAAGCTCGCGCATGATGCATTGGCGGCGTTCCCGGCGCTCGCGCTTCTCGTCGCCCGGCTGTGGGACGATACGCTGGTCGGCGAACCGCACGCGCTCCGGGCGCGAACGCTCATGGTGCCGATCCTGGTGGTGCTCGGCGCCGCCGGCGTTCTCGCCACGCTGGTCTGGCGGGGCGTCGTCGACGCGCGGGCGCTGCCGCTCCGGTGGTTGGACGTGGCCACGCGCAACCTCGGTGCGCGGGGGCAGGAGTTGCCGCATGAGTCGCTGTTGCTCGGACCGGTGCTGCTCTCCTCGACCGTGATTTTCGGCGTTGCCGTCGTCGCGCTGGCCGTCGCGGTGTGGCGCGGATGGACCGAGCTCGGCATCACCGTGGGGCTGGGGGCGATGCTGGCGTTCCTGCCGGTGGCCGGCAAGGCCATGGCAGACTACGCGCTTGCGCGGTCGACGACACCGATCGTCGAAGCGCTCCGCCTTCGGCTGCAAGGACCCGCTCTGATCGCGCACGAGGGCGCGATCGAGCAGAGCGCCTCGATCGTCCTCGCCCTCGACCGGCCCGTCAAGATCGTCAACGGGCGGCCGTCGACGCTGGCCTTCGGCGCCACCTTCGACGAGGCGCGCGATATTTTCTGGGATGGCGCGCGGCTCCGCGCCGCCTGGGCCGCGCCCGGGCGCCACTTCCTCATCTCGATCGTGCCGGCCGAGCGCAGCGTCGTGACGACCCTCCCCTCGGGGAGCGTGCATCTCCTGATCGCGACCGGCGGTCGCCGGCTCTAGTCGAACCGTGGCGATTGACCCGCCGAAACGGAGAGTCGTGGTCGTGATGCCGGCCTACAACGCCGGTCGAACACTGCGCATGACGTACGAGGAGCTCCCCAAAGACACGGTGAGCACGGTCATCCTCGTCGACGACGGCTCGACCGACGCCACGCTGGAAGTCGCCCGCCAGCTCGGCCTTCAGGTCTTCGTCCACAACCGCAACTATGGGTACGGCGCGAACCAGAAGACCTGCTACACGGAAGCGCTCCGGGCCGGCGCCGACATCGTCGTGATGGTGCACCCCGACTATCAATACGATCCGCGCCTGGTGCCGCAGATCATCGAGCCCATCCTGCAGGGCCAGGCCGACGTGGTGCTGGGCTCGCGGCTCAAGAGCGGCTCGCCTATCGCGCAGGGGATGCCGTGGTGGAAGTACGTCGCGAACCGCGCCCTCACGCGCCTCGAGAACTGGGCGTTCGCGCTCGATCTCTCGGAGTATCACACGGGCTACCGGGCGTTCCGTCGCGAGGTCCTGGAGGGCGTCAACTTCCTGCTCGACTCCGACGGCTTCATCTTCGATCAGGAGATCATCGGTCAGGCAGTCTCCGCCGGCTTTCGCATCAGCGAGATCGCGGTGCCCACGCGTTACTTCCCCGAGGCCTCGTCGGCGAGCTTCGCGGCGTCGACGGTCTACGGCGTCAAAATTTTGACGATGCTCTTCTGGTTCTCGCTGCACCGCCTGGGGCTGCGGCGCTCACGCCGCTTCGACAGCTTGCGCGCCCGCTATACGCGATTGACTTAGGAGTTGGGGGGCCCCGAGATGGCCCCCCAAACCCCCCAACGCTCGGAGCGTCCCGGCGCAGCCGTGGCGCTCCTCGATTACGCGACAGGCGACGCCCCGAGATAGCCCTCGGCTAGTCGAGCGAAGGGGCTACGCCCCCCTCGGACTCCCCCGGCCTACGTTCAGAGCGCCCCGGCGCAGCCGCGACGCTCCTCGATTACGCGGCAGGCGACGCCCCGAGATAGCCCTCGGCTAGTCGAGCGAAGGGGGCTACGCCCCCCTCGGACTCCCCCGGCCTACGTTCAGAGCGCCCCGGCGCAGCCGTTGCGCTCCTCGACGTCACGCGTCGGCGGTGGGCGAGCCCACGACGTGCGATGCGTGGTGGAGCACCATCCTCCAGCCGTCGGCCTCGCGCTGGAAGATGTTCGTGGCGATGACCGAGGTGACCGACACGCGACCCCGCACCTGGGAGAGGATGTTCTCGGTGCAGGTGACCCAGGCGAGGCTGCCCGAGACGGCGAGCTGGACGTCGCCGACGGTGAAGCGGATCTCGCCCGTGTTGTGGAAGATGGCCTCCCACGAGGCCCGGACGTTGTCCCAGCCGGCGAGCAGGGGCCAGCCCGGGTGCACGCACTTGACGTGCTCGCCGTGCGCCCACACTTTCTCCATCTCGGCGAGATCGAGGGCCTCGAACGCGCGATAGAAGCGCGCGTTGGCCTCCTCGACGTCGAGTCGGGCGCCCGTCATGCAGTGTGACAGGAGACGACGACGTCGTCGCCGTCGTGCCGGACGACGAGGCGCGTGAGCTCGTCGCCGGCGCACGGCCCGGCCACGCAGTGCCCGGTGTCCGGCTCGAAGAGAGCGCCGTGCGTCGAGCAGACGAAGACGCGCCCGTCCTCGCTGAGGAACTCGTTGGGCCAGAGGTCGAGCGGTGTGCCCACGTGAGGGCAGCGGTTGACATACGCGTGATAGACACCCTCGTGGTTGACGAGGAAGCCCTCCAGGTCACGACCGCCGCACATCAGACGTAACTTGGCGGTGGTTCCAGGTCCGAGATCGGCGGCGCGACAGCGCCACTCGCCCGGAGCGGTCATGGGCCGCATGTTACCATTCAGCCGATGCTGGCGATCGAGGCGCGCGATGTCGCAAAGACGTTCCGCGCCGGCTGGATCCGCCGGCGGGAGACGGTCGCGCTGCGGAGTGTCTCGCTCGCGGTTCCCCGCGGCGCCATCGTCGGTGTGCTGGGACCGAACGGCGCCGGCAAGACGACGCTCCTGTCGATCTTCGCCACGCTGCTCACGCCCGACCGCGGATCGGTGACCATTCTCGGCCACGACGTCGTCCGCGAGGCGGCCGCGCTTCGGCGGCGGCTCAACATGGCGAGCGGACGTCCGTCGTTCCTGTGGAGTCTACGTGTCGGCGAGATCGTGGCGTTCTACGGCCGTCTCTACGGGCTCCACGGCGCCACGCTGGCGCGGCGGGTCGACGAGCTCATCGAGACGTTCGAGCTCACCACCCATCGGCGCGCCCAGTACAACGAGCTGTCGACGGGGCTCAAGCAGCGCCTGGCCCTGGCCAAGGCGCTCGTCAACGAGCCGGAGCTCCTCTTTCTCGACGAGCCCACGCTGGGCCTCGATCCCGACGTCTCGGTGCGGGTGCGCGCCCACATCAGGTCGCTGCGCCGCGAGCGCGGGATGACCATTGTGCTGACGACGCATTACATGCGGGAGGCCGAGGAGCTCTGCGACGAGATCGCCTTCATCAAGGACGGCCGCATCCTGGCCCGCGGCACCGCCGACGACCTCAAGCGTCAGATCGGCCTCGGCGACGTAATCGCCCTTCGGGTGGAGCCACCGGCGCCGTGGCTGCGTAACGCGCCAGGCGTGCTCCGGTGCGCCGACAACGACGGCTGGGTCCGATGCACGGTGGACGACGCCGAGAAGCGGTTGCCCGAGCTGCTGCGCCAGCTGTACGCCGAGGGGCGTGAGGTCAAGAGCGTGCAGGTGAAGGAGCCCGAGCTGGAGGAGGTCTTCGTTGAGCTGGCGCGCTGAGGCGGTCGCGATCTGGGCCTTCGCCGTGCGCAATCTGCTGATGGCGACCCGGAACGTCTTCTTCTTCTTCGAGCTGCTCTTCTGGCCGATCGTGGGCGTCGTGTCCATCGGCCTCATGACGCGCTTCCTGGAGCTGCGCAGCGAGGCCACCGCCTTCGTGCTGCTCGGGACGATCGCGCTCTCGGTGGTGCAGGTATGCCAGCTCGAGGTCGCGTATGCCGTGCTCTTCGACGTGTGGTCGAAGTCGATCAAGCACCAGTTCCTGGCACCGATCGGCGTGCGCCATCTCACGCTCGGATCGTGGATCGTCGGCATGGCCCGTGGCGTCGTGATCTTTCTCATCCTGGCCGTGCTGGGCTGGTGGGCGTTCGGCGTGAACGTGATCGCTCCGGGGGTGGGCGCCCTCCTGGCGTTCCTGGCCGGCTGCTTCCTGACGGCGTGGATCATCGGCGTGGGGGTCTGCGCGCTCATCACGCTCTTCGGTAACCGCGCGGAAGCCTTCGCGTGGGCCAGCGCCAACCTCGTGCTGCTGCTGGCCGGCATCTACTATCCGATTTCGGTGCTCCCCACCCCGGTGGCGGCGGTCGCATCCCTCATTCCGCTGACCCACTTTCTCGACGCCTATCGAGCCCACTACGGGTTCGCGTCGGAGTTTTCGCATCCGGTGGTCATCGGCTTCGGCCTGGCTGCGGCGTACGCGCTGCTCGCCCATCTCGCGCTGATGGCGGCGGTCCGGCACGCCCGCAGCTCGGGCCTGCTGCTCAAGATGTCCGAGTAAGGCGAGCCGACGTGACGACGCTCGGTCCGGCCGTCGTGCTCGGGTTCGTTCTCGGGCTCCAGCACGCGACCGACCCCGATCACCTGGTCGCGGTGGCGACGATCGTGACGCGATCGCGGCGATTCCGCGATGGCGCCATGGTCGGCGTGCTGTGGGGCATCGGTCACGCCGTCACGCTGACGCTGGCCGGCGGCATCGTCATCTTGCTCAACGTCACGCTGCCGGCAACGCTGACGACGGGACTCGAGCTCCTGGTGGCCGGCGCCATCGTCGCCCTCGGGGTGTTCCGCCTGCGCGAGGCGCTGCGCGAGTTCGGCGGAGCGGCGCCCGCGCACCTGCTCGCCGATCACGATCACGCCGACGGCGGGGTGTTTCACAGCCACCCCCACGAGCACGGCGGTCGCGTCCACGCCCATCCGCACGTCCATCCCGAACCCTCGCTGCTCGGCGTGCTCGGTGGTGTGCGTCCGATCGCGCTACGGGCGCTGGGGATCGGCGCGCTGCACGGGCTGGCCGGAACGGCCGCGGTGTCGCTCCTCATCCTCGCCACGCTGCGCACCCCGCTCGAGGGCTTCGTCTATCTCGGAGTGTTTGCCCTGGGAACGATCGCGGGGATGAGCGCGCTCACGGCGGTCATGGCGTATCCGGTCGCGCTAGCGCTGCGCTTTCGACGTGCGCACCGCACGCTGGCGTTGGGCTCGGGAGCGGCGGCGATCATCTTCGGAATCGTGTATTTCGTGCGTTCGATCTGAGGCGCCCCTCAGCGGTTCAAGAACTTCCTGACGCTGCTCGCGATGCCGGCGGGATCGAGGCCGTGCTTGGCATAGAGACTCTTGGGGTCGCCCGACTCGCCGAAGCCCTGGACGCCCAGGCGCTTGTGCGGCGTCGGCAGTACCTCGGAGAGGAGCTCGGCGACGGCGCCGCCGAGCCCGCCCGCAATCGAGTGATCCTCGACGGTCACGATGTGCCCGGTCCGCCCGGCCGAGGCCACGAGCGTCTCCTCGTCGAGCGGCTTGATCGAGGATGCGTTGACGACCTCGGCCGAGATGCCGTCGGCGGCCAGCATCTTCGCCGCTGCGACGCAGTTCGCGATCGGGCCTCCCGAGCCGACGAGGGTGACGTCGACGCCGGCATTGAGCGTGAGCCAGCGGCCGAGACGGAAGCGCGAGTCGGGCGGGCACACCGGCTCCATGTTCTGACGCGTGAGTCGCAGGTAGAGCGGCCCGTCGTGCTCGATGGCGTAGGCCACGGCCTGCTTCGTCTCGTGCTCGTCGGCCGGCTGCACGATCGGAATGTTCGGCAGCGCGCGCAGACAGGCGATGTCTTCCAGCCCCATCTGGCTGTAGCCGTCCTCGCCGATCGCGATCCCCGCGTGGGTGCCCACCAGCTTCACATTGGCGTTGGTGTAGGCGACCGAGATGCGGATCGTCTCGAAGCGGCCGGCCAGGAAGCAGGCGAACGAGCAGACGAACGGGACCTTGCCGGCCAGCGCGAGGCCGGCGGCGATGCCGATGGCGTTCTGCTCGGCGATGCCGACGTTGAAGGCGCGCTCCGGATACTTCTTCGCGAAGCTGACCGTCATGGTGGACTTCGACAGATCGGCGTCCACGCTGACGATGCGGTCGTCGCGGGCGCCCAGCTCGAGCAACGCTTCACCGAAGGCGGCGCGGGTCGCTTTCGCGGGCATCGGGTCTCCTTACTTTTTGTCGAGGGCGCTGAGCTCGGCGACGATGGCGGCCGTCGCCCTGTCCTTGGCGAGGTAGTCGTCCCAGGCCGGGGTACTGACACCGAGCAGCTCGCGGATCGCGGTGATGGCCTCCGCCGGCTTCGGAGCCTTGCCGTGCCACTCCGGGTTGTTCTCCATGAACGACACGCCCTTGCCCTTGACGGTGTGGGCCACGATGAACGTCGGACCACCGGTGTGGGCCTGGGCCTGATCGAGCGCCTTGCCGATCTGATCGAAGTCGTGGCCGTCGATCTCGATCACCGGCCAGCCGAACGCCTGCCACTTCTGGACGACCGGCTCGAGGTCGAGGATCTTCGTCACGAAGTCGTCGAGCTGGACGCGGTTTTTATCGAGGATCACGGTGAGGTTGCCGACGCCATGCGCGGGCTGTCCGAGCTTCGGCCCCGCCATGGCCGCCTCCCACACCTGGCCTTCCTGGATCTCGCCGTCGCCGAGGATGCAGTACACGCGGTTCGGCTTGTCGCCGAGGCGAAAACCGAGCGCCAGCCCCAGCGAGATCGACAGGCCCTGGCCGAGCGAGCCCGTGGCCGCCTCGATGCCGGGCAACGCCGTCCGATCGGGGTGACCCTGGAGTGAGCTGCCGAGCTTGCGCAGGGTGAGCAAGCGCTCGTCGGGAAAGTAGCCGGCGCGCGCCATCGCCGCGTACATCGCGGGCACCGCGTGGCCCTTCGAGAGGATCAGACGGTCACGCTCGGGCCAGTTCGGGCGCGCGGGATCGTGGCGTATGCGACCGAACATGATCGACACCACGAGGTCGATGACCGACAGCGAGCCGCCGGGATGGCCGGAGCCGGCGTGCGTGAGCATGCGGATGATCTGTACGCGGCACTCACGGGCGATGGACGAAAGACGCGCGTCTGGCATCAGGGCAGATCCTCCATGAAACCGGCGATGGCGTCCACGCGGACTCCGGAGACGGCGATCTCCGGCGCGTAGACGACCTCGTCGGCCGCCCACACGATCGTGCCCTTCACGTCCCTGGTCACGCCGACGACGTTGTTGAGGATTTTGGCGATGTTGTCGTTGATCCGGATCACGTTCGGCCGCACGGGCTCGGCCAGCCGGCCGTCGCGGATGATATAGGAGTCCCCGACGACGGTGCAGGTGAAATCGCCCGCCCGCAGGCCGTTGATCGGATACGTGTACCAGATGCGACCGATGTAGAGCCCGTTGCCCACGTGGCGCACCAGCTCTTCGCGCGAGACCGGGTCGGCGCCTTCCACGACGACGTTCGACGCCGCGATGCTGGGCTGGTTGTCGAACTGACGGCCCCCGCCGTCTCCGAAGCGGAATCCATTGCGTGGGCTCAGTGCGGCTTCCGCCTCACGCCCGGCCGCCCCCAGCTTGGTCGCCAGCTCGGGATCGCGGAGCAGTCGCTGGGTCTCGTACCAGTTGCTGAGGCAGCCGACGAACACACCGTCGCGGATCAGATCGGTGCGCCCCGTGGGCAAGCCCTCGCAGGTGATGCCCTTGCTGCCCATGAAGCCAGGGTGGGCGCCGTCGTCGTAGACGTTCAGACGCGGGGAGGCGATGGCGCGACCGAGCCGGCCCAGGAACGGCGTGCTCGACGAGTAGAAGGCGCTGGCCATGCACGCCGGTACCACGAGGTTGTTGATCAGGTCGGTCACCGGCTGGCGTCCGAAGACGATCGTGTACTCGCCGGATGGCACACGGGCGCCGCCGATGGCGGCGACGGCGTTCTGGGCCGCCTCGACCCCGGCCTCGTCGGTGAACTCGTCGAGGCGTGTGCCCGTGGACCAGCCCGAGCCCTTGGCCTGCCGCGCTTCCACCATGGCCGTGACGAACGCGGTGATCAGTGTCGATTCGTCGGTCTGCACGCGCGGCATGGCCGTCGAGATCAGGGCCACGCGCTCCTGCAACACGGTGACGTCGCCGCCGAGGATGAGACCGAGGGCGCGCAGGCCCTCGTCGCTGCCAGCCAGCTCGGCCAGACGCGACGACGCCAGGAACGTCCGCAACCCGCCGCCCACGACCCGCCAGCCGCTCTCGACCAGCGTCGCGTCGTCGAGAGCCATGAGCCGCGCATCGTGATAGTTCGTCAGCGTGCGTGGCCGCGGCGATGGCCGCGGCAGCGAGACGAACTCGGGATCGACGACGGCCCCCTGTCGCGCCTTGGCCAGCGCGCGCTCGGCGCCGCGCACGGTGAGGTCGGCCGACTCGCTGCCGAAGCCGATGCTCGCCCCGCCGTCTCGGCCCGCGAACACGACCTGAAGGCCCAGGCCGTGCGAGGCGGCCGACTTCGGCTCCTCCACGCCGTTGGACGGGATGTGCGACGTGTAGTTCAGGCGAGTGAGCAGCGTGGCGTTGGCGGCCGCGAACACTTCGACCTCGGTCACGCCCGCCTGGGCGCTGACGAACTCGAAGGCGTCCTGGGCCGCCTTCGCCAGGTCGGTGGCCGTCACACGCGACTCACGAGCGGGGGCCGGGCGCCTCCGTGCCCTCCACGGGATAGCCGCGCTCGAACCAGCCGGGCAGACCCTCGTCGAGGACACGATGGTTGCGCCAGCCGCGGGCGTACATCGCGTTGCTGGCCCCCCGGGCCAGGGCGTGCGGGCAGGTTCAGTAGAAGACGACGAGGCCGGACTGGGGAATCTCCTGGGCCCGCTCGTCGACCGTCCGCAACGGAATCGATCGCGCACCCTTGATGTGGAGCTCCCGATACTCCTGCCACGTCCTGACGTCGATGATGTCGGCCCTCTCGCCGCCGTCCAGCCGTCGCTTCAGCTCGTCGACGCCGATGAAGCTCACCGGCGCATCCGGTGGCGCGGCGGGAGCGGCGCCGAGCAGGAGGAGGGCGGAGGCGCCGACGATCATGAGAGACCGACGCACGTCAGCTTCCGATGACCCGCGCCCGGCTGCGCATGGTCGGTCCTCCGTTTCCGAGCTTCTTGGTCTGCATCGGCTGGCCCTTGCCGCAGTTCGGGATCGGGTAGAGCAGGAAGTCGGAGCCGACCGCGTCGACGTTCATGAGGTAGTCCCGGCTGTCGGCGGCGATGCCACCATCACGGTAGAGGCGTCCCAGCTCGCCCTTCTCGATCTCGTAGACGCGTCGGGCCGAGATCCGGAAGTTCTCCCTGCTCTCGGCGATCGACGGAATGCGATGGCCAGCGATGTAGTAGCCGTGCTCGACCTCGCGAACGATGTCGCGCGGGTCGCGATCTCCGCCGGCGAAGACGGTGTTCGACATCCGGATGAGCGGCACCATGGCCGGCTCCGTCGCCTTGTAGTGGCCGTTGGGCTGCCCCCCGAAGAGCGCCGCGGTCTGCCGGCTGTTCATGAAGCCGCGGAAGACACCGTCGGCGATGTGGACGACCCGCCGGGCCGGCGTTCCCTCGTGGTCGTAGCGATAGTGGCCGTAGCCGGGCAGCCCGGGGTCCGAGAACGCCGTCACCAGCGGCGACGCGATCTGCTTGCCGACCTGGTGCTCGGCGAGGCCGCTCAGAAGCCAGGAGCGGCCGGCGTACGCTGTCTCCATCTTGAGGGCGCGATCGAGCTCCACCGGATGGCCGATGATCTCGTGGGAGACGAGGGTGTTGTAGTGCGGATCGGTGACGACCACGACCTCACGCGGGGACGTCGGCAGCGCCGGCGCCGAGCTGAGCGCGACCGCCTCGCGCGCGAGCTCCAGGCAGAATTCCGGGAACGCCGGGAAGCGGATGAGCGGTTCGTCGACGCCGCGTTCGAGGATCTCCCAGCCCCGCTGGTGCCCGAGGACGTCGTAGAGCTCCTGGCTCACGGCACCCGACATCCCCACCAGGGAGCAGCTGCCCTGGGTCAACGCGAACGCCTGGTCGATGAGGCTGCCTTCGGACGAGGCGAAGAGCTCGCGGGAGAGCTGGGTGAGCGTGGCGATCCAGTTGTAGGTGAGTCGCCGGTCCACCGCTGCGACTCGCCTCGAGACGTCGACGGTGTAGGCGAGGATGTCCTCGATGCGCACCGCGCGCGGATCTTTTTCGTAGACCGCGGCCACCGTGTCCTCGCGGACGTCGATCGGATGGAGCCTGGTATCGGCGAGCGCGGCGCCCAGCGGACCGAACTTCTCGCGCGCGTCCGCCTTCATCTCGGCGTTCACGAGGGCGCGCCGGTAGGCACGCTCGAGGGCGTCACGGATGACACGCGGCAGATCCTCGACGTCGGCCGCGCCGAGCGTGAGGCCGAGATAGCCGGGCGCCAGCGCGCGGTCGCCCGCCAGCACGCGGACGCCGAGGCCGAAGGCGTAGTCGTCGCTGCTCGACTTGCCGCCGCCGTTCTCGGCCGTTGCCGATTTCGCCTCGGTGATCTCGAGCCTCACGTCGGCGTAGGCGAGGTGGGGCAGGCGGCGGGCGCCGTCACGGACGATGTCGCGGACGTCCGGCTTCAGGCGGTCGATCAGCTCGACACGAACGCCGGCCCGGAGATTACTCACAGACGAACGGCTCCACCGTCACCGCGTCACCAGCGGCCACGTCGCCACGGTCCTCCTCCAGCACGATCAGACAGTTGCCGGTGACCATCGACGAGAGGATGCCGGAGCCCTGCGGCCCCGTCGTGCGGACTTCCCATCCGCCGTCGGCGTGCTTGAGGACGCCGCGCTTGAACTCCCGCCGTCCCGTCTTCTTGCGCATCGGCTCCATCGCGCGCGCCTGCCAGGACTCCGGGAAGAGGCGGCGGCGGCCGGCCAGCTTGAAGAGCGCCGGCCGCACGAAGAGCAGGAACGTCAGCGACGAGGCCACGGGGTTGCCGGGCAGACCGAAGAAATGCGCGTCGCCGATCCGACCGACGGCCAGCGGCCGTCCCGGCTGCATGGCGACCTGCCAGAAGTCGATCCCGCCGATCTCGCCGAGCACGGCCTTGACCAGATCGTAGATGCCCACCGAGACGCCGCCGGACGTCATGACGACGTCGGCGATCCGGCTCGCCTCTAGCAGTTGGGCACGCAGGACTTCGCGCTGGTCGGGGACGATCCCGAAGTCGGTGACGCTTCCACCGCACTGCTCCACGAAGCCGCGCAGCGTGAACCGATTGGCGTCGTAGATCTGGCCCGGCTTGCGGGGCGTTCCTGGCTCGGCCACCTCGTCACCGGTGGAGAGCAGGGCGACACGCGGGCGCTGACTGACGAGCACCTGGGTGTGTCCCAGCGACGCCAGCAATCCCAGCTCTTGCGGGCGGAGCACGCTGCCACCGGGGATGACGACGGTGCCGGCCATCACGTCTTCGCCGCGCCGGCGCACGTTGGTGGAGCGCTCGATGGGCCCGATGCGCACGCGCGGTCCGCTGCGCTCGACCTGCTCTTGCGGATACACCGTGTCGGCGCCGGCCGGAATGGGCGCGCCGGTCATGATGCGCACGGCCTGCCCGGCGGCGAGCGCGCCGACAAACACGGCGCCGGCGGGGAGATCGGCGACGACGGTCAGCTCGCGCAAGCCGCTCGCGGGAATGTCGGCGGCGACGACCGCGTAACCGTCGACGGCGGAGTTGTCGGTCGGCGGCACGTCGAAGGGCGCGCGCGCGTTCTCGACGAGCACACGACCGAGCGCGGCGCTGAGAGGAAGGATTTCCGGGGCGGTATTGCGATCGATCTGGGCGAGGATGCGATTTTGCCCATCCCGCACCGAAATCATGCGGCGTATTATACAGACGCCGTGACCACCGTGCCTCCCCGCGAGACGCCACGTCCGGCCGGCTTCTGGATTCGCGGGGCTGCGCTCGTCGTCGACTTCGTGATCTTCTACCTGGCCGAGCATTCCTTCCGGTACGCGGCCTATCGCTGGTGGGGCGACGACGTGCGTGATCTCGACACCGGGGACGCGAGTCTCCTGGTTCGGATCCTGGCCGACGTCTTCACGCTCGTGTTCGCGGGCCTGTACACGACGGTGCTCCACGCCATGGGCGGACAGACCGTCGGCAAGATGCTGCTGGGCGTCCGCGTCGTCGACGCCGACGGCGCGCCGCTGCCGCTCGGCGCGGCGCTCCTTCGTTACTTCGCCTACTTCGTCTCGGCGGCGCCGCTGATGATGGGCTTCATCATGGCCGGGCTGCGGCGCGACAAGCGCGCGTTGCACGACCTCATCGCGGGAAGTCGGGTCGATCGAGTCCAGGCGCGCCCGCGTGTGCGCGCCGCCCCGCCGCCGACGCAAGCACCGGTGACGCCGCCCGTCGCGTGATCCCGACCTTGCCCTTGCGCGCGCGCAATCGGCTGGCCACCACGATCCTGGCCGCGCTCCACGACGCGTCCGCGCGGCAACGCCTGGCCGGCGTGGCCGGCGGCGACGTCGCCGAGGTCGAGTGGCTGGGCGCCGAGGGGCAGGGCGCGGGCGTGCTCCTCCGGCAGCGCGCCGAGAGCGCGACTCGTGCCCTGGCCGCGCTGCCGCTCGGTGTCGCCGCGCCTCCGCTCACGGAGGCGCTCGTCAGCGCCGCCGTCCTGTTCGACGCCGGACTCGCCTTCGAGGTCCACGAGCTGCTGGAGCCGTACTGGGTGCGCGCCGACGGCGAAGAGCGCGAAGCTCTGCAGGGCCTCATCCAGATCGCGGTCGGCTATCAGCACCTGGCCAACGGCAACCTCGCCGGCGCGCGGGCCCTGCTCGATGAAGGGACGACGCGGATTCGCGGCCGCAACCTGGCCGGTATCGACTGTGATGCGTTCGCGCGTGCCGCGCGGGCGACCATTCCGCGGCTGACCGAAGGGCCGACCGCGCCCGATTTTCCCCGACGGAGGACTTCCTGATGGAACTCGGTCTGCGTGGCAAGACGGCGTTGGTCACGGGCGGCAGTCGCGGCATCGGACGCGCGGTCGCCTCGGTGCTCGTCCGCGAAGGCGCCCGCGTGGCGATCTGCTCTCGGAGCGCGCCCGCTCTGGAATCGGCGGCGCGCGAGATCGAGCGAGTGGCCGGCACGGCGCCGGCCACGGTGACGGCCGATCTCTCGAGACTCGAAGAAGTCAGCCGCGCCGTCGAAGCGGCCCGCGACCGCCTCGGCACGATCGACATCCTTGTCAACAACGCGGGCGCCATTCGTGGCGGCGACTTCCTCAAGACGCCGGATGAGCAGTGGTTGATGGACTGGAACCTGAAGCTCCACGGCTACATCCGGATGTCGCGCACGGTGTTCCCGATCATGCAGTCGCAGGGCGGCGGTCGCATCTGCAACGTGATCGGGGCCGCTGCACGCAACCCGAGCCCGACTTATTTGCCGGGCGGCGCGGCGAATGCCGCACTCATCAACTTCACGAAGGGCCTCGCCGATCTCGGCGCCCCTCACGGCATCCTGGTCACGGCGGTCTCACCTGCCGCAACCCGCACCGAGCGCTGGGACTCTCTCATCGCTCAGCAGGCGGCCGCTGCCGGAAAAACGCCGGAGCAGATGCAAGCCGAAGCGGAGCGGGCATATCCCCTCGGTCGTATCGCGACACCCGAAGACGTCGCCGACCTCGTTTGCTTCCTCGTCTCAGCCAGGGCCTCATTCTTGACCGGGATCTGCATCACGGTGGATGGCGGATCGAGCCGTGGTGTGTATTTGTGACCTGATCGAGTGACCTTGACAGGCGTTACCTCCTGTCACTACTCTTGGCGCCAGATTCGGTTTCAGGGGGAGTGCCCTAGCTCGGCCGCTTTCACAAAGGGCAGGAGGTTCGTGCGATGCCCGCAAAGCTGTTCGTCGGTAACCTCTCGTTCCAAGCCACGGAGGAGGACCTGCGCGAGTTGTTCGCTCAGGCCGGAAACGTGGAGACCGTGCGCATCATCACGGACCAGTTCACCGGTCGTCCGCGCGGCTTCGGCTTCGTGGAAATGGCGACGAAGGAAGAGGCATCCAAGGCCGTCGAGATGCTCAATGGCCGGCTCTTCCGTGATCGAAACCTCGTAGTCGACGAGGCCCGGCCGCAGCCACAGCGCGGCCCCGGCGGCGGCGGAGGAGACCGTGGCGGGCGTGGCCCGCGTCCGGGTGGGAGCGGCTCCGGCGGCGGAAGCTGGCGCCGCTGATCAGTCCGTGATGTGAGCCTGCGGAGGAGAGCCCGGCAGAACCCCGGGCTGTCCTCGTCCTCGTCTCAGAAGAGATCGAGCTGAGGCGAGGGCTCGTCGTCCAGGGGCGGGCGGAGACCCTCGTTCTCGGCGAATGGTCGGAACCGTGCCCAGATTTCTGCCACCTTCCCCTGGTAATACTCGACGTTCTCATCGGGACGCTCGACGCTCCACTCGCTGAGAAGCCGCGCCTGCTCGTTGACGGTGACGTTCACGCCGCGGCCAGCGACGTAGTACGAGATCTGGTCGCCGGGCTGCCAGATGCGGCCGGCGGCGGTCGCCAGCTCGTACGCCGCCGCGGGGCTCCGGACGCCCGCGGCGATCTTTTCGCGGTACGCCTCGAGCGTGTCGCCCAGCGTCTCCGTCCGCGCGAACATCCTCGCCGGCACCCGACGGCGCGCGAAGTCCTCGAGCCAGCGGTCGACGACCGCCCGGACTTCCTTGCCCCGGCTCTCGAGCAGCAGCCGCACGATCTCCGCGATGAGACGCCGCTGGAAGGGCTCGAGCCCGCGCGACCGGAACCCCGAGCCCTTGAGGGTGACGCGACCCTGCTCATCGAGCAGCGCGTAGGTCTTCAGCTTGTACGAGAGGAACGCAACGTAGCGCCCGTCGAGCTCGAGACGAATGCCGTCGGGCAGCGTCGCGGCGATCCGCTCGAGCAGCGCGTCGTCGTCGTCGTCGGGCCGGTGATCGGGCGGAGGCACGAAGTACACGCCGTCGGTGTCGGCTTCCAGGGGCACGCAGCCGAGCGCGCCAAGTCGATCGATGATTCCGGTCACGACCTCGCGTCCCTCGACGGTGACGCGATCGGCCGCCGCGAAGTCGTTCCAGTGGCCCGTGCTGAACGCGAGATACCCGTAGAAGGCGTTGATGAGGATCTTGAAGGATTGGGCGAGGGCGCCGTGATGCTGGCGCTCGAGCGGCGTCGAAGCGTGCCGGGCCAGTCGCTTGGCCGTCACACGGCGCTCGGTGAGATCGTGAAGGAGCGCGAGGAAGAAGCCGGCCTCGTCCGACGCGGGGCCGATGCCGCGCGCCAGCATCAGTGACGGATACAGCGACGTGACGTCCACGTGCAGCGTGGGGCGGGCGACGCCTTGCTGGAAGAGCGCGACGTGGCCGCCTCCGACGTGAGCGGGTGGCCCCGGCAACGGCACGGCGTGCCGATGCCGAAGACTTTCGCGCAGCATCAGGGCGTCGATCTTGGCGGCGGCACCGCGGAGCGCCGTCGACTGATAGTCGAAGGGGACGAGCTGGGCTTGCGCGAACACCGGCGGCGCCAGGAGCCCGGCAACGCCGAGCGTCTCGACGGCGTCGTCGAGCGCATAGGCCATGAGGCGATCGGGATCGTCTCGGAACAGCTCGGGGATCGCGGCGGCATCGACGTACGTGCGGTCGGCCGCGGCCACGCCCAGGTGGCGTGCGATCTCCTTGAGCCCGAAGCCGGGCAGGTCCCGGGCGCCCACGTCATGGAGCTGGGCAAGGATCCAGGTGTCGATGATGTGGCGGCCGGCGACCTCGTAGCGGCGATAACCGATTCCGCGCTCGGCGATCTGGAGTCGCGCCGGGCGGCCCGCGAGCTGGCTCCCGTCGCGGCCCCACGCCAGCGTCACGCCGTAGCGGCGTGCGCGCGCTTCGAGATACTCGAGGTCGAAGCGGAAGATATTGTGACCTTCGATGACGTCGGGGTCCAGCTCCTGCACGATTCGCACGCACTCCCCGAGCAGGGTGGCCTCGTCGAGATGGTCGCCGCGAATCACCTGCCTGAAGCCGGTGGAATCGGCGAGGGCAACGGCGACGATGCGATCGCCCGGCCGAGCGGCGCTCGGGAACTCGAAGCCGTCCGTCGTCACCACCTCGATGTCCAGCGCGAGGCGTCGGAGGTCCCCGAACGTGAGGCCGCCGAACGACGTGCGTCCGGACATGAGCAGGTACTGGTGCATCGGGTCGGCAAGGAAGAGATAGGGCGTTTCCGGTGCGCCCGGCGCGAGAGGGGACCGCTCCCGGCAACGATCACGCGCGCCCACGGCGTAGCCCCACGATTCGAAGCGCGCGAGCCAGCGGAGGGCACCCTTGCCCTCGAGCGGGATGAGATCGACCAGGCCGGAAATATCGGCTACCAATGATCGATCCGCGGCCAGGAGGAAAGGTTGGAAGATCGCGGTCTCGGTCTTCAGGCCTACGGGCTCGCGGAAATAAAGCCGGACTGCTCGGCCGTCGTGAGCCAGGTGCCCGGCGACGAGACCGGGCGTGACGTCTCTCGAGCTCAGCGCGGTACTTCCTCGATCGCCGCGCGGTACTGTGCGAGGTCGACGAGGCCGACGAGTGCGCGACCGGTCTCCGGGAAGATGACGGTCGGGATGGAGCGCACGCCTTCCTCGGCGGCTTCGGTGTAGTCCTTGACGACAGCGTCGCGTCCGGCGCCGCCTCGATAGTCGGCGAGAAACCGCTCCGCGTCGAGGTTGGCTTCGCCCGCGATCTTCACCACTTCGCTCAGGTCGGCGATGTTGCGGCTTTCAGTGAAGAATGCGCGATAGAGCCGGAGGTGGAGGCGGTCGAACGCCTCGGTGCCCTGGAGCGCCGCGCACTTGGCGGCTTCGAGCCCCGGCAGGCTCCAGTTCGGATAGTGCTCAGCGTGGCGCCACGGGTTGAAGGCGATTCCGTCGGGCTTCGCCATCTCTCCGCAGCGCAGCCATGCCTGCTCGCGGTAGGTTCCTTTGAACGACGCGGTCGGATCAGGGGCGGGCCTCAGGGGGAAAGCGCGGTGCTCGAGCACGAGCGAATCACCCAACTCCTCTTCGAGACGCCGGAGGCGAACCGCCGCCGGATAGCACCACGGTCAGAGGTAATCGGAGTAAACGATCGCCCGAACCGGTGACTTCATCGAGCGGATTGTACCCGCGACCGATGTATGCTCAAAGCCGTGCCGCGCGTGTTCCCGCTCGCGGTTGTCGGCCTGATCGCTGCTGCCTGCGCCTCGTCCACCGTACGATTCCCCAACGCGGCGCCAGCCACGCCGCGAGAGGTGCCGGCGCAACTGTACACGCCGTCCGGGACGGGGCCGTTCCCCGCCGTCGTGCTCCTCCACGGCTGTCACGGAGTGTCGGCGTCGACACGACAGTGGGCGCGCTGGTTCAGGGATCGCGGGTACCTGGCGCTCGTCGTCGACAGCTGGGCGGCGCGCGGAATGACCGAAGGATGCTCGCCGACCTCACCCGACGTTCCGAACACCGAACGCTTCGACGACGGCGTGGGCGCATTGCGATTCCTGCAGGCACGCGGTGACGTCGACCGCGAACACGTCGGCGTCATCGGCTGGTCCAACGGCGGCGTGTTCGCCCTGGCTCTCGTCAATGGCCCCAGCCACGAACGGGCGCGCCAGCGCGGTGTCGTGATGCCCGAGCCGGGTTATCGCGCCGCCGTGGGCGTGTATCCCGGCGGCTGTGAATCGCTGATCCCTCAGCTCGCCATTCGGCCCCTGCTGGTGCTGATCGGCGCTGCCGACGATTGGACCGCGCCGACGCCGTGCGTGCGGATGGCCGAGTCGATGCGCCGCCGCGGCGCTGACGTCTCCGTCGTGCTCTATCCCGGAGCCTTCCACTACTTCGACGTCGAGGGGCAGCCGCGGACGTTTCTCCCCGACGTGGTCAAGGACGAGCGGACGGGCGAGATCGGGGCGACTGTTGCTTACGATCCGCAGGCCGACGCCGACGCTCACCGTCGGGTCGCCGAGTTCTTCGGGTATCATCTGCGCCGACAATGACGCACGGGGAGAGCAGAGCATGGATCTCGGACTGAGAGGCAAGGTCGCGCTCGTCACGGCGGCGAGCAAGGGAATGGGCAAGGCGTGCTCGATGGGCTTCGCTGCCGAGGGCGCCCGCGTGGCCATGTGCGCTCGCACCGAGGCCGACGTCAAGACCGCTGCGGAGGAGGTGCGCGCCAAGACCGGAGCCGAAGTCCTCGCGATGACGGCCGACGTCACCAAGGCCGACGACGTGAAATCGGTCGTCGCGCGGACGAAGCAGACGTTCGGCGGGATCGACGTGCTCGTCGCGAACTGCGGCGGCCCGCCCCGGGGCGGCCTGCAGGAGATGACCGACGAGCAGTGGTACGGCGCGTTCGAGGTGTCGCTGTTGTCGGTGGTGAGGCTGGTCCGCGAGGTGGCGCCGATCATGCGCGCCCGCAAGTGGGGCCGCATCCTCACGATCCAGTCGGTGTCGGTCAAGCAGCCGGTGGACGGACTCCTGCCCGGGCGTGGCCGGCCTCAGCAAGACACTGGCGCCCGAGCTCGGCAAGGACAACATCACCATCAATGTCGTGTGCCCCGGTCGGATCATGACCGATCGATTCCTCGGTGGAGCCAAGCAAGCCGGCATGCCGGTGGACGAGTACGTCGCGCAGAGCGCCAGGGACGTTCCGCTGGGCCGCATCGGCACTCCCGAGGAGTTCGCGAACGTCGTCGTCTTCCTCGCCTCCGAGAAGGCCTCGTACGTGACGGGGGTGGTGATCCAGGTGGACGGAGGCATGGTGCGGGGGATCGTCTAGCGCGCAATGTTCGGCGGGCTCCGCGGGGCGTTCTCGCGGTTCATCGCCGGCGACGGACTTTTCCTCGCCGCTGGCCTCGCTTTCTTCTTTCTCGTCAGCCTCATCCCGCTGACGCTGCTCGGCGTCTCCATCGTCGGCTTCGTGCTTTCCTCCGAGCAGGCGGCGCAGGAGGTCGTCGGGCAGCTCGCTCGTAACTTCCCCGTGTACCGAACCCAGATCGCGCGCATCCTCCTCCGCATCGTGCAGACACGGAAGACGTCGGGTGCGGTCGGGACGCTGGTGCTGCTCGTCTTCGCCTCGCCGCTCTTCGGCGCCGCCCGGCTCGTCATGCACCGCATGCTCGGCATCCGCACCGGACGGGGCTTCGTGCGGAACGTCGTCGTCAACGCGGGCATGGCGCTGCTGCTCGGTATTTTCCTGTTCGCCATCGTGGTGATGACGTGGGTGCTCCAGTGGGTCCAGGAGCTGCTGGAGCCCGTGCACGTGCCGGGGCAGTGGATCAGGTGGGCGACGCTGGCGATCAGCCTCGGGCTCTCGTCGGCGATGTTCTACCTCGGCTACCGTTATATGCCGTACCGCAGGGTGGGGGTCGGTCCCGCACTGGCCGGGGGCATCGTGGCCGGCGTCCTGTGGGAGGTCGCCAAGCAGCTCTTCAGGCTCTACATCCGCCAGGTCGGTGTTTACGACCAGATCTATGGACCGTTCGCCGTCCTCATCGCCTTCATCATGTTCGTGTACTACTCGGCGGTCGTCTTCGTCATGGGCGCCGCCTATGTCGCGGCGCTCGACGCCCGCCGACGTTGAGTTGGAGGGGGCACCGGAGGCCCCCTCCAACTTAACGTCGGCCCCACGCGCGCCCCCTCCAAACGGTCGGAACGGCGCTGCTCCCCACTGGGGGTCGGCCGCCCACACGGTTAGCGATGAAATTCTGCTATCTTGTGCGCCGCCGTTGCGGGGAGGTTCAAGGGGGCTCGCATGATCCTCAAGGACAGGGTGGCGGTGGTAACCGGCGCAGCACGCGGAATCGGGCGCGAGATTGCCCTCTTGATGGCCCGGCTCGGCGCCCGCGTGGTGGTGAACGACTACGGCGGCTCCGAGGGTGGCCAGGGCGCCACCCAGGCTCCCGCGAACGAGGTGGTGGAGGAGATCCGGAAGGCCGGCGGCCAGGCCGTGGCCAACTACGACTCGGTCGCGACGATGGCCGGGGGCGAGCACATCGTCCAGACGGCGATCGACGCCTTCGGGCGCGTGGATATCGTCGTCAACAACGCCGGAATCCTCCGAGACCGGATGATCTTCAACATGACCGAGGAAGAGTGGGACGCCGTCCTGAACACGCACCTGAAGGGCACCTTCGCGGTCACGCGGGCGGCGGCGCCGCGGATGAAGGAGCAGCGCGCGGGGCGCTTCATCAACATGACGTCCACCTCCGGCCTCGTTGGCAACATCGGGCAGGCTAACTACGCGGCGGCCAAGCTCGGCATCGTAGGACTGACCAAGGTGGTGGCCCTGGACATGGCACGCTACAACGTCACCGCCAATTGCATCTCCCCATTCGCCTGGACGCGCATGATCGGCACCATCCCGACCGAGACGGACGCTCAGAAGGCCCGCGTCGAGAAGATCAAGAAGATGTCGCCCGCCCACATTGCCCCGGTGGCGGCCTTCCTCGCCTCCGATGCGGCCAAGGACATCACCGGTCAGGTCATCGGGGTCCGGGGCAAGGAGATCATGCTCTTCGGGCACATGCGTCCCATCATGCGAATCCATCACGCCGACGGCTGGACGGTCGAACGCCTGTCCGAGATGTGCGCCGGAACGCTGCAGCACCACCTCGTCCCGCTCGACACGTCTGGTCAGTATTTCAACTACGACCCTCTCGTCTAGCTCATTCGGCTGTCAGGTTTTCCGACGGTGGCGGCGATTCACTCGCCGCCCAGATTTTTGTCAGTCTCACAATTGAACTTTCCACAAAAAATTTTGTGAAATCCTCTTCCCCTTCTTCGAAGTTCGTGTAAGAATCCCCGTCCGAGTAGGAAAGGGTTTTCATACGAGACACCTGGGCCTGTTCGTCCTACTGATCGTCGCGCTCGTCTCGGGCTGCGGTAGCGGCCGTCTTGTCGTTCCCGTCACGATCGAGCCCAGTCTGCTGACGCTCCCCGACAGCTCGCGCGTCATGACGACGCACGAACAGGCCGTCCGTGGCATTGCGGCCATCCTCGTGAGCGATCTACATCTGCCGGTGCCCGAGCAGGTCACCGTCTTCGTCTATGACTCGCGGCGGGTGTTCGAGCGCGGGCTCGTCAACGACGCCAACGTGTCGCCCGCGCGTGCCGCCGAGCTGTCCGACTTCGCCATCGGCATCGGCAAGCGGCGGCAGCTCCTCCTCAACGATGAAGGCGCCGACCGGGCCGGCCGCGAGTGGCTCCGACTGATTGCCCACGAGATGGCCCACGTCTGTCAGATCGAGCTCGCTCAGGGCGAGGGCCTCGCCGAGCAGTGGCTGGCCGAGGGCATGGCGGAGTGGGTCGCCTTCCGCGTGCTCGAGCGCCTGGGGATGGACTCGATGGAGCGCCGGCGGACGGTTTCCCGGTCTGGCATCCGCAATCACGCTGCCCTCGTCGCAGCTCGTCTCGACCTCGAGACGCTCGGCTCCCCGCGGGGGTTCACGGTGCGCCATCGCAAGGAGGGCTCGCTGCCCACCTACCAGCTGGCGTTCCTGATGGCGGATTACCTCATCGAGCGTGACGGCTTCGACCGGGTGGTCGAGTACTTCCGCTCGTTCTCGCGCGGCCAGGATCGCCAGGGCAACTTCAGCCGCGCCTTCGGTCAGAGCATCGAGCAGTTCGAGCGCGAGGTTCTGGCGTACCTGAAGTCGTCGGTTGCCCCGTAGTCCCGCCACCTACCACACCCTCCGGCTGATCGGCGTCGCCCTGCTGGCCGCAGCAGCGTCCGTCGCTGCCGCCGCGCCGGCCGTGCTCGTTGCCGTGGGGGAGGTGACGCCGACATCGGCCGTGCTGTGGATGCGCGGCGCTGGTGCGGGCTCGGTGACCATCGCCTACGGTCCAGCGGGCGCGCCTCCCGCATCGACGGTCAGCGTCGCCGTGACGGCAGCGACAGATCTCACCGGCCAGGTCAAACTTGCGGGCCTCGCTCCCGGGACGCGTCACGCCTATCGCGTCCAGAGCCATGGCGCGACCGCCGATGGAGAATTCGTCACGGCGCCGGCTCCCGATGCCCCGACCCGCGTGCGCTTCGTGTGGAGCGGCGACCTCGGCGGCGGGAAGCTCTGCCGTCCGCTGGAGGGCGGCTACAAGATCTTCCGCGCCATGGCGGCCTCCAGGCCCGACTTCTTCCTCTTCGTCGGCGACACCATCTACGCCGATCATCGCTGTGGCGGACCCGACGTGGTGCCCGGCACCGACTTCGTCGCGACGACGCTCCGCGGGTACCACACCAAGCATCGCTACAACCGCGAGGATCCCGCCGCGGCCGCGTTCTACGCGTCCACCGCGGTGCTGCCGATCTGGGACGATCACGAGGTCCGGAACGATTTCTCGGGCCGCGACGAGCCGCTGATGCCGACGGGACGGCAGGCCTTCCTCGATTACTGGCCCATCGCGCCTCCGGCCGAGGAGCCCGGACGTCTGTACCGTCAGTTCCGCTGGGGCCGACTGCTCGAGGTCTTCATCCTGGACACGCGCCAGTACCGCAGCTCGAACCGGGATCCGGACGGACCCGGCAAGACCATGCTGGGCGCCGCGCAGCGGCGGTGGCTGGTCGACGGCGTGACGGCGTCGTCGGCCACCTGGAAGGTCATCGTCTCGAGCGTGCCGCTCTCGGTCCCGACGGGTCCTCCGGCCGCGCACGACTCGTGGTCCAACGCGAGCATCTTCGGCGTGCCCGAAGACAACACCACCGGCTTCGCCTTCGAGCGCGACTTCATCCTGCGTGCGTTCCGCGACCGCGCCGTCAAGAACGTCGTATTCCTCGCCGCCGACGTGCATCACGCCGAGCTGATCCGTCATCACCCCACGCCGGGCTTCTCGTTCTACGAGTTCATCGCCGGACCGCTGTCGGCCACGCAGGGCCGGCCGCGCGCCCTCGACCAGGGACTGAACCCGCGCTCGCTCTTCGCCCGCGGCGGTGTCAACAACTTCGGCGAGATCACGGTGGAGCCCAATCTGCTCAGCGTGCGGATCATCGACGACGACGGCGGGGCGCTCTTCACGCACGCGATGGGACCGGAGTGACCGTGCGCCCGTTCAACCTCATCTCGTCGGCGCTCCTGGTGCTCTCGATGGTCCCGACCGGCCTCGGTCCAGCCGCGCCGGTGGCGGTGCCGGCGCCGGCCGGTTTGCTGGTGACCGTCAGCGAGGTGGCCGACGCCGCCGCCACGATCTGGACGCGTAGCGAGAGCGAGCGCGTCCGTGTTCGCTACGCGCCGGTCGGGGACGCGGAGTCTCTGGTCGAGGTGCAGGAACGTCCCGATCCGGATCGCGACTTCACGGCCGCGGTGCGACTGCGCGGGCTGCGACCCGGCACACGCTACGCCTACGAGGTCCTCGACGACGGCGACCGTGCCGACGGCCAGTTCACGACAGCACCGGCCGCCCATGCGAACGCTTCCGTCCGGTTGCTCTGGAGCGGCGACCTGGGCGGCAAGGGACATTGCCGCGACATCGAGGACGGCTATCCGATCTTCCGCCCGATGGCCCAGCGCCACCCCGACCTCTTCCTCTTCGTCGGCGACACGATCTACGCCGACCAGCGCTGCGGCCACGGCGCGTTCGTGCCCGGCGCTGATTTCGTCGCGACGACCCTCGACGGCTACCACGCCAAGCATCGGTACAACCGCGCGGATCAGCTCGTGCAGCGGTTTTTCCGGAACACCGCCGTGTATGCGACCTGGGACGACCACGAGGTCGAGAACAACTTCTGGGGGTCGGAAGACCCCTTGATGCCCCTGGGCCGCCGCGCGTTCTTCGACTACTTTCCGATCGTCGCATCGGCCACGGACCCCGAGCGCCTCTATCGCCGCGTGCGCTGGGGGCGCAACGTCGAGATCTTCATTCTCGACACCCGCCAGTACCGGAGCTCGAACTGGATGGCGGACGGGCCGGGCAAGACGATGCTGGGTCCGACACAACGTCGGTGGCTGATCGAGGGCGTGACCATCTCCGACGCGACCTGGAAGATCGTCGTGACGTCGGTCCCGCTGGGCGTGTTCACCGGAGGCGGCGCCGCCGACTCGTGGTCGAACGCCAACCTCCTGGGGCTGCCGCGGCGCAGCGGCACCGGATTCGTGAACGAGCGCGACGAGATCTTGCGAGGGTTGCACGATAGAGGCGTCCACAATGTCGTCTTCGTCGCCTGCGAAGTCCACCACGGCGAGGTTGTCCGTCACGAGCCATTCCCCGGCTACGTCATTCACGAGTTCCTGGCCGGACCACTGGCGGCGCGGGCCGGCTATCCGCTACCGCTCGACCGCTCGCTGCGGTCGCGCTCGCTGGGGTCGCTCGGCCTGGCGCTGAACTTCGGTGAGATCGAGGCCGACGGCGAGGCTCTCCAGGTACGCATCATCGACGCGGCCGGCGCGGTCCGCGTCTCACAGCGGATTCCAGCGCTCAGGAACTGAGCGCGGGCTTCCGGGTCCGCCACCACCAGGCGAGCCACGCGGCGGCCGCCGCGACGCTCAGCCCGGTCGCTCCCAGCTCCACCGACGTCGCGCCGTAGTGGAGCTCGATGGGGCCGCGACCGTCGTCGAGCCGGACCTCGAGATCCCAGGCCGGACCGCGCCGCGAGGCAAGCGATGTGCCGCCTCGCTGAGCGCGCCAGAGCGGATAGTATGCGACGTGCATCGACACCCAGTCGCCGGCCTTGCCGTCCACGGCGACGGTCCAGCGACCGGCGGCGAGGCCGATCGGGATGGTGGCGTCCAAACGCCGCTCGAGGATCATGAACGGCCCGACGGTCGAGCGTCGCCCGAACGCGGGATCATCGGCGAGCGCCTGGAGCTTCGGCAGGTCCTCGTCGAGAACGACCACTGCGCTGACGCCGAGACGATCGGCCAGCGTGTTGAACGTCGCCGTGTCCAGTCCATCGAGGTCGCGCCCGAAGAGCGAATGGCCATCCAGGCGCTCGACGAGCGTGGTGATGGCGCCCGGCTCGGGCGACCCGCGATACACGAGCTTGGCAACCGGCGAGGGGTGTGTGAAGGTCCCGTTCACGATCTCGCGTCCGGCGTGGATCGGCGTGAGCGCCGTGACGTGAGTGTGGGGCCGCCACCATTCGTCACCGAAGACCAGCGGCGCACCTGACCTCACGAACAGCACACGCCCGGCCGACGATTTTCGCAGCGCCTCCCAGAGCGACTCGAGCTGAAGGCCCCGTGCGGTTGCCGCGTAGGACGGCCAGTCGGCCGCGCGCGGCCACAGCACCAGCGTGCGGTTGACCGTGCCGACCGCTGCCACCGTGGCGACCGCGGTGACGATGGTGGCCGTCGATACCCATCCGCGCTGGCGCATGAACGAGCCGAAGGTCGATCCGGCTGCGACGATGAACGCCATCCACATGCCGTCGACGACCCGATCGGCGGGGAGCCATCGCATGCCGAGCGGCTCCAACACCGCCCCGTCGACGAGCACCACGAGAGCAGTCGCCCAGGGCCAGCGCTGGAGAATCCGGGCGGCGGGCGGTGGACTCGTGACGAGCGGCAGCGCCAGCAAGGCCATCACCGGCAGCAAGGGATGCCGCGCCAGCAGCGTGCCCACGTCGCCGAGCGTCAGGCTGCCCCAGGCGAGCGCTCGTGTGTGGCCGAGTCGTATCAGCAGTGGCAGGGTCCAGAACGACGTGAGCGCCACTGCGTCGGCCAAGAGGACGGCGGCTTCGACCATCCGACGGGCGCGCGGTCCCGGAGCCGAGAGGGCGGCGACGACGACGAGCGTCGCTGCCGCCGGCGTGTGGGCGGGATGCGTCACGACGATCGCCGCCATGGTGATGAGCGCGAGGCCCCACGGCGGCGGCGCCTCATGCTCGGTCCAGTGGATGAGGGCCAGCGCGAGCAGCGGCAGCAGCGCCCATCCGAACCGTGCGGGCAGCATTCCGATGTGAACCCCGCCCTCGACGCCACTGACAACGCCCGACGAAAGCGTGAGCGCAACCAGGGCGCCGGGCAACGCCAGCCAGCCATTGCCGACAACACGCACGAGCAGCGCATAGACGGTCACGCCCGGCGCCAGCCAGGTCAGCCACAGCAGGGCCTGGTAGATCACATCCGTGGAGAGCGTGCCGAGCGAGACCCAGTGCAGAAGAAGGCCGACATAGAAGAAGCCGGGCGGATAGAACTGCATCTCGGGGTAGCCGGTCCACCATCCGGGATTCCACGTCCACGGCGCGGCGCCCCGCGTGAGCACGTGCCACAGCCGGTACACCTGGCCAGGATGATCGTCGAAGGCGGGTACCGCGAACCCGAACGCCGAAGCGCCGAAGCCGAGGCCGTACGCCAGCAGCAACGCGAGCGGAACGAAGCGGCTCCGCGCCACGGCGACGGATGATACTTCACTTGCACGATCGAGGAGTTCGCCGAGTTCTTCGATTGACTTCGCGCACAGTTCATTGTTAAGTATGCGAAATGTCTTGCTGTCGGTGCAGTACAACTCGGGGCTCAATTCCCCTACCGATGGAGACGCGCTCATGGAGAAGTTGAGAGGCTTGAAGTGCCGCGAGTGTGGTCGCGGCTACCCGTCGGCTCCCGTTCACGTCTGCGAGTTCTGTTTCGGTCCCCTCGAGGTCGATTACCACTACGAAGCACTGAAGGGGGTCGTCACCCGTCAGTCGATCGCCGCCGGTCCGCCCAGCATGTGGAGGTACAAGGACCTGCTGCCGATCGACGGCGACGTCGCGGTCGGCCACCACGTCGGCTTCACGCCGATGGTTCGCGCGCGAAACCTCGCCGACGAGCTGGGCTGTCGCGAGATCTGGATCAAGAACGACTCGGTGAGCCATCCCACGTGGTCATTCAAGGACCGCGTGGTGGCCGTCGCGGTGACGAAAGCGCTCGAGTTCGGCTTCGACACGGTGGCGTGCGCGTCCACCGGCAACCTCGCGAACTCGGTGGCCGCCCACGCCGCCGAGGCGCGGCTCAAGTCGTACATCTTCATCCCCGCCGACCTGGAGCAGGGCAAGATCCTGGCCACGCTCGTCTACAACCCGACGCTGGTGGCCGTCGAGGGCACCTACGACGAGGTCAACCGGCTCTGCTCCGAGATCGCCGACAAGTACCGCTGGGCGTTCGTCAACGTGAATTTTCGACCCTACTATTCCGAGGGATCGAAGAGTTACGGCTTCGAAATCGTGGAACAACTGGGCTGGCGGACCCCTGACCATATCGTCGTGCCCTGCGCCGGGGGCTCGCTCATCACGAAGATCTGGAAGGCCATCAAGGAGTTCAAGACGCTGGGTCTCATCGAGGGCCCGGTGCGGACGCACATGCATGCCGCGCAAGCCGAAGGCTGCGGCCCGATCGTCACGATGATCAAGAACGACACGGATGTGCTCAAGCCGGTCCGGCCGAAGACGATCGCCAAGTCGCTGGCCATCGGCAACCCCGCCGACGGCTTCTACGCGTACCGCACGACCAAGGACTCCGGCGGCTTCGGCGCCCACGCCACCGACGAGGAAATCATCGAAGGCATGCTGCTGCTGGCGCGGACCGAGGGCATCTTCACCGAGACAGCGGGCGGCGTCACGGTGGCCGCGACCAGGAAGCTCATCGAGACCGGCGTCATCCCGCGCGATCAGTCGGTCGTCATCTCTATCACCGGCAACGGGCTCAAGACGCCCGACGCCCTGTACGACCGCCTGGAGACGCACGTGAAGATCCGTCCGACGCTGTCAGCGTTCGATCGGGCCCTGACCGATCTGAAGTCGCAGACCAACTGACGGAGGAGCCTCATGCCGCTGGTACGCATTCCGACGCCGCTGCGTGCGCTCACCAAGGGGAGCGCCGAAGTGCAGGCCAAGGGCGGCAGCGTCGCCGCCGTGGTCGACGACCTCGAGCGCCAGTTCCCGGGTCTGCGCGAGCGCCTGGTGGACGAGGGCGGTGAGCTCCGTCGGTTCATCAACATCTACGTCAACGAAGAGGACATCCGGTTCCTCGATGGCAAGAAGACCGTGCTCAAGGAGAGTGACCAGGTGTCGATCGTCCCCGCCATCGCCGGAGGCGCCTGAGCGCCGGTGCTCGCCATGGCCCGCCTGCGCGTGCGTCTGACGTTTCCCGCCAACCTGATCCAGGAGCCGATCCTCTATCGCCTGGTGAAGGACTTCGACATCGTCATCAACATCCGGCGCGCCGACGTGAAGGCCGACTACGGGTGGGTGGCGCTGGAGATGGAGGCGGACGAAGGGACGCTCCAGCGGGGCGTCGAATGGCTCAAGCAGCGCGGCGTCCAGGTCGATCCCATCGAACGCGACGTCATCGTCCCCTGACGCGCGCGTGATTGCTTGGTCGGCGGCCGGGGCTGGTATGCCCCTCGTCGACCACGCCATCCGACGTTACTTCGCGGCCAGTTCGACACGCGTGTCCGAGACAGTGCCCTGAGACACGGGTCTCCGAGGGGCACACCAGCTCCGGCCGCCACCACGCAGGCACGTGCTCGCGAGGAGCGGTAACATCGCGTCCATGTTCGCTGACGCGCGCGTGGTCGCGTATACGGGCGGGGGCTGGCGTGTTACTCGTCGACCACGCCTCCTGACACTGCTTGAAGTCCCGTTCCACACGCAACTCCGAGACATTACCCTGATACACGGGTCTCCGAGCAACACACCAGCCCCCGCCGTCGATCACGTGGCCACGCTCCTCAGGGCCGTTGCCTCCCGGTCGATGACGTCAACCAAGCCCTTACGGCCATGAGATCCGATCGGATGTCGAGGAGGGTGCAGGGGTTCACGGAGTCGGTGATCCGCGAGATGACCCGCGTGGTGGACCAGCTCGGCGGCGTGAATCTCGCTCAAGGCATGCCGAACTTTCCGCCGCCGCGCGAGCTCATCGACGCCGCCCACGAGGCGCTCGAGGGCGACTTCCACCAGTACTCGGTCACCTGGGGCGCGCCGCGGCTGCGGCGGGCCATCGCCGACAAGTACCGGAAATTCTACGGGCTCGACATCGATCCGGAGCGCCACCTGACGGTGTGTTGCGGCTCGACGGAGACGATGCTGTCCACGCTGCTGGCCGTGCTCAACCCCGGCGACGAAGTCATCATCTTCGAGCCCTTCTACGAGAACTACGGCCCGGGCTGCATCATCTCGGGCGCCGAGCCGGTATGGGTGCCGCTCGAGCCGCCCGAATTCGTGTTCGATCCCGACCGGCTGCGGAAGGCGGTGTCGCCGCGCACGAGGGCGATCGTCTTCAACAGCCCGAACAACCCGACCGGCAAGGTCTTCTCGCGCGGCGAGCTGGAGGTCATCGCCGAGCTCTGTCGCGAGCACGACCTGCTCGCCATCACCGACGAGATTTACGAGCACATCGTCTACGACGGCCTCGGTCACACGCCGATCGCCACGCTGCCGGGCATGGCCGAGCGCACGATCACCATCTCCGGCATCTCGAAGTCCTATTCGGTGACCGGCTGGCGCATCGGGTACGCGGTCGCACCGGCCGACCTCAGCGTCGGCATTCGCCGCGCCCACGACTTCGTGACCGTGGGGGCACCGCATCCGCTGCAGGAGGCCGCCGTGGTCGCGCTGACGCTGCCCGACAGCTATTACGTCGGGCTCCGCGAAATGTATCAGGCCAAGCGCGACCTGCTCTTCGGGTGGCTCGAGAAGGCCGGGTTCGTGGCCTGGAAGCCGCACGGGGCCTACTACATCCTGACGGATGCCGCCCACTTCCTGAGGCGCTACGGCATCGAGGACGACACCGCGTTCGCCATGTTCCTCATCAAGCACGTCGGCGTGGCGACCGTGCCGGGGTCGTCTTTCTACGCCCACCCCGAGCTCGGACGCACGAAGATCCGGTTCTGCTTCCCGAAGACCGAAGAGGTCCTCCAGGAAGCGGGAGAACGGCTCCAGAAGCTCCGCTCTTGACGCCGCGAGAGGCGGCGCGCGCCATCTGGGACGCGGCGCTGGCCGCCGGCGACGTTCGCGTGCTCGTTGACCAGGCTCTCCAGCGCGAAGCCGGCCGCCTCGCCGGAGCCGAGCGGATCCTCGTCCTCGGTTGTGGCAAGGCGAGCGCCGCGATGGCGCGTGCCGCCGAAGAGGTCCTGGGCGATCGCGTCGTCGGTGGGTTCGTCGTCGTCAAGGACGGCTACACGGCGCCGACACGGCGGGTGACGATCGCCGAGGCCGGTCATCCCGTTCCCGACGCTCGCGGGGAAGCCGCAGCCGACCGCCTGCTGGCGCTCGCCCGTGACGCCGGGCCCAACGATCAACTGCTCTTCCTGGTGTCCGGCGGTGGCTCGGCGCTGACCCCGGCGCCCACCCCGCCGGTCACGCTGGCGGAGAAGCAGGCGGTCACGCGACTGCTGCTCGCCTCCGGTGCCACCATCAACGAGGTCAACGCCGTTCGCAAGCACCTCTCGCGCTTCAAGGGAGGCCAGCTCGCCCGGGCCGCGGCTCCGGCCCCCATTCTCACGCTCGCGCTGTCCGACGTCATCGGCGATCCGCTC
>MNEG01000151.1 GCA_001917585.1 Candidatus Rokubacteria bacterium 13_1_40CM_68_15
ATCGGTGGCTTGATCTCTTCGACGGCCCTCACGCTGCTCGTGCTGCCGGCCATCTATGCCCTGCGAGCGCGGCGCGAGCGGGTCCCGGACGCCCAGGTCACGGCCTGAAGTCCCCTCGACACCGGCGGCTCGCGCTCGTCCTGCTCCTCGTGCTCGGGTGTGCGGTCGGGCTCGTGCTCATCGAAGTCGCGCTCCGGCTCCAACAGTCGAGCCGTGACGGCGTCCGGAACCAGTTCGTCGAGGATCGAGGCCTGCTTCACCACCGGCTGCGGCCGCACTTCGACGGTGTCGTGCGGGGGGCGCGCTTCACCACCAACTCCCGCGGCCTGCGTGACCGCGAGTTCGCCGTCCCCAAGCCCGTCGGCGTCTTCCGCATCGCCGTCCTCGGCGACTCGTTCACCGAAGGCAGCGGCCTCACCGACGCCGAAGCGATGCCCAAGCGCCTGGAAGCACGCTTGCGCCAGCGCTCGTGCGGCACCGGCGTCGAGGTCGTCAACGCGGGTGTGTCCAGCTATTCGCCGATCCTCTACTACCTTCACCTCAAGCACGTCGTCGCGCCGCTGCAGCCCGACCTCGTCGTCCTCAATGTCGACATGACCGACGTCCACGAGGACATGATCAGGACCGAGATCGCGTCGCTCGATGCCCAGGGCCTGCCGGTCGCGGTGCCGGCCAATCGACGGCTCGAGTCGGCGCAGACCCTGCTGCCGATCCTGCCCCCCGCGCTGCGCGGGCTGGAAGCGCCCATCGCGCGCCTTGCCGTGTACCAGCGATTGCGCCGATCATCGGTGGGCCACTGGCTCGTCGGTCGACCCCTCGTCGATGCGGCCGCGATGGAACAGCGGGGACTGGTCGGGGATCTTCGCTACGATCCGATGGCGATCACGCGCGACCTCGAGACCGAGCAGATCCACCGGGCGTGGGCGCTGTCCGGCCGGTACATCCGTGGCATCAGCGACCTGGCGCGGAGCCTGGGGGCGCGCTTCGTCACCAACTCCCGCGGCCTGCGTGACCGCGAGTTCGCCGTCCCCAAGCCCGTCGGCGTCTTCCGCATCGCCGTCCTCGGCGACTCGTTCACCGAAGGCAGCGGCCTCACCGACGCCGAAGCGATGCCCAAGCGCCTGGAAGCACGCTTGCGCCAGCGCTCGTGCGGCACCGGCGTCGAGGTCGTCAACGCGGGTGTGTCCAGCTATTCGCCGATCCTCTACTACCTTCACCTCAAGCACGTCGTCGCGCCGCTGCAGCCCGACCTCGTCGTCCTCAATGTCGACATGACCGACGTCCACGAGGACATGATCAGGACCGAGATCGCGTCGCTCGATGCCCAGGGCCTGCCGGTCGCGGTGCCGGCCAATCGACGGCTCGAGTCGGCGCAGACCCTGCTGCCGATCCTGCCCCCCGCGCTGCGCGGGCTGGAAGCGCCCATCGCGCGCCTTGCCGTGTACCAGCGATTGCGCCGATCATCGGTGGGCCACTGGCTCGTCGGTCGACCCCTCGTCGATGCGGCCGCGATGGAACAGCGGGGACTGGTCGGGGATCTTCGCTACGATCCGATGGCGATCACGCGCGACCTCGAGACCGAGCAGATCCACCGGGCGTGGGCGCTGTCCGGCCGGTACATCCGTGGCATCAGCGACCTGGCGCGGAGCCTGGGGGCGCGCTTCGTCCTCGTCACCTATCCTCACGCCCACCAGGTCAGCGCGACGGCCTCGCCGGCGGGCCGTAACTCGGTGGGCATGCGCCCGCGCCTGTACGCGTCGGAGCGGCCGTTCAAGATCCTCGAAGCGCTCGGTGCGCGGCACGGCTTTCCGGTGATCAATCTGCTGGCGCTGTTCCGCCACCGCGAGGCCGTCGATGGCCCGCTCTTCCGATACGAAGACATGCACCATACCGCGAAGGGCGCCGATGTCTTCGCCGAAGGCGTCTTGACCGGCCTGCGCGAGCACCGACTCGTCACCTGTGCGGGCTGACCGCGATCAGCGCGGAGGGCTCACCACACCCAGTGGCCAGGGAGCCAGACCGATTCTGAGCCCGTCCAGCACGACTCCCCGGGAACCCACATCGGCCGGTAGCCGGGATCGGGAACGCCACGCGGCGCGCAGGTGAGAGTGTCGCGCACCACCGTGGCCCGAGGCTGGGGCGGGGCCACGGGGCTGCCGCCCGTCATCGGTCGGACGACACCGTTGACGACGAGCGCCGAGTCACGCGGGACACGAACGGGCTGGCTGCCCCCGAACGCCGCAGCCGGCAGGAACACCGCGACCACGACGGCGATCAGACCCCTGATCGACACCACGCCCCCAGTGTAACTGACAGGGAAATGGGGGCCCCGATATGGCCCCCATAGCCCCAACGTTCGGAGCGCCCGGCGGAGCCGGAGCGCTCCTCTACACAGCGACTAGCGCGCCGCCAGCTCCTCGGCTCGCATCACCAGCTCGACGCGCGTGTTGATCCCGAGCTTCTTGTAAACCTGGTGGAGATGCAGCTTCATCGTGCCCACCGTGATCGCCAGATCACTGGCGATGCGCTCGTTGGGCAAGCCGCGCGACGCGAGGCGCGCGACCTCGAGCTGCTTCGGCGTGAGCGGTTTCGACGTCTCGTCGACGTCAATGTCGAATGGATGCATCGTCGGTCCTCGCTTATCGGAACAGCGCCAGGATCGAGGCCGGCGCCGAGTTGGCTGCGGCCAGCTGGGCCGTCGCCGTTTGCTGCAAGATCGAGAGCTTCGCGGAATTCAGCTGCTCCGAGGCCAGGTCGGCGTCCATGATGCGGCTGTGCGCGCCCCGGAGGTTCAGCTCCATCGTGTTCAGGTTGTCGCTGCGCACGCGCAGGCGCTTGATCGTCGACCCCGCCGCCTGGAGGATCGTCTTGAGCGAGTCGATGCTGATCTGCACGCTGTTGAGCGAGGCGCTGGCCAGGGCCTGGGTCGCCACCGTCAGCGCGCTGACCGCGAGTCCCACCGAGTCGAGCCGCTGGCCGATCGAGTACACGTTGACGGCGGTGCCGTCGGGGCCGACCTGGAAGGTCATCGTGTTGATGGTCAGGAGCTGGATGCCATTGAACTGAGTCTGCCCCACCACCGAGTCGACTTCCGAGGCGAGCTGGTTGATTTCCGACATGATCGCGCTGCGCTCACTGACACCCTGCGTGTCGTTGGCGGCGAGCACGATCTTCTCCTGCATGCTCGAGAGCAGCTCGTTGAGGTTGGTGAGGCCGCCCTCGACGACGTCGAGCACGTTCTGGGCGCCGCCGACGTTCCGCTCGGCCATGGCGACCTTGCGGGCGCGGAGGTCGAGCGTGTTGGCCAGCGACAACCCCGCCGGATCGTCGCCCGACGAGTTGATGCGCTTGCCCGTGGCCAGGCGCAGGTTGGTCTGCGTCAGCTGGGAGTTGATGTTCTGGAGCGCGTTGAGAGCGTTGAGGGCACTGATGTTCGTGCGAATCCGCGTCAGGTCGCCTGTGGCCATACCGTCTCCCTCCCTGGTCGTGTCCGACCGCGGCGTCCGTGCCGCGGTCCCCCTATCACTGCTGATATAGGGATCGGCCGGGCGCGCCGAATCCGGAGAGCGTTCGGAAGGTCAGGCGATCTCGGCGCCGAGGCCGAGAGCGCGCAGGCGAGCGGCGGCGGGGCCCGGAACGACGCCGACGGCACGGCCGGCGACGCCGCGGGCGCGCGCGAACGCGAGGAGGAGCTGGAGCAGCGTCACGTCGTAGCCGTGCAGGCGCGACCCGTCGACGGTGACGCAGCCGTCCGTGGGCGCCAGCTCGACGAGCGCCGCGTGCAGACGTACGGCCGCCTCGGTCAGCGCTTCCTCGTCACGGTCGCCGACGGCGCCGGCCGCCGGCAGGGCGACGACGCCCGCGCCGGCGGGCAGGATCCCCGACTGCTCGCGTCCCGCCGGCAGCGCGGAGGGATTCCGGAAGTAGGTGGCGATGGACGAGCGGATGACCGGGCTCTGCTCGGCCGCCCACAACACGATGAACAGCGCCATCATCGACGTCACGAAGTCCGCGTAGGCCACCTTCCAGGCGCCGTGCGGATGCGGGGTCCGGCGGCTGCGGAGCTTTCGGATGATGAACGGGGGCTGCTCGGGATCGGGTCCCCGCCGACCTGTCATGCCTGCCTCGGGCTCACCGCCATCGTGGACGCCTCGACGTCGACCAGCGATGGACGCTCGTGGGCGAAGATCGCGCGCCGCGCGAACTCGACGGCGACGAAGGGCGCGGCGCCCTTCGAGAAGGCCACCACGCCGGCCTTGAGGCAGTGCAGGTAGTTGATGTCCTGCTCGGCCGCCGTCTCCACGCCGGCGGCGAGCGGGTTGATGAACCCGTAGGCGAGCAGCACGCCCATGAACGTGCCGACGAGCGCCACCGCGACTTTGGAGCCGATCTCGGCGGCGCTGCCGTCGATGGACTGCATGGCGATGACGACGCCCAGCACGGCGGTGACGATGCCGAGCCCGGGCAGCGTGTCGCCCATCTTGGCGAGGATCGCGGCCGGCTTGGAGGCCTCGTCGTGGTGCGTCTCGATCTCGCGATCGAGCAGCGCTTCGAGGTCGTAGGGGCTGACGCCGCCGTCGACGAGCAGGCGCAGCGAGTCGGCCAGGAACGTCACCGAGTGCTGCCGGCCCAGGAAGGACGGGTACTTCGAGAAGATCGACGACTTGGCGGGCTCGGTGACGTCGCGCTCCAGCGCGATGAAGCCGTGCTTCTTCACGTTGACGAACAGCTCGTACTGCAGCCGAAGGACGTCCACGTAGAGGGAGTGGCGCGCGGTGGCGCCCATCACCATGCTCTTGAGGCTCTGCGCGAGATGCCCGAGGTATTGGCGCGGCGTGCTGATGATGACCGTCCCGGTGGCCGTCCCGCCGATGATGAGCCACTCGACGGGCTGGAAGAGCAGCGCCAAAGGTCCGCCTTCGAGCATGAAGCCCCCGAGGACGCTGACCGTGACCACGATGAGCCCAACGACGACGAGCATTGCTTCTCCCCTGGCCGGCCGAGTTCCCCTCCTCAGCCGGTCAGGGTGCGTAATCGGCACGGGCGACCAGGTTTCGGAGGGTGAGGGAAACCGGGCGGCACGCCGAATACCTAGGCAGGAGGCCGGACCATGAGGGTGCCACGATGAGCGCCAAGATCCTGACGGTGGACGACTCTTGCAGCATGCGGCAGATGGTGCGGATCACCGACCTCTATATGCCGACCATGGACGGGCTCACCCTGCTCCGCGCCATCCGCGAGCGCCCTCAGCACAAGTTCACACCGGTGCTGCTGCTGACGACCGAGCAGGGGGAGGAGATGAAGCAACCGGCCGGGCCTCCGGCGCTACCGGCTGGCTGGTCAAGCCGTTCCAGCCCGAGCAGCTCCGTCAGGTGGTGTCTCGGGTCCTCGGCGCGACCCGCGTGCGCGCGTAACTCTCGCGACGGTGCAGGCGTGACCCTCGACCCCGTGCTGCAGATCTTCTTCGACGAGGCGGAGGAGCTTCTCCGCACGTTCGAGGACGGCGTGCTCGGCCTGGAGCAGGCGCCCGCCGATCGCGAATGCCTGCACTCGATCTTCCGCGCCGCTCACACCCTCAAGGGCAACAGCAGCATGCTCGGGTTCGAGCGGATCGCCATCGTCACCCACGCCCTCGAGGAGCTCCTCGTGCGTCTGCGCGGGGACGAGTCGGCCCCCAGCCGTGGCGTGATCGACGCCCTGCTGAGCGCCAACGACGTGCTCGGCACGCTGGTCGCGCGCGCCCGCGCCCACGACGATAGCGACGTCCCCGGCGTCGGCGCGCTGATCGACATGCTCGCCGATCATGCCCAGTCGGTCGGCCATGCCGCGTCGTCGCCGCACCTGCCTGCGCGGGCGACCGCGCACGAGGAGGAGGCGCTCTACGCGATCCGCTTCGAGCCGCCGGTGGACCTGCTCCGTCGCGGCCTCGATCCGCTGCGCCTCATGGATGCGCTGTCGAGCCTGGGTGAGATGAGCGATCTCGGGGCCCTGGCCTCGGCGGTGCCTCCGCTCGCGGAGCTCGACCCCGAAGGCAGCTACCTCTTCTTCGAGTGCCGGCTGCGCACGCGGGTGCCGCGGAGTGAGATCGAAGCGTGCTTCGAGTTCGTGGACAAGCCCGGGGCCGTACACATCGAGGCGCTCGAGGGCGGTGAGGACGCGGACGTGCACGTGCCCGCCCGGTCGACACCGGCGATGGACGCGCTGCCGGCGCCCCACGAGAAGAACCGCTGGACCGAGGGCGAGACGCAGTCCATCCGTGTCGCCACCGAGAAGGTCGACCGCCTGGTCGATCTCGTCGGCGAGCTCGTGATCACACAGTCGATGGTCGCCCAGATCGTCCACCAGCTCGGCGAGGGCGCCGCCGTGGCGGACCGCCTACCCGAGCTGCAGGAGGCCGTCGCCCAGACGGACCGCCACGCGCGCGACCTCGAGGAGCGGGTGATGGCTGTCCGCATGCTGCCCATCAAGACGGTCTTCGGCCGGCTCTTCCGCGTGCCCGGCGCCATCGAGGAGCCGACGCGCGGGCTGTCGGTGGTCGTCGAGCACGAGGGCCGCCGCGTGGCGCTCTTCGTGGACGAGCTGCTCGGCCAGCAGCAGTTCGTGATCAAGAGCCTCGATGCGAACTTCCACCGCGTGAACGGCGTGGCCGGGGCCACTATCCTCGGTGATGGTCGCGTCGCGCTGATCCTCGACGTCCCCGGCCTCGTCGCGCTGGGAAAGGCGGCGTGATGTCGGAGCGCTGGACGCGGATCATCGAGATCGCGGCCGTGATCGTCCTCCTCGCTGCTGCGCTCGGCCTGACGCTCTTCATGGCGGCGGCGGTGTGGGGCCAGCCGGTCCCGCGCACCCCCGGCGCGCCGAGCGCTCCGCCAACCCCGGCCGCGCCTCGGTCGCCGGGGGCGCCACCGGATCCCGCCGGCGCTGCCGCGGCATCCCTGCCGGACGTGTCCCACGCGCTGCTCTTGCTCAACGCGCGCGACCACCGGGCGCCGGCCATCGTCGCCGGGCTCGGCCGGACGTTCGTCTCCGTCAGCGGCCAGCGCCTGGCGCGGCCGGACGCCGATCGGCTCGCTTCGGTGCTGACCGAGGCGCTGCGCGGTCGTGAGCTCGCGAAAGGATCACGCGGCCAGCTCGCCGCCGGCCTCACGGCGGCACTGACGCCGCAGACCTCCGGCCCCGAGCTCGAGCGTGCGCTGGCCCAGGTGCAAGCGGCGCTGGCGGCGGCCGGCCTCGGCCAGCCCGCCCTGCTGCTGGTGGACCGCGAGCTGCGCCGAACCCACGGGAGGCCGGCGGTGAGCGCGCTCTCGCTCGGCGAGCTGGCGATCAGCGATGGCGAGTTCGCGCTCTTCCGCGATCTCGTGCGCGAGCACACCGGGATCACGCTCGGTCCTCACAAGCGCCATCTGCTGCGCGCCCGGCTGGGGCGCCGCCTGCGCGCCCTGGGGATGACGACCTTCGCCGAGTACCACGAGTACCTCACGGAGCCCGAGGGCGGCGGGGCCGGTGAGGTGATCGCGTTCATCAACGCCATCACGACGCACAAGACCGACTTCTTCCGCGAGCCGCACCATTTCGAATACGTGACGGGTCGATGGACGACGACGTGGCGGACCGCGGCCGAGCGCGGCGGCAAGCAGCGGCTCCGCCTGTGGTCGGCGGCGTGCTCGAGTGGCGAGGAACCATACACGCTCGCGATGGTCCTGGCCGAGGCCGGGCTCACCCCACCGACGTGGGACACCCGCATCCTCGCCTCCGACATCGACACCGACTGTCTGGCCCAGACCGAGAACGGCGTCTACCCGATCGACCGGGTGACGCCGGTCCCGGCGGACCTGCTCAAGCGCTACTTCCTGCGCGGCACCGGCCGCCACGGCGCCGAGGTTCGCATGCGGCCCGAGCGCCTGCGCGCTCCTGACCGTCCGGCGCATCAACCTCGCCGAGGCGACGTGGCCGATCCGCGCGCGCTTCCACGTGATCTTCTGTCGCAACGCCCTCATCTACTTCGACCGGGCGATGCAAAAGGCCGTGCTCGAGCGCCTCGTGTCGTTCCCGGAGCCGGGCGGCCTGCTCTTTCTCGGCCACGCCGAGTCCGTCTTCGGCCTGGGCGCAGGTCGTCGGCGCGCTGCCCAACGACGTGAACGTGGAAGGCCACACCGACGTGCAGCAGTACGACCGCCACGGCCGCAATTACTCCAACTGGGAGCTCTCGGCCGATCGCGCCAACAGCGCGCGCCGGGTGATGGAGATCGGCGGCCTGCGTGAGCGTCAGATCGTGCGCGTCGTCGGCCTGGCCGACCACGATCTGCCCGTCCCGCAGGATCCGCTCGACGCCCAGAACCGCCGGGTCAGCATCATCGTTCGGCATCTCAAGGACGACACGACGGCGGCGCGCGGCACAGCGCGCGACGGCCTGGCCCGGCTGCGCAAGCTTTCGGCGCAGGCCGTCGAAGTGCGCCCGGGACGCCTCCGGCCACCCAGCTCGTGCGCGACGTCGTGTGGGCACCGCTCTCCCACGGCGGGCCGGCGCCCGCCGCGGTGGTGGCGCCGCCGGCGACGCCGAACAACGCGGTGGGGCGCTCTTCGGGCGGTTTATGCGTTTCATCGGCACGACGCGTGAGCTGTCGACGTCGCGCGATCCGTTCCCGTGGGCCGCGCTCGAGCGCCTCGTGCAGGAGGCCGGCGACGAGCTGGTCTAGTCCGACAACCTCTTCTGGTTCGCGCATGGAGCGCTGTCGCCGACGAACGGCGACTACCTGGCCCTGCATCAGGCCCGCGTGGCCGTGATCGCGCTGCGGCTCGGCCGCGGACTGGGCTACGACGGCCGGCGGCTCGGCGAGCTCGGCATGGCCGCCTGCCTCTTCGACGTCGGACTCTGGGAGCTTCCGGAGGGCGTCGTGCGCCAGGCCGATCCGCTCTCGCCTCGTGCCCAGGATCGGTATCGCTCGCACCCGCAGCTGTCGGCCGCGCTCGTGCGCCGCTGGGGACCGCCCAGCGACGTCATCGTCGAGGCCGTCCTCGAGCATCACGAACGCGAGCAAGGCCAGGGGTACCCGCCGGGGCTCAAGGGCCCGGCCGTGCATCCGAACGCCAAGATCATCGGGCTCGCCGACACCTACGCCACGCTCACGGCGCCGCCGCCGCCGCGGCTGGGCCGGCCGGCGCACGAGGCGATCCGCGAGGTCGTGCGCTTGCGGAGCCGCGCGTTCGACCCCGCGCTGATCAAGGCGCTGCTCGCCGAGACGTCGCTCTTCCCGCCCGGCACGCTGGTACGTCTCTCCAGCGGCGAGATCGGCCGCGTGGTCGAGCTCAACCGCCAGCATCCGCTGCGGCCACGCATCGAGGTGCGGACCAAGCCGCCGGCCGCGCCCCACATCATCGACCTCGTCGAAGCCCCCTTCGTCTACATCACGAGCCCCGTCGCGAAGTAGCGCAAACGACCCAGACCGGGTCGTCCTGGCATCGGGACCATCAACACGGTGACGCGCGCCAGGTGAGTCGCCGATGAGCCGTTTGCACGACGAGTGATGCGCGTGCATCAGCGGCGCACGGCGCGAAGTGTCACGAAACAGCGCGAGTCCGGGTATCGGGACCGGAATCGGGGGTGAGGCGTTCGGCGCGCGTCGGTAAAGTGCGACGCGAGGCGAACAATGCGACCAAACGAATCCCAGAGCGCGCGAATTCTCGTCGTCGATGACGACGCCGTCGTGCGGCGCATGCTGAGCGACACGCTCGGCCGCGCCGGCTACGCCGTCGCCCCGGCCTCCTCCACCACTGAAGCGCTCCGCGTCGCCGCCGACGAGGAGCCGGCCCTCGCCATCGTGGATCTCGTCCTCCCCGACGGCGACGGCATCGAGCTGCTCGGCCAGCTTCGGGCCGCGTGGCCGACGCTGCCCGCGCTCGTCGTCACGGCCTACGTGGAGCCGCGCAGCATCGTGGAAGCGATGCGCCGGGGCGCCCACGACTACCTGAGCAAGCCGCTCGACCCCGACGTGCTCCTTTCGGCCTGCCGCGCCGCACTCGCCCGCCGTCCGGCTATGAAGGCGCCGGCCCGTCCGACCGAGCTGCCGATCGTGGGGGCGAGCGCCGAGACGGCGCGTCTGCGTGAGACGCTGAGCCGGCTCGCTCGCACGCGCGCCGGCGGCGTGCTGATCGTCGGCGACGCCGGGGTCGGCAAGACGTGGCTCGCCGGCGCGCTGCACGCGGGCAGCCATCGGCACCACGCGCCCTGCCTGCTCCTCGACTGCGGCCGGGCCTTCGCCCCGGCGGTCGCGCTCTTCGGCGCCGACGGCAACGGCGGCCTGCTGACGGCGGCGGCGGGCGGTACGCTGATCCTCGACGACGTCGAGCGCCTCGCGCCCGACGTGCAGGCCGCGCTGCTCGATTGGCTGGAGAAGAATCGCGGCGCCGCCCCGCTCGTCGTCGGCCTCACCACGCGCGCCGCCGCCGACGGCCCGCTCGTGGCCTGGCTGGGACGAGCCCGTGTCCCGGTGCCTTCCCTCTGCGAGCGCACCGGCGACATCCTGCCGCTGGCCCGCCACTTCCTGACGCAGGCGGGCGCGCTCCACGAGCGTACGTTTGCCGGCTTCACGCCGGACGCCGAGCATCGCCTGCTCGGCCACGGCTGGCCGGGCAACGTGCGCGAGCTCCAGGAGACGATCGCGCGGATCGCCGACGGCCTGGCCGGCGGCGTCGTGCGCGGCGAGCAGCTCGCCCTCGCCACCCCCGGTCCTGCTCCCGCCTGGATGCCGATCGGCGACCCGCGGCCGCTCAAGGACATCGAGGACGCGTACATCGATCACGTCATCACGCTGGCCGGCGGCAACAAGACCCGGGCCGCCCAACTCCTGGGGATCGCGCGCGAGACCCTGCGCACCCGGATGATCGCGCGCAACGCCGAGAGTCACGTGTCCGGGGGGAGAACCGCATGAAGATCATCACGGTCGATGACTCGGCCACGATGCGCCGGATCATCAAGAACAGTCTCAAGGCCATCGGCTACAACGACGTCATCGAGGCCGAGCACGGCCAGGTCGGTCTGGCCAAGATCCAGAACGAAGGCGTGGACTTCGTGATCACCGACTGGTCCATGCCGGTCATGACCGGCCTCGAGCTCGTGCACGCCCTCCGCCAGAATCCGCTGACCAAGGCGTTGCCCATCCTGATGGTGACCGCCGTGGGTCAGAAGGAAGAGATCGTCCAGGCCGTCGGCGCCGGCCTCAACGGGTACATCGTCAAGCCCTTCGAGGCCGAGACGCTCCACCAGAAGATGCAGCAGGTCCTGGGCAAGGCGTGAACGCCGCTCCGCCTGCCGACACGCACGGCCGCGCGCTGCAGAGCCTCGGCGCCATGACGGCGACAGTGGCTCACGAGATGCGCAACCTCCTCGGCGGCATCGAGCTCTACGCCACGCTCGTCGCCGAGCAGTGCGCGAAGGACGCCGACCTCCAGCCCTTGACCAGCCGCCTCCTCGACGGTGTGACGCGCCTGGGCGCGGTGGCGTCGAATCTCCTGTCGGTGAGCCGCCGCCCGGAGCCCTCGGTCGAGCGCACCACGGTGGACCTCGTGCTGCTCCTCAGCGCGCTGGCCGAGAACACCGCGCTGGCGCTCCCCGGCACCGGCGTCGAGCTCCGCACCGACGTGACGCTGGCGAAGGCGCCCGTGCTCGGTGACGGCGAGCAGATCCGTCAGGCCCTCCTCAATCTCGTGCTGAACGCCGTGCAGGCGATGCGCAAGGGCGGCGTGCTCACGCTGGGGCTGACCGCGGAACGCGGGGCCAGACCCACCTCGAACAGGCCACCCACGGTTCAAGGCGGGCAAGTGGTCCGTTTAAGTGTCCGCGACACCGGGATCGGGATGAGCCGAGCCACGCTGCGGCGGGCCTTCGAGCCCTTCTTCACCACGCGCGTGCGCGGCACCGGGATCGGACTCGCCGTCGTGCGCGAGGTGGCCGAGCGCCATGGGGCCCGGCTCTCGGTGACCAGCCGCCCGGGCCGCGGCACGACGTTCACGCTCACGTTCGCACTTGCCGAGACGGGTGAACACCAGGCATGACGAAGATCCTGATCGTCGACGACGAGCCGCTCTACCGCCACGGACTGTTCGAGCTGCTGCGCCGCCCCACCGTCAAGGTGGACGCGGCCGCCGACGGTGACGAGGCGCTCCGCCTGTTCCGTCGCGGCGGCTATCAGCTGGTGATCTCCGATCTCTCCATGCCCGGCCTCGACGGCCTCGGCCTCATGCGCGCCGTCAAGCGCGACTCGCCCTCGACCCGGTTCGTCATCCTGTCCGGGGTCGGCACCATCCAGGCCGCGCTCACCGCCGTGCGCCAGGGCGCCGACGACTTCCTCGAGAAGCCGGTCTCGCGCGAGCAGATCAACGAGGTGCTGGCGCGGATGACCACGCCGGTGGCGGAAACGGGCATCGTGACCGCGAACCCCACGATGCTCGATCGCCTGGAGCGGGCCCGGCGCATCGCGCCGACCGACGCCACCGTCCTCGTGCAGGGCGAGAGCGGCACCGGCAAGGAGATGGTGGCGCGGGCCATCCACGGCTGGAGCACCCGGGCCGCGGCGCCGTTCGTGGCCCTGAACTGTGCGGCCATGCCCGACACGCTGGTCGAGGCCGAGCTCTTCGGTCACGAGCGCGGCGCCTTCACGGACGCGCGGGCGGCCCGGCCCGGCGTGATCGAGCAGGCCGACGGGGGCACGCTGTTCCTCGACGAGATCGGCGAGATGCCGGCCGCGGCGCAGGCCAAGCTGCTGCGGGTCCTCCAGGACAAGTGCGTGCGCCGCCTCGGCGCCACCAGCACCCAGGCCATCAACGTGCGCTTCATCGCCGCCACCAACCGGCCGCTCCGCGCCATGGTGGCCGAGCGCCGCTTCCGCGAGGACCTCTATTACCGCCTCGACGTCATGGCGCTCGAGCTGCCGCCGCTCCGCGAGCGGCCCGAGGACATCGTGCGCCTGGCCGAGCACTTCGTCCGCCGCTTCAGCGCCGATTACGGCTGGTCGGCGACGACGCTGACGGAGGCCGCCTGCGACCGCCTGCGGACGCACAGCTGGCCCGGCAACGTGCGCGAGCTCGAGAACACGCTCCACCGCGCCGTCATCGAGGCCCGCGGCAGCGACATCGACGTCGCTCACCTCGCCCTCGACACGGCCGTCCTCGCGCCCGTCTCCAGCGGTGACCTCGCCGGCCGGTCGTGGGATCAGGTCGAGCGCGAGCTGATCATGTCCACGCTCGCCCGCGTCAACGGCAACCGCAAGCGCGCCGCCCAGCTCATGGGCATGGGTGAGCGCACGCTGCGCAACCGGCTGCGCGAATACCGGCTGGACGGAGTCGCGGTATGAGCGCCCTCTTCGGCGGCGGCGGCGTGCAGTTGCTCGAGGCGCAGTTCGACGGCCTGAAGTCCGCGATCAACGGGCGATGAGGGTCGTGCGAGCCGAGCCGCGCCGTGGCACTGCGAGGCGAGGCCGTCCGACGGACGAGCTGAGCGGTGAAATGACCGTGAGTCGCCGCAGGCACGATCGCTGCGAGGCGAGCGGTGAAATGGGTCGGATGGAAACGGAGGCGCTCACGCTGGCCGCCGGCGTCGCGGAACAGGTCGAGCGCGCGCTGGAGCTTCTGGGCGGAGGTCCCCGGTAATGGCGGCCCTCGCCATCGAGCGCCAGACCCGCGACGCGCTGCTCTCGCCGCGCGGAAAGGTCGTGAAGGTCCTCGGCCTCGTCATCGAGGCCACCGGCCCCGCCGGCGCCGTCGGCGATCTCTGTCAGCTCCGGGTGAGCCGCGGCGACAGTGACGTGCTCGCCGAGATCGTCGGCTTCCGGGACGATCGCCTGCTCCTGATGCCGCTCGGCGAGATGGATGGTGTGGCGCCCGGCGCCGAGGTGACGCCGCTCGGCCGTCCCCTCACCGCGCCGGCCGGCGCCTCGCTGCTCGGCCGCGTGCTCGATGGCGTGGGCCGCCCCATCGATGGCCGGGGCCGACTCGCTGACCTGTCGATGGTGCCGACGCGCTCGGCGCCGCCCGATCCGCTGGCGCGCCGACGGGTGGCGGAGCCGCTGCCCACGGGCGTGCGTGCCATCGACGGCCTGCTCAGCGTGGGCCTCGGCCAGCGCATCGGCATCTTCGCCGGATCCGGCGTCGGCAAGTCGACCCTGCTCGGCATGATCGCGCGCCGCGCCGAAGCCGACGTCAACGTGATCGGTCTGATCGGCGAGCGTGGCCGCGAGGTGCGCGAGTTCATCGAGCGCGATCTCGGCCAGGAAGGTCTCGCCCGCTCGGTGCTGATCGTGGCGAGGTCCGATGCGCCGCCCCAGATCCGCCGCCACGCGGCCTTCACGGCGACGGCCATCGCGGAGTGGTTCCGCGACCAGGGCCGGCGCGTGCTCCTGATGATGGACTCGCTCACGCGCTTCGCCACCGCCCAGAGCGAGGTCGGGCTGGCCATCGGCGAGCCACCCACGACGCGCGGCTACACGCCGTCGGTGTTCGCGACCTTGCCGCGGCTGCTCGAGCGCGCCGGCACGTCGCCCGGCAACGGGGCCATCACGGGCCTCTACACGATCCTCGTCGAGGGCGACGATCACAACGAGCCGGTCGCCGATCACGCGCGCTCCATCCTGGACGGCCACATCGTGCTGTCGCGTGAGCTGGCCGAGCGCGGCCACTACCCGGCCATCGACGTGCTCGCGAGCGTCAGCCGCTGCATGCCCGACGTGGTCACCGGCGGTCACCTGGCCGCGGCCCGGACGCTGCGGGCGCTCATCGCCGCCCGGCGCAAGGTGGAGCCACTGCTCGCCCTCGGCGCCTACAAGGCGGGCTCGCTGCCCGTCGCCGATCGCGCCATCCGCGGGTGGAACGACATCGAAGCCTACCTGCGGCAAGCCGTCAACGACGCCTCCACGTTCGAGACGACGGCCGACCGCCTGGCCGCGCTGAGCGGAGAGTCCGCATGACGACCCCATACGCCGCGCTCCTGTCCGTCCGCAAGATCGAGGAGCAGGAGGCCGAAGCCGTGCTCGCCAGCGTGCTGCGTGAGGTGGAATCCCTGGAAACCCTGCTGCGCCGGCTGACCGAAGCGCGCGCCGCGTGGCTCGCCGGCGAGCTTGGGGGCGCCGCGGAAACACTCACGGGTCTGGAGACCGTGGAGCGCATGGGCGAGCACCGCGTGATCGACGCCCAGCGCCGCGCGATGGCCGCTCGGGATGCGCTCCTGGATCGTCAGCGTCAGCGGAAGGTCGTGGAGGAGCTGCATCTGAACGCGCTCGCTGCCGCCGAGCGCATCGGCGCCCGCCGCCCGCAGATGGAGCTCGGCGACCTGGGCAGGCGCTCGGCGCGTGGCATCGCCGCGGGAGGGAGCCGATGACGCCCAGCACCGTGGCGGCGACGCCGGCCGGTCTTCCCGCATCCGCGACGACCGCGGCGCCCGAGGCTTCGCCGGTCAGCGCCGACTTCCTGGTGCTGCTCCTCCTCACCATTGGTGTCGGCACCGGGACGTCGCAATCAGAGAGCGACCCGTCGGATCAACCTGCCGACGACCGCGAGCCAGCGACGGCCGCAGCCGCGCCGACGCCACGACGCTGGGAACGACGGCATCGGTCGCGATCGCCGCGACGACGCCGATGATCACTTCGGCGCTTCTTCCCGCGCCGGCCGTCGAGCCGACCGCGCCGCGGGCGAACGAGGCCGCGCCGACGACCGCGATCAGCGCCGCGACCGAGGTGGTCACGGCAGCGACGACCGACACCTCGAGCACGACGTCGACGCCGCGGGCGACCCGACCGGAGCCAGCGACGACGAAGGACGCGTCAGCAGCCGCTCCGGAGGCGCATCACGCGCTGGCCGAGCTCGGCGCTGACAAGATCGACGGCGCCGCGGAGAACATCGTGGTCGAGTCGGCGCCGACGCCGCGCGCGACGACCGACGACACCGGACGGCCGACTGCGAAGGCGAACGACGCGCGCGAGGCCGATCGCACTCCCGAGGCCCACGGCACCACGACCGCCCCGAAGCCGATCGCGACCACGGCGCGGCCAGAGATGATGACAGCCGTCAAGCCCGGCACGCTGAGCAAGGACGACTCCCTCAAACTGCTCGTCACCCAGCTCAAGAACCAGGATCCGCTGAATCCGCTGTCGAACGATCGGTTCATCGCGCAGTCCACGTCGTTCTCGAGCCTAGAGGCGCTGCAGAACATCCAGAAGGGCATCGAGAATCTCGGCGGCAACAATTCGGCCCAGCGCCTGACCGGCGCTGCCGGACTGCTCGGCCGTCCGGTCGTCGCCTGCACGGGCACGTTCCAGTGGGCCGTCACTAACGCCGCCGTCGAGGTCACCGACTCGAGTGGCACGACGCTCGCGCAGATGCCGCTCGGCGCGCGAACGCCAGGCCAATACAGCGCGACCTTCATCCCGCCGACAGCGTTGCCGGCGGGTCAGTACAAGTACCGCATCGTCTCCATGGATGGAGGCCGTAGCACCCCGCTGCCTGCCATCGGCGGCAGTGTCACCGGGATCACCCTGTCGAACGGCCAGCCCGTCGTGCAGGTCGGCTCCGTCACCATCAACCTCGCCGACGTCACCACGATCGGCACGCCCACCAACTGAGGAGGACCCAGCATGCTGCGAGCTCTCTCCACCGGCGTCACCGACCGCCGGACGAATCAGGAACCGCCCGACGTCATCGGCAACAACATCGCGAACATCAACACCACGGGCGCCAAGGGCTCGCGGGCGGAATTTGCCGACCTGCTGTCGCAGAACTCCTGCCCTCGCACAGCATCCCGCTGGCCGTTCCAGTCCGCCGGTAAGGCGGTTCGCCCCGAGGCCGTCGAGGCCGCGTGGAAGGAGTACCGCGCCACCGGCTCGCCGGAGGCGCGCGAGACGCTCATGCAGCGTTACATCCATCTCGTGCGCTACATGGCCGGGCGGCTCGGCCGCACGCTGCCGCCGAGCGTCGAGTACGACGACCTCGTCTCGACGGGCGTCGTCGGCTTCCTGGGCGCGCTCGACACGTTCGATCCCAAGCACGGCACCGACTTCAGCGTGTATGCGCTCACGCGCATCCGCGGCTCGATGGTGGACTTCCTGCGCGAGATCGATCCCATCGGCCGGAAGACGCGCCGCAAGCTGCGCGAGGTGGAACGGACCCTGGCCGACCTCGAGCAGGAGATGTCGCGTCCGCCCTCGGACAGCGAGGCGGCCGCGCGACTCGGCATCTCGATGGACAACTATCACGAGCTGCTGAGCCAGGCCACGGCGGCGATGACGCTCTCGCTCGAGCGGGTGGAGAGCGAGGGCGACGACGGCGGTGAACCCGTGACGCGCGCCCGGATCCCCGATCCCGCGACTAAGGACCCGCTCGCTTCGTTGATGGACAAGGACAGCGTGGGCCGGCTGGCCTCGCTGGTGGGAGCACTCTCGCCGGCCCAGCAGCTCGCGCTTCACCTGCACTACGTCGAGGAGCTGAACTTCCGCGAGATCGCCATGGTAATTGACATCTCGGCGTCGCGGGCGACGCAACTCCACTCGGCGGCGGTGCTGGCGCTGCGCGGCCAGGCCAAGACTGGTCGGCTTCAGCCGGCGGCGGGGCCGCGATAAACGCGCGGGGCTGGCGGGCACGCCCTGACCGTCGTACTCGCCGGCTGCGCCATCGCCGATCGGCGTCCCGTCTATCAGACGACGACGTCGGCGTCGGCCGGCTCGACCGTGCTCGTCGGCGGCGTCGAGCGCGACTTCGACAACGCGGACACCGCGCGCACGCTGGCCCGCGAGCTGGCCTTCGGCCTGGCCCAGCGCGGCCGCAGCGCGAGCGATCTGAGCACGTTCCTGCGGCAGGCGAGCCTGCGGGGCGTCGCCGTCCCACCGATCGTGGTGGCCCGCCTGACCGGCGGGGTCGCCGATGCCGACATCGAGGCGTGGCTGCGGGCAGAGGGGGTCGCCACCATCGTCTTCCTCGAGGTGGCCATCCACGAGCAGGTGTGGGCGAGCGCGGCAAGCGCACGCGCGTCGGCCTCACCGCGCGCGGCCGCACGCTCGATCAGGGCGAGGAGACCTGGCGCGCCTCCACGACGCCCGAAGTCGAGGACGAGCCGGGCCAGGGCTTCCAGATCGCGACGGAGGCGGCACTGGGCCCGCTGGTCCGGAGGCGAGCCGGAGCCGGCGGCGCTGCCGCGCCCGAGCAGTCTGATTGCGAATCTTCGGCTGAGGTGGTGAGCACGATGGGCACCTGCACCGGGCGACCACGGCGCGCCCGCTGACGTCGGGCATGCACGGTCGATCCCATAAGCGCTTTCGCCACCGATAGAACAGAGTGCTCGAGATCCCCAGCTCCCGGCACACCGCGCTCCGAGCGGCTGCAGGGGACGATCCCGCAGGAGCACTGGCGGGTCGGCTTCCGACGCCGATACTTCACCACGCGGACTGCCCTGCGGCGATCGCCCGCCGACTTCATGCGTCACAACATCCTAGTAGAACCACCCGTTGCTCCATCTCGACGCTTCCCCGGCCGCGCGTGTGGGGCTCTAGGAGTTCCTCCCCGGCTGTGGGAAACCTTCCGCGTCATCCCGTCCAGCCGCAGTGTGGTTCCACCGGCTAACTAACCGTTTCCCTTCGCGAAGCGAACCTGGTATCCGCCTTGCCAGTGTACCCCTGTAAGAACCATGATCAGTTCGCTGCCGGTGAGCATGGCGCGCGTCCCGATGACGCTTCGAGGCCTCGTCGTCTGCGTTGCCTGCGACGAATTCCCCGACGCCTCGATCGCATGTCCCAGCCGCGGGAGCGGCGAATATCGTTTCCTCTCGCACATCCTCAAGGGCAGCGTCCTTAATGTCACCGGTCTGAACCGAGGTGGGGCCAGACGCAGGCCGAGTTCCTCGCCGCGCGGCGTCTCGGCTCAGGTGAGGAGATGGATATTGTCATCAGAGAGGTGCTCGGCCACCTGGCGACTCCAGATGGTGGCGGCCTCGTTGATGCCGAGCTGGGGGGGACAGTCCGCGAGGCCCTCCGTCTAACGCTGGGTCCAGTCCGAAAAGTTTTCCACACTAGAGACTGAGAGGCACACGCCAGATGGACACTGCAGTGAAGAAGCGAAGGCTCGAACAGCACGAGGTAGAACGGCCTAACGCGCTTAGGCAGCATACGGGCGAGCCACCGGCTCAGAAAGGCGCTGCGCCGGAGGCGACGCGCTCTCAGGTCTCTCTGCTCACTTCGGCCGCGGAGCTGGTGGCCGTGCTGGAGGCATTCGACGTCGTCAGGGACCGCAGTGCGAAAGGCGGCCGCAAGGATGAATCGGTGGACTCGGGCCGTCAGATCGTGGCTGACGCGTTCGAGGAATCACGCGCGCGCGGGCCCGAGCCCGCGGCCGCCGGGCGCGAGACAAGCGCGCCCGTGGCGGGCCTCACGGGGACCGCGGGCCTCTTTCTTGCGAATGCCGCCGGCCACAGCGTCGGGCCCCAAACGAGCGCGAACGAAAGGGCCGCCGAGGCACCCGAGGTTGGGCAGCACCCTCGTCCGTCAGCTGATGTCACGCCCTTACCGGCGTGGCGGGAGTTCTTCGCACAATTCCGGACGCCAAACGCGCGCTATCTCGTGATCACGGCCCAGGACCAGGCGTCCCTTTATGACTTTTTCAGACGCGCGTTCGCAGGGGTGGAGACCGTGGAAGTCACGATGGATCGGCGCTTCGGAGAACGGCGCCCGCTGGCGGACCCGGTGGCAGTCGAGCAGCGCCGGGCTGATCGCCGCTCGCGGCCTGAGATTGACTCCGAACTCCGCGCCAGTGGCTTTGTCTTCGTGCGCTCCCTGACCCGCCCCGACGTTGGGCGAGCCAGCTCCTCCCGGGGAGAACAGGAGCATCCGCCAACACTGGGCCGCGCGCCGGCCGCCGTCGAGCCGCCTCGACGCTCGCCGTTTCGCCATCCGCCAACACTGGGCAGCGCGCCGGCCGCCGTCGTGCCGCCTGGACGCTCGCCGTTTAGCCGGGTCTCCAGCGCTTAACGAGGGCACCATGCTCGGAGATTCGCTGTTAATCGGCGACGTCCGCATTCATCGCGTCAAGAGGGCCGGTCTCGGCGCGGAACCCTGGACTCCGACTGAGTTGAAAGGCGGGCAGTAAATGGACTCCGAAGAGAAAGCTGTCACCGAGATTCAGCAGCAGCTCATGCTCTGGGTGGAGCAGACCAAGCGTCTTCTCGTGTCGCTCCCGACCTGTCTCAGTGAACTCGAGCAGTTGAAGGGGGAGGCCGGCAGGTTCTACGAACGGCTGAGCAAGCTTGAGCGAGAGAATCACGAGCTTCGGCGGAATCGCGACGACCTCGCCGAGAGATTTGGCAAGTTGAAGGAGCTGATTGTCGGGCCCCGTGACGAAGGCACCCAGAAGGTCGCCGACGCGCCAAGCGCGGTATCAACCGGTACACCTGAACCTTCCGCGTTACATGCCTCAAAAGTTCGCCTCTTCTCCGGGCTCCGTCAGCCTGGCGACAAGCCGCACAACTAGTCCATGATCGCCGGCCCGATCGCACACGGAAACGGCTCCGAGAGGGAGGTCCCGGGGGCGCTCGGCCCGACGTCTTGGCCGGGCTCTGCTGGATTCTTTCGCGCCGCCTGCGCTCGCTCGGGATCACCGGCTCGGACCGTGAGGTGCGCGGTTGTGCAGCCAGCTCGTCTGAGGCGGCCTCACGGGTGTGATTTCCACGGCGGCGGGGCCGCTCGCGCAAGCGGTCACCACGATGACTTCCGCGCCTAAAGAAGCCTTCGCGGCCCCGGGGACGCTTGGCCAGTCGGTCAGCCGGCGCCTGGGGGAGCTCCTGGTCGCGCAAGGATTAATTACCCAGGACGGTCTCGCGCGCGCGATCGCGCAGAAGGGCACGAGCGAGAGGCTCGGATCCGTGCTCCTCCGCCTGAACCTCCTCGCCGAAGAGCAGCTACTTGGATCCCTCTCGCGCCAGTACGGGGTCCCCTCGATCGCGCTCTCGCAGCTGGACATCGACCCTGAAGCCCTGACTCTCGTGCCCGCCCAGATCGCCAAGAAGCACGACGTCCTGCCGATCAAGCGGGTGGGCAACATGCTGACCCTGGCGATGGCGGATCCCACCGATGTATTCGCGCTCGACAACGTCGCCTTTATGACAAACCTGCAAATCCTGCCGCTGGTCGCGTCCGAGGTGGCGATCCGCCAGGGGATCGAGCGGCATTACGAAGGCCAGACGAGAGGTATTACGGACATCGTCTCCGAGCTCAACAGTGGAGGCCCCCCCGACGTCGAGGTCGTCGATGAGGGCGACGAGTCGGGCGCGAAGATCGACGTCTTCGAGCTGAAGGAGTCGGCCGACGAGGCGCCGGTGGTGAAGCTCGTCAACATGGTGCTGGTCGACGCCATCCAGAAGGGCGCCAGCGACATCCACTGGGAGTCTTACGAGAAGGTCTTCCGCATCCGGTTCCGCATCGACGGCGTGCTGCACGAGATGCTCTCGCTACCCAAGCGGCAGGAGCCGGCGATCATCTCCCGGCTCAAGATCATGTCGAGCCTGGACATTGCCGAGCGGCGGGTCCCCCAGGACGGCCGCATCAAGCTGCGCTACAACACGCGCGAGATCGACTTCCGGGTGTCGGTCCTGCCCACCATCTTCGGCGAGAAGGCCGTCCTCCGGATCCTCGACAAGGACGCGCTGCAGCTCGATCTGAACAAGCTCGGGTTCGATCCGTGGGCGCTCGAGCAGTTCCAGAAGGTGATCCGGCAGCCCTACGGGATGATCCTGATCACGGGGCCGACGGGCTCGGGCAAGACGACGACGCTCTACTCGGCGATCCACACGATCAACTCCCCCGAGCACAACATCATGACGGCCGAGGACCCGGTCGAGTACAACCTCAAGGGCGTCAACCAGGTCCAGATTAACGAGGGCGTGGGCCGGACGTTCGCCTCCGCCCTGCGCGCCTTCCTGCGCCAGGACCCCGACGTGATCCTGGTCGGCGAGACGCGCGACCTCGAGACGGCGCAGATCTCGATCCGGGCAGCGCTCACCGGCCACCTGGTCTTCTCCACGCTGCACACCAACGACTCGCCGTCGACGATCGCCCGGCTCATCGACATGGGCATCCCGCCGTTTCTGGTCGCCTCGTCGCTGCTGCTGGTCCTCGCGCAGCGGCTGGGTCGAAAGGTCTGTAAGGACTGCAAGGAGCCGTACGAGGTGGACGAGGACTCGCTGCTGCCCTACGGCCACATCCTGACCGGCGTCGGGCGGACCCAGGTCTACAAGGGCCGGGGCTGCACAGCGTGCAGCTTCACGGGACTGAAGGGGCGGGTGGCGATCTACGAGATCATGCCCGTCACCCAGGAATTGCGCGACATGATTCTTAAAGGCGCATCGACCGCCGAGCTCAGGGTCATGGCGCAGTCGCAGGGGATGAAGACGCTGCGCCAAGCGGGGCTTCTGAAGGTGCTCTTCGACGGCGTGACGACGGTCGAGGAGGTGCTGCGCGTCACGGTCGCCGAGTAATTCAGGGACACCATCGCCCACGGAGCAGTGGCCAATCGTGGTGGCCTTCAGCCCTGGGAAGCCTCGTTGAGCTCGAATCGGAACTCCAAGAGCCTGTTCGCCCGGCAATGCAACGGTTCGTTCTTTGCCGCGATCGCGCGTGGCCCCACACGGTTGAGACTCTCATACAGAGGTGTCAGAACGTGGCGAAGGTTGCTTTCGTAGACACCGAGAAACTTCGCAAGAATCGGTGTCCTCGTATGGCACCGTCGCACGAGATATTCTCGACCGATTGCGGTGAGTGAATCGTAGGCATTGCTGATGACCGTGCCGTGTCGCTCCACGATCCGCGTCATCTTGTGAGCGGCGTCATCCTCGTAGGTCTGCACCGCGCCCGTGGATGCGATCGCGCGCACGAGGCGGCCGGAGGCGTCGTATTCGTAGCTCATCGAGCGTCCCGTGCTGTCCCAGCCGCGTGTCACGCGTTGCGCCTCGTCGTGTTGCAACCGGAGCCAGCGACCATTGGTCGTCTCGATCTTCAGCAGATGGCCATCGGCGTCCCGGGTGAGCTTGACCGCGTTTCCGTACCAGTCGCTGTGATAGATCAGGGCGCACTGCCCCTGCCAGACCATCGTCGACGGCCCGCAGAGGTCAAGTCCTGAGTCTGCTGGATAATCCGCAGGGACCTACTCGATGTCGCGGTCGCATTCGGCGTCTTCAGCCATACCGAAATAGCGGCTGCACCCGGGATCGTTGATCCCGACGCCACTGCGCGATCGATCTCGAGTGTGCCCTCACTCACGGCCGGCGCGACGCGGTCAGGTGGGCGCGGTTGAGTTCGTCGCGGATCGCCTTCAGCTGCCCTGAAGCTGATGTACGCCGCCGTCATCCGCGCGGTCGCCGGCGAGGAACAGTTCGTAGGAGTCCGTGGCTTTGGACAGAGACGCAGCCACGATCGCCAGCATCACGAACCGTCTGACGATCATCGGCCTCTCAGGCGTTCGTCCGACAGGTCACCGTCAGAGCGTGCCGCCCGTCAGGCAGCGCGCCGGGACTTGCGGAACTTCGCCGAGGCGAAGCGGCGTCGAGTCGCGCGAATCAGGCGCCAGTCAGCGAACCATTCCCAGATGGCGCCCAGCATGACGGCCCCCCCGATGAGACTCACCAGGACGACGAAATGCGCTATGGCCATCGAGGGTCGTGGCCCTTGAGCCGCAGCCAGACCATGTGAACGCCGGCGATCAGGAGGAGGACGTAGCCCCAGGTCGTCGACACGGCGATCGGCGAGCGTGATCTCACAGCCACGGCGCCGGCCGCGTGATCTCCCACGTCGAGATCAGATCCGGGTCGTAGATGATCTCACTGGTGGAATGCAGTCGGTACTCGCCCCGGCGCGCCGGCGAGAACCCGCGCACGTCGGGCGGCAGCCAGAACGTCTCCCCTTCCCACACGCCCTGCAGGGCCACGGCAAAGCCGCGCGCCCGATCCGCCGAGACGATGATGCCGTGGACCTGCGGCTGGGCGACGACCTCTCCGTCCTCGTCGTAGTACGTCAGGGTGATGAGCACGTACTTGCCGACGAAGGCGGCGAGCTGCCGCCCGTCGGACGCCGCCCGAGCGGCCTCGCGCCCCGCCTCGGGCCACCAGCCTGCACACGCGCCGAGCACGGCCGCGAGGGTCGTGATCGCGGCGAGGACGCTGAACCTCTTGAAGCTGCCGACGAGCGCGGGCGGGTGCATCCTGCCCGGCTAGAGCATGGGCAATGCCACCTTCGTTCGAGGTGCAATCTAAAGGTTCCGACGGGAAATTTGTGGAGTCGAAGATACGCGAGGCGTCCGCGACTGCCGGCGTGGCACCGGTGTGCCATCTCGGCGCTCTTCCTCTATACATATCGGCTCCGGGGCATGCCGCCCGAGGGCAGACGACTTAGAGCGCGTCATCAGTCTCTGACATCCGGCACCGGCGAGCGAAGACTCCCACGACGGTTTCGGCGCTCATCCGCGGTCCGATGGTCGCCCGGGCGCGCGTGGTCTCCCCTCCGGGTGGCGTGCAAGCCACTTCGACTGCCGAGACGACGTTCGTGGCGCCATCCCGGGTATAGGTGGTGGCCATCGTCACACCATCGCCGGTCGTCCGGGTCTCGGTGAGTATGTATCCCGCCGAGTTCAGCGTGACCCGGCGGACGCCGCCGTCGGGCTGCCTGACCTCGACGTCAGTGATGCGCGTGCCGGCCGTGCCATAGCGAAAGCCGAAGGTCAGGGGCGACGGCGGGATGGTTTCCGGCGCCTCCGGTGGGAACGTGATGACCTGGTCGATGGTCCGGCCGGCCGTATCGTACGTGTTGGTGATGACCACCCCGTCGCGTTCGGTGATCCGGGTTAGACGATGGGCTGCGTCGTACTCGTAGCCCTGTCTCTCTCCGGTCGAGGCGATCGCGCGCGCGAGCCGGCCGCTGGCGTCGTACTCGTAATTCATCGAGCGCCCGGTGCTGTCCCAACCGCGCGTCACACGATTCACCTCGTCGTATTCGAGCCGCACCCAGCGGCCGTTCGGCGTTTCCATCCTCACGAGGCGTCCGAGATCGTCCCGCACGAGCGAGACTTGATCACCGGCCGGGCTCTGCTGACCGATGAGCGTGCAGCGCCCGTTCGGGTTCGCCTGCGTGCGGCACGACCGGTACAACCACGCGCTGCCGTCAGAAAACGCAAGCCGCCAGCGATCACCCGCCCAGCTGAGAATGGATCCCTGGAATCGGGACGCGGTCGTCCGATGCTCGTAGCGCGCGCCATCCCGCCCTGTCCCACCATCCACTCGGATGTACGCGATGCGCGACCGCTCGTCGGTGATCACGGTGATCGCCGAGAGGTCGCCCGTCATGAAGGAGTCGTAGGAGTGCGTCGTCCCGATGCCGAATGGCAGCGCGCGAGTGTCCCCGCTGACGTAGACGCGAGCGAACCGGATCGGCACCGTGTCGAGCACGAGAAAGTCGTCACTGGTCCGGGTGTACAGCCCGGTGGCGAGGTCCACTGGATCGGCGTCGCGGGCGCCATCGACGACCAGCGCCGGCGCGATATCCGCGGGCGGCTCACTCGGCCGGCGATCGGCCCCCTCGCCGATGAGCCCCACGAGCGCGATGACGACAGCGGTCGTCGGAATCCAGGCGGAGATTAGTCGAGCGTCCACACGCTAACCTTTTAGAAATGGTCTCTGAGATATCGACCGACCGCGTCTCCCAGCACCTGTGAATACCCTGCGAGCCACGCCGGGTTTCCCGTGACGACCGACGGCAGCTCGATCAGGAACCCCTGCTCCGTCAGGTTCGCGATGGTAGAGCTCTCCTGAAAGGTGAACCGTATTGAATCAACTGGTGCAACGCGAATGCCGAGTCGTGGCGCTCCGCTCGTCCCTGGTAGTGCATCTGCCGCCATCAAGTAAGCGGCCTTGAAGCGAAGGCCTCGGTGGTCGTCACCCGACTAGTCCCGACGAGCACCAGGCCGGCGGCCTCGGGCCAACTGTTGGAGTGGATCTCGAGGAAGAAGCGAAGTGGACCCCCGGCCGTTTCCTTGATCAGCGTGCTGTAGCGGGCGTTGGCGAGCTCGGCTCGCGGCGAGCGGAGTACGCGCAGGCGGCCGGCCATCCTCACCTGCTCAGTCGGCCGGTTGACGTTGATCCGCGTGACGAATTGTTGGTCAGGGATCATGAACCCGGTCGCGAGGACGATACCGGCGCCCAACCGCTTGGCAAGCGCTCTCGCCAGGACGATCGTGCCGGTATCGGCCGTGCCGTGCGGGGCCGCGACGACGATGCCAGCGGTCCCCGGCGCATGTTCGAAACGACCGAGATTATCGAGGAACATCTCTTCACCGACCGCCCGGGCCGTCGTCATGCCGGTGACGACAGCCAGAACGACGAAGGACAGTCGCGTGATGAGGAACGATCCCGGCCGAAGGGTCAACCTGGCCTCATGACAGCCAGCGCTGGCCCACCATTGCCAGCCCGTTCATGATCATGTGAATGGCGATCGGCGCGGCCAGGCGTCCCGTGCGCAGCCTCGCCCACCCTTGAATCACCGCAATCTCGAAGATGCTGAGGTTCGACCACGTCAACGGAGCATGGAGCACGGTAAAGATCCCGGAGCTCACGACAATCGCCGCTGTAGCCCCCATCCAAAGCGTCAGACGCGGCAAGATCACGCCACGAAAGAGGAACTCCTCCACAACAGGCCCGATGACGACAACAATCAACGCCAGTATGATCTCGCCCTGCCAAGGCAGTGCAGGGAACCCGAGGCGATCCGCGGGGCCCGCGACGCCGGCCGACGAGTCTCCCGGCAGCACCGCGCGAAGCCCGTCTTCGAGAATCGACAAGCGGGCGTTCGTGGCAGCGAAGTAGAAAAATCCCAGCGTGACGGCGCGCCTCGCCGTGAACGCCGAATCGGGTGGAGTGTCGTGCAGCCCTGCGCGCCTCATCTTCCACATGGCAGCCAACGCGAAGGCGAATAGTGCAGCCTCATAAGCGAGGTTGGCGACAAACCTACCGGCGATCGACGTTCCCCCGGTTGCGACGCAGACTCCGAACCACGCGACAGGACTGACGACCGCCGCGGCGGGCAGTGCACCGGCGGCCCAGAGCCACACGGATCTCGACGGAGTCCGTCGACGCTGCTCCGCCAGCCAGAGCACGAACATCGATCCCATGGCGAACCACCACGGGTGCCAGTCCAGGTAGGGCTTCAACGACGTGGCGACATCCCGCGCGCAGGATGACCGCGGCGTGACGTCGAACAATCCCCGCGTCGAGTCTCGCATCCGGGTCCGAAGCTCGGGAACGACGACAACCTCTCTCTCCTCGCCGTCCCGGCGCACACGAAGGCTCCGACGCACGCCGGGCGCTCCGGACCCGATTTGGTCGGCGAGATCTCCAGGCTGGCGCACGGACTCGCCATCGACGGCGATGATCGTGTCATCTCGCTGGAGGCCCGCGCGGGCTGCTGGAGAGTCGGGATCAACGTTGGTGATACGGATATCTCGCGGTCTTTCCGGATCCGCCGCGATGCCCACGCCAATTCGAACCGCCTCGCGCGGTCGGATGCGGCTCTTCGATGGCACGAACGAATGCCCGCCCCACACGCCGGAAACGAACATCGAGATGATCACGATGGCCACCACGGTATCGACGGCGGCCAAGCCGACGAGCCAGCGCGACCAGTGCCGTTCCTCGGACGTCGTCCCGCCTCTCGGACGATGAGCGATCGCAAGCGCCCACTCGAAAGGCAACGACACGACCGGAAGAAGTATGGCGGCGAGGCCAAGGTGAAAGTCTCGCCGAGCCTGCCGCGCCGGCGACTCCGAAGGTTCCTGCTCCGGTGCGCGAAGCATCACGCCTGTCAGAGCACGCTGAATGCCAGGCCTGGCACCCGCGTTCGGGTACGTTACCTTACGATTTCGGAGTGGCGGCTTCCTGAAATCCGGCGGGCGGCTGTCTCGGTGACACCGGCGTGCCAGCGGGGCGCGAGAGCCGTCCCTCTCGGTTTTCGCAAACCTTCAGGAGACGCCGGTAGGGCCCGGCCGAGAGAGCCCTACCCCGTATATGACGCGGCGAGTGGCGCGGGACGCGCCCGGCCCACACCCGGGGTGCGACGTGCGCCGCCGCGAAGCCTCCGAGCCAAGCGATCGGCACCGCGACGAGAGACATGGCGATCCCTGGGGCGGCCAAGCCCACCGCGGTGAGAGCCAGCCCACCCAACATCACGATCGTCGTGCTCCAGAAGACTCCTCGCAAGCGGGCCGCAAGGGCGGCAGCCGAGACGCTGGCTGCGACCACGAGGAGCCCGTGAAGAGTCGTGAAGTGTTCCGGTGGTCTGCCGGCCAGGAGGGTTTCGACCGAATTCGCAATGAGCTCCACGCCCGGCATATAGAGATCGACCGGCGTGCGGGCCACATCGCGCAACCGCGGCGCCGTCGCCCCGATGAGGACGGCCTTCCCAGTGACTGCTTCGCGCGCGAATTGCCCGCGCATCACACGGTAATACGGGATCCGGGGATCGCGCCGGATGCGCCACGAAAATCGATGAGGACATCGCCGCTCTGCGCGAGCGAAGCGGCTGGTCGCGGCCTCGTCGCGACGATGCGATGGAGCTCGGTCGGAAACGTCGGCAACCGTCGATCGGCGAACACATACGTACGTCGAAAGCGTCGAACAATACGGTCCGAGTCGGGAACAATCGCGGCCAGACCTGTACTCACCGCGTTCATCTCAAGAATCGGCAGCGGCTTCAGCAACCACGTTCTGTAGACGCTCCCGGTAGGTGTGTCTTCCTGGGTGCTCGCAAGGGCTACGGGCAACACGACGTTCTTCGCGCGAGCCAATGCCGCGACCAGCGCCTCATCGTCAGAGCGGCCAAACGCCGATGGCTCGGAAACGAGGAGGTCGAGACCGATCACCGCAGGCAGGCTCTCGGCGAGGTTGCGGATGACGTCCGCGTGAAACCGCCGGGGAAATGGCCACGGGTGATCGAGAGCCGTCAACGACGCGTCATCGATCGCGACAATCAAGGTCCGTGGCTCGCTGTGTGGCTGGACATGGAGCAGGAGCAACCTGTCGCGCACTAGCCGTTCGACTGGTTCCAGGAATCCAGCGAGCGAAACGCCGGTGATCAGCGTCCCCCAAAACAGGCCAGCAACGACCCCGGCTTTCCGCGCGTCCAAACTGAAAATGGCGAACGCTACGGCGGGTCCTATCCGGCGGGAAGCTCTACCTTATATATGGCGCCGCGGTCCGCCCGGTTGGCGACCGTCAGGCGACCGCCGTGCGCATCGATGATGGTGTACGCCGCGGCCAGACCGACCGAGGGGCCACGCCCGCTGTCCCCGTCGCGGGCGACGAACGGCTCGAACATGCGGGCCAGCAGATGATCGGGAATGCGTGGGCCGTCGTCCTCCAGCGTCACCACCGCCCAGGCGCCGCCAGCACGCTCCTCCCGTGCGGTGGCCACCCGCAGGGTCCCGCCCCTGGGCATGGCGAGCAGGACGTTCTCCGCCTCCAGCACGAGGGCCAGGAGGGCGCGGCCGATCTGGCCCGGATCGGCCAGGACTGACGGGCCGCCCGACGCGTAGGCGCGCTCGATCCGGATGTCGCCGCCTCGCAGTCGGGCCTGGCGCAGGCGCAGAATCCGCTCGAGCAGGGCCGTCAGGTCGACGAGCGCGCGACCGAGCCCGCCCGCCGTCGAGAAGCGCCGCAGCTCACCGATGACGTCGCCGATCTCGCGGCAGTGCCCTTCGAGCGCACGGAGCTGGCGCGCCGTCTCCGCGTCGGGCGGAGCCTCGAGCAGCCGCTCCATCCTCAGCGTGACCGTGCCGAGGAGATTGTTGACCTCGTGGACGACGCCGGAGACGAGATGACCGAGCGCCAGGACCTTCGCGGCTTCGAACAGCTCGCCCTTGGCCAGCTCGAGCGTCGCGGCCTGGCGCTCCACCGTCGCCGCGAGCATCGAGTTCCGAAGCGCGAGCGACGCCTGGATGGCGTACATGTCGAGGAGCTGCCGCTCGATGCCCGACGGCGCTGCCGCACCTGCCGGGAGCGACAGCCCGAGCACACCGAGGGCGCCTTCGCCGTCGGCCAGCGGTAGGCCGTAATAGCCAGCGTCGCCCGCGCGCTTGCCGCGGATCAGGAGCGGGCTGCCTGCCGTCAAGACGCGGCTCGGAAGATCAGCGTCGAGCACGGCCGCATCGGCCGCTGTGGCTGGCGCGACGGCGGCCAGCCGAAAGCCGTCGGCCTCGACCAGTCGGAGTGTTGTCAACGCCCCCGGGCGAATACCGGCGGCGCCGGCGGCGATCATCTCGTAGAGCGTGTCGGGGCTCTTGGCCGTCGGCAGAGCCTGGGCGGCCCTGATCAGGTCGCCGGCCCGAAATGGCCGCGGAGTACGGGTCACCGGTCGGCGAGGTTGTACGACTTCAACTTGTTGTAGAGCGTCTTGGGATCGACCCCGAGGATCTTCGCCGCGCGGGCCCGGTTGCCGCTGGAGTGCTGGAGGACCTTCAAGATGTGACGGCGCTCGATGTCGTTCAGCGAGATGAGCGAGGTGTCGAGGTCGTCCATCGCCACCGCCGGCAGGTACAGCGCGACCTCGGCCGCCGCCACCTCGCCGTCCTCGCTCAACACGCTGAGCCGCTCCACCACGTTACGCAGCTCGCGCACGTTCCCCGGCCAGTGATACCGCGTCAGCAGGCCCATCGCCTCGGCCGTCACCTTGATCGGCGCGCGACCGGGCGGCGCGACGTGCTGGGCAAAGTGCTCGACGAGCAGCGGGATGTCCTCCACCCGCTCGCGCAGCGGCGACATCTCGATGACGATCACACCGAGCCGATAGTAGAGGTCGTGGCGGAACTCGTTGTTGGAGACGGCCTTCGCCAGGTCCCGGTTCGTCGCCGCGATGATGCGCACGTCGACGTACAGGGTGCGGTCACCGCCGAGCCGCCGGATCTCGCCGCGGTCGAGCGCGCGCAGGAGCTTGGCTTGCATGGCCACGCTCATCTCGCCGACCTCGTCGAGGAAGAGCGTGCCCATGTGGGCCAGCTCCAGGAGGCCGTGGCGGCGTGCGGTGGCGCCGGTGAAGGCGCCGCGCTCGTGGCCGAAGAGCTCGCTTTCCAGCAGCTCGTCGGGCAGCGCCGCGCAATTCAAGGCGAGGAATGGCAGGTCGCGCCGCGCACTGCCCCGGTGGATCGAGCGCGCCGCCAGCTCCTTGCCGCTGCCGCTCTCACCGAGGATCAGCACGTTGGACGCCGACTGACTGGCCCGATCGAGCAGGCCGCGCAGGCGGTCCATGGCCCGGCTCGACCCGTACAGCAGCGGCTCGATCTCCTGCTGGGAGACCGCGCGGCGCAGCGAGCGGTTCTCGAGACGGAGTCGCCGGTACTCGGCGGCGCGCGTGACGGCCTGCAGGAGCTCGGCCATCTGGAACGGCTTGCTCAGGTAGTCGAAGGCATGCAGCTTGAGCGCGTCGATGGCGGTCTCGATGTCCGCGTGCCCGGTGACGATGATCACCTCGGCGTCGTGGCCGTCGGTCCGCATCTGCTGCAGGACCTGGATCCCATCCCGCCGGGGCATGCGGAGGTCCAGGAGGACGACGTCGAATTCCTGCTCGGACAGCGTCGCGAGGGCAGCGTCGCCGTCGGCGGCGGCGGCAACGATGAAGCCCCGCTTGGCCAGCCCCTGCACCAGGATCTCCCGCAACTCTTGCTCGTCTTCGACGACCAAGAGCCGCAGCGCGTTAGGCATTCACCCTCACCCGAACCAGTTAAAGGTGGGAACGAGAGTAGCGCAGGGGCTCGGTGCCTGACAAGAAACCCGTCGAACGCTCCGGCTCGCCCGGATCCTGGTCGCCGGTATCCCTCCGGACCTCCCAGGACGATCAAGCCCGGCTCACCAGCGCCCTGGAGCGGCTGAAGGCCAAGCTTCCGCCGCGCGACACCGAGGCGGCGGCGTGTTTCAACGCGCTCAGCGCGCGCGCTCAAGATCATGGCGGCCATGGAATTCCAGGACCTGACCTCGCAGCACATCGACCGCACCGTGAGCTCGGTCGCCGATGTGTACGAGCGGCTGCGCAACGTGCTGGCGATCTTCGACCTCCAGTTCCGTGAGGTCGCCGCGGCCAGTAATTCGCCGATCGGGTCCGTGCGGCCGTTCGTCCCGAGCCCGTCGAGGGCCGACAGCATTCCCGCCGGGCACCGCTAGCTGGTTCATTTGCACCGGCGGCAGGTCTTGCCGCTGGCGGCCCGCTCTGCCGCCCACCCGATGGCCGGCTGCTCCGGAAATCTCCGTAATTCCTGACGTCCACCTCTGGCATCGGCCATGCTCTTCGTCCCCGCTCGGAGGGACACATGGTAAGCGGTCTTCAGACTGCAGCTTCCGCCATGGACGCTCAGAACGAGCGGCTCGCGGTCCTGGCCAACAACCTGGCCAACGCGACGGCAGCAGGCTACAAGGCCGATCAGGCTGAGTTCCTTACCTCTCCCCGCGCCGCCGGGTCCGTCTCCCCTAAGGGCTCGGCGGCACCCCTTCCCGAGCTTCCCGGCATGGTTCACACCCGCGTCGATTTCTCGCCCGGTCCCGTGCGCGAGACCGGCAATCCGCTCGACCTCGCGCTCGAGGGTCGCGGCTTGTTCGTCGTTCGCGGCGAGAACGGCAACCGGCTCACGCGGGCCGGCACGTTCACGCGCCTGTCCGACGGCAATCTCGGAACGCACGACGGCATGGCCGTGGCCGGCTCTGATGGTCGGCCACTCTCGCTGCCGAACGGCGGCCGCGTCGAGATCGACGAGCGCGGCAACGTCAGCGTGGAGGGCACTCAGATGGGCACGCTCATGATCGTCGAGCCGCGCGATCTCACGAAGCTGCACAAGGAAGCGGGCACGCGCTTCTCCGTGCCGGCCGACCTCGACGTGCCGACGGCAACCGACGTGACGGTGCGGCAGGGCGCCATCGAGCAATCCAACGTCAATCCCATCCTCACGCTCGTGGAGATGATCGATGCGCTCCGCGTGTACGAGGCCGCCCAGAAGGCGGCGCGCGGCGTCGACGAGACCGTCAGCCGCGCCGTCAACGACGTCGGGCGGCCAAATGGAGCTTGAGGAGAGCCGATGATCCGCGCCCTCTTCTCGACGGTCGCCGTCTCTCACGGGAACCTCTCGATCCAGATCAAGTCGGAGTTCCAGGTCTCGCAGCCCGGGCCGTTCGCGCCGAAGGGCGCCCGGACGGTGCTCGTGCCCAAGACCGATACGCAGGTCAAGGAAGGCTCGACGCCGCTCGCCGTGGTCCCGGCCGGCGCATCGATCGGCGTCGTGGTCTCGGGGCTGAACGCCATCGGCGCCACGCCGCGCGACCTGATCTCGATCCTCCAGGCGATCAAGCGGGCCGGCGCGCTTCAGGCCGATCTCGAGGTCATGTGATGGACCCCATCGCCGGGCTCGATCTCGGTCACGTCGCGGCGGCGCGGGCGACCGCCGCCCAGGCCCAGGCCAAGGCCACCGCCGACCGTGGCCAGATCGGCAAGGCAGCTGAGGGATTCGAGGCCATCTTCCTGCGCCAGATCCTCCACCAGTTCCGGGCGAGCGTCAGCGCGTCGATGGTGAGGACTCTTCGATGACGGGCCTTTATACGGAGACGTTCGACGATCAGTTGGCCGAGCACCTGGCCAAGGTCGGTGGTCTTGGCCTCAAGGACGTCATTCGGTGACCCTCGAAATTTTGATTCCCTCCCTCCGGATCGGGCACCACCATGCCGATCACCTTACCGGCACCCCAGAAGTGGGGGGGGAGGAGACCCAGTACTCATGGACATTCGCGACGTTCAATCTCGAGGCACCAACCCGGCCGACGAATCCCTTAGCGCCCGCGCCGTCGAGTCGTCGTCTTCCGCCTGGAACACTGAACGCGCATCGGACGACCGCGTCACCCTGTCCAATCGGGCCCAGGCCTTCCAGGAAACTCGGCGAGCCGCGCTCGATGTTCCCGATGTGCGGACCGATCGGGTCGAAACCCTTCGTCGCCAGATCCAGACGGGCAGCCTGGTCCCCGATACCGACCGCATCGCCAAGGCTCTGCTCGGCCACGGAGTCGTCACCTCCTAGCCTCGGTCTCGATGGAGGCGCCCGGTGAGCGCCTCGTCGAGCCTGGCCGAAGTGCTGGATCGGGAGGCCGATCTCTACGAGGACCTCCTCGACCTGCTGCACGAGGAGGAAGCCGCGCTCATCGCCGGCAACACCCGCGTCGTCGGGGAATGTCTCGCCCGTACCGAAACCCTCGTGCTCCAACTTCGTCTGCTCGAGAACTCCCGCGAGACGCTGGTCACCCAGCTCACCGGCCGGCGCGATGCGCGTTTCGGCGAGGTGCCTGAAACGGCGACGGGCTCGCTCGGTCGCGCCCGGGCTCGGCTCGAGACCACGCTGCCGATCGTCGACGTGATGAATCGCCGCGTGACCGCGCTGTTGCACCGGGCTCTGCGGCTGTTCGATACGACGCTCGATCTGATCTGCGAGGCTGCCGGGCTCAACCACCAGTACACGGCAGCCGGTGCGCTCACCCGGGGCGCTCGCTCCGTGATCGACAGGCGGGCCTGAGGCGTGTCCGGACTCTTCCAGCTGATCGGGACCGGCGCGCGCTCGATGCGACGCCGGGCTTTTCGTCGGCGCGGCCCCAGCTCGCGCTGGTCAGGTACCAGCACGCCTACGAGGCGTCGGCGCGGTACATCACCAGCGTCAACGACATGATCCAGTCGCTGATCGGCGTCCTCTGATGCGGGTGACCCGGACGCTACTGACCGACCGCGCCCTGTCCGCCCTGCGCGAGAGCCTGGGCCGGATGGCGAAGACCCAGAATCAGCTGGGGACCGCGCGGCGCATCAACGTGCTGTCCGACGATCCCGCCGACTGCAGCACGGCCACACGGCTGACCGCGCGCGTCGCGACCCTCGATCAATACGATCGTCAGGCCACCGCGGCGCAGGCGCCGCTGACGGCCACCAACGATCTCCTCGACACGCTCAGCGGGCTCTCCGGCCGCGCTCAGGAGCTGGCCGTGGCCGGCGCCAACGGCGGCCTGGGCGCCGGCGAGCGCGCGGGGATGGCCACCGAGGTGAACCAGATCCTGGAAGAGGTCGTGGGCGGCGGCAACACCAACGAGCACGGCCGCGACCTGCTGGGTGGTCGGGAGACGCGCACGGCGCCCCTCACCGTCACGCGCAACGTGAACGGCGACATCACCGCCGTCACCTGGAACCCGCGCGGTGTGGACGGGGCGATCGACGCCACCGTGAGCGACGGCGTCACCGCGCAGACGAACGTCGGTGGCACCGCCGTCCTGGGCGCCGATACGGATCCGACGTTCCTGCCCGCGCTGCTGATCCAGCTCCGGGACGCGCTGAACACCAACAACCAGGCCGGGGTGAGTGCCGTCATCGACCAGTTCCAGACGGTGACGGCGCGGCTCAGCTCCGCGCAATCCGTGGTCGGCAGCCAGCTCCAGACCATCGACCGCGCGACCTCGGCGAACGACACGGCGCGTACGGCGGCCAAGGCGGCGCTCAGCGCCATCGCCGACGCCGACGTGGCCAAGGTTGCCGTGGATCTGTCACAGCAAGAAGCCGTCTACCAGGCCGCGCTGTACGCGGCGTCGCAGGCCATTCAACCCTCACTTCTGGAGTTCCTCAAATGACGATGCTCGACACAGCGCTCGTGTACCAGTCGCCGAAGCTTGGCGACGTCAGCTACAGCACCGAAGACGTGATCCGGTTCCCGCAAGGCATCCCGGGCTTCGAGCAGCTTCGGCAGTTCCTGCTCGTGACGCGGGAGGAGTGCGACCCGTTCATCTTCCTGGCCGCGCTCGAGCGGCCGGAGGTGGCGCTGCCGCTGATGCCGCTGGCGCCCGCCACGCTCGCCGTGCGGCCCTCGCGGACGGCTCTGGCGCCGCTCGGCGAGGCCGGCGAGGACGCCATCGCCTACTATGCGGTCGCCTCCATCGGGCTCAACGCCGCCGAGATCATCGTCAACCTGCGCGCGCCGATCGTGATCAATCTCGACACGCGGCTGGGCTGCCAGGTCATCCTCCCCGACGAGACGCTGCCGATCGCAGCCCCGCGGCCGGCCTAGCGCGATGCTGGTCCTGACCCGGCGCATCGGCGAACGGCTGCGCATCGGCGCGGACATCGAGCTCGTCGTGCTCGATGTCCGCGGACGTGACGTGCGGCTCGGCGTCAGCGCGCCCAGCGACGTCGCGATCCATCGCGAAGAGATCTACCTCAAGATCCAGGACAACAACCGGGCGGCGGCGCTCGGCCAGCCCGGGCTCACCGACGCCCTGGCCCGGGCCCCGCGCGAGCTGCGCCGGCGCAAACCAGAGCCTCGAGCCAAGGATGGCACTCAATGCGCGCGTCGGTCCGCCCGCTGATCCCCGAGACCGCGCCGGTGTTCCCCTGGACACTGGGCGAAGTCCGCGCCTCGCTCGCCCTCTGCCCGCCCGGCGCCTTCCACGTCACCGGGCTCCGGCTCGAGCGCCTCGGCCCCGATGAGTGGTGGGGCGATCTCGTCGGCTATCGCGACGATCTGGGCGCGCCCTTCACGTGGCCGGGCTTCCGAATCCGCCGCGCCCGCGGCTTCCAAGTGGCGACGCCGCCATACCTGCTCGATCTCGACGGCGTGTGGCGCGCGGTCGTCTCGGCGACGGTGCAGCGTCTCGTCGCCGTCGGCCTGGGTGACCGCACGACGGGCCACGGTGACGCGCTCTTCGTGGCCGTCATGGGCGCTCGCATCTGGCTCACGATGATCGTGAAGAACGAGGAGCGCACCCTGCCCGCGTGCCTCGAAGCGGCGCAGCCGTGGGTGGACGAGATCGTCGTCGTCGACACCGGCTCGACCGACCGTACACGCGAGATCGCCGACGGCTTCGGGGCCCGAGTCCACGAGTGGGCCTGGCGCGACGACTTCGCCGCCGCCCGCAACGAGTCGCTGCGTCACGCGACCGGCGACTGGATCCTCGCGCTCGACGCCGACGAGGTCCTCACGCCCGAGTCGGGGCCGGCCCTGCGCCGGGCGTGCGACGAGCCCGGCAACGTCGTGGGTTACGACATCAAGATCGTCTGCCCGCGCGAAGGCGACGGCGGCCTCGTGCGCCTGAACTGGTTCCCCCGGCTCTTCCGCAATCTGCCCGGCGTCCGCTGGGAAGGCGTCATCCACGAGCAGGTCGTGACGAGCCTGGTCGGACACGGGCCGATCGTCAAGTGCCCGGTCGAAGTGCTTCACTCGGGCTACACGCTCTCGGCCGACGCCATGCAGGCCAAGGCGCGGCGCAACATCGTGCTTCTCGAGCGCCAGCTCCAGGCCGAGCCCGATTACGCGCCGGGCTGGTTCCAGCTGGCCGAGACCTACGTGATGAGCGGCCGTCTCGACGACGCCATCGACGCCTACCGTCGCTCGCTGCGGCTGCTCCAGGTGTCCCGACTGACGCTCTCGCCGGGCGTCATCGTCGTGGCCCTTCAGAACCTGGGCGCGGCGCTCTTCCAGCGGAACAAGGCGGGTGATCGCAGCGAGGCGCGCCACCTGCTCGAGTCGGCGCTCTCCCTCGACGACACGCTGATTCCGATCCGCGTGATCATGGGCAACCACGCCATGGCCGAGCAGAAGTGGGAGGAGGCCGAGCGCCACTTCACGACGGCGCTCGAGCTCGTGGCCGGACAGCGGGAACACGGCGAGTACGAGATCTCACCGTGGCTGATCCAGTTCCCGCACGGCTGCACGCTCGCCCACCAGCGGAAGCTCGGCGAGGCGATGACGTGCTTCGATCAGGCGCTGGCCGTGAATCCCCGGCACGGCGACAGCCTCTGGCTGCTGGCCCTGACCTCGGGCGACGCCGGCGACTGGGCGCGCGGCTTCGCGGCGCTCGAGCGCCTGGCCGCGGCCGGCCGCGACGACGTGCCCTACCACATCCAGCGCGCGGTGACACTGAGCGAGCTCGGCCGGCATGCCGAATCGGTGGCCGAGGCGCGCCTCGTCCTCGAGCGCGAGCCCACGATGGTACCCGTCCTGTCGCTGCTCGCCGAGAACCTCACGCGCGCGGGGCGATACGAGGAGGCCGTCGACGCCTACGCGCGGCTGGTCGAGGCCGCGCCGGACAAGGTGGCCCCGCTGCTGGCGCTCGCCCAGTGCCGCGAGATCATCGGCGATCGCGACGGCATGATGGACGCGTACCGTCGAGCCGTCGCGCTGGCACCGGACTCGGCCGACGTGCTCTTCGCTCTCGGCTCCGCCTGCCTTCGCGGCGGCGCCCTCGACGCCGCCGAGGAATGCCTGGCCGGTGCCGTGGAGCGCTATCCGGAGCGGGCCGACTTCCGCTTGAACCACGCACTCTGCCTGATCAAGAAGGGCGACCTCGGCGGCGCGCGGGACCGCCTCACCGCCATCGTCGAGCGCTGGCCCGAGATGAGGAAAGCCCGCGAGCTTCAACAGCTCGTCGAACGCTTCGCCACCAATCCCCAGCTCGGGCGGCTCGCCGCCAGCGCGCTGGCCGCGGGGAGGTCGTGATGGTCAACATCGGCGTCATCGGCTACGGGTACTGGGGTCCGAACCTCGTCCGCAACTTCGCCGACTGCGAGGGGGCCCGGGTCGTGGCGATCAGCGATCTCCGCGCCGAGCGCCGCGCGGCGGCCGCCCGCCAGTGCCCGGGAGCCGCCGTCGTGGACGACGCCGCGGCGCTCATCGCGGATCCCACCGTCGATGCGGTGGTGGTGGCGACCCCGATCACGTCCCACTACGAGCTGGCGAAGGCCGCGTTGCATTCCGCGCCAACGTCGTCCTGATGGTGGACCACACGTTCGTCTACACGAGCGCGGTCCGCAAGGTGAAGCAAATCCTCGAGCGTGGCGAGCTCGGACGCGTCTACTACTTCGATTCGGTCCGCGTGAACCTCGGTCTCGTCCAGTCCGACAGCAACGTGCTGTGGGATCTGGCGCCCCACGATTTCTCCATCATGGACTACTGGCTCGACAAGCGCCCGGCCGCGGTGTCCGCCTACGATTCCTCCCACGTCAACGGCCTCGAGGACATCGCGTACGTCACGCTGCTCTTCCAG